>DASYUW010000043.1:0-7600 GCA_036000845.1 Burkholderiales bacterium
GGATTTCGGTCCGGTTCGCGAACCCCGCGCCGGTCGGCCCGGAAACCCTGCTAGGGCGCTGCGTCCAGCTATTGCCGGGTAACTAAAAGGCATCGGCGTAGCGTTGACGATTATTTTTCTGGCAACGCGGGGCGGGGATCATCCGCCCTTTTTTTCGCGTTTCCAGCGCTATGTGCAGCGCCGTACGAACATGAATTATTGCTGGTGCGTAACGCTGCCGTCCTTGACCGGGACTCCTCTGCCGGATTGGAATCACGCCGGCAGACGGGCGCGCCGCCGGGGCCGACAGAGGGCCGGTTTCTTTCGAAACCGTGCGGCTGCATATCGAATTCTGACGTCGTACGGCAGCTTGTTCAGCCGGGATCATCTGCTGATCCGATCGGACCTGTTTCACTCGAGTGCTGATCTGATCGGCGCAGGCTTCGCTCCTATTCTGGTCTGATAAGACCACACTTCGCTTTGATCGATTAACACAGGTGTCAAGATCTCGGCGCAGATTGCATGACGCGTTGCGTCGATCCTGTACCGACGCGATCCGCGCAACGCGAGGCGGCTTATCCCTGACAGAAAGGAGCAAACACCATGAAAGTCCAAGCGCACAAGGTTCTGCTTCAAGTGGAAGAGCTGGAAGAGCGCATCGCACCGACCACGGTAGGGGCGCTGCATAACAACCCCGACAACCCCAACAACAACAACGACCACAATGCCGTTCCCCTGGGCGCCATTCCGGAAGGGCCGGCGGGCAACTAGCAGCCCCGCAGAATCCACGCGTTGTTGATAGTCCGATCGGAACACGCAAAGCATGGAACCTCGCGGGCCTCATTCCCGTGTCATGAAGTGATGGCCCAGCGTCGCGCGAAGGTTGATACGCGCATCGGCCCATGAAGGTGAGAACGCTGCGACATATCGCTTTCACGTAACGCTGCCATCCTCGACCGCGCCTCTTCTGTCGGATTAGATCCACGCCAGCAGAGGGCGCGTAGCAGGTAGTGACCGTTTGTCAATCACCAATAGGAGAAACACGATGGAACGGAAGATTGTGCTGGAAGTGCAGGAACTGGAAGAACGGATCGCCCCAAGCTCGGTCGGCGACGTGCCTGGCGACGGTAACCCGGGCAACAACAACCCGCCACTCAACAACACGAACAATCCGGGGAACGAAGGCACCGGCGGTGCGGTTTCGACCGGATCGTGACCGGCCCGAGTGGGTGAGAACAGCGCGGATCTCCCGGGCGATCAGCCCGCGGAGTGATGCGCCAACGTATGAACCACTGAAAGGAGACACATGATGAAAGAGCAGAAGCTGATCGTGGACGTAATGGAAGAGCGCATCGCGCCGACCATCATCGGGACCGGCGGTTACGACGGCCAGCCGGGTAACCAGTGCAACGCCGGTCAGAACCCGTCCGGCAGCGCGAATCCCGAGGGGACCGCAAACCCCGAAGGCACCAGCTCGTAAGCAAGGGTCTGCATCTAACCTGATCTGATTTGCGAAAGGAGGATTTTCCATGAAGAGAGCCAAACTTGTACTGGAGGAACTCGAGGAGCGCATCGCCCCGAGCACGCTCGGTGAAAGCAATGGGAACCCCGGCAACGAGGTCTCCAACGGCACGTCGCCCGAGCCGGCCGAAGGCGGCGGGACCAATGGCGAGAGCAACGGCAACCCCGGCAACGAGGTTTCCAACGGCACCTCGCCTGAGCCCGCGTAACCTGTAGTAGAAGCGCAGTGTGGAGGCCGTCGAATCCGGGCGTCCTCCCCTTTTTCTTTATAGTTCGTCGTTCTGCTGATGAGATGACACCATGAAAGAGCAAATCCTGCTGCAAGTGGAAGAACTGGAAGAACGGATCGCGCCGACCACGGTAGGGGCGCTGCACAACAACCCCGACAACCCCAACAACAACAACGACCACAATGCTGTTCCCAACGGCGCCGTTCCAGAAGGGCCGGCGGGCAACTAGCATCCGGCGGAATCTACGCACCGTTGATAGTCCGATCGGACTACCGCAGATGTAGCGGGTCAATGACTCCGTGTAGTGGTACTACCACATGATGATCGCTCGTCAACTACGCTGACTGTAGCTGCCGACGTGGAGGCGAGTTGTAGGCTGGAACCATTCACTCAACACTGCTCATGGAGGAATAAATGAAAGACCTGCACATGGAGATCGAGGAGCTGGAAGAACGGATCGCCCCGAGCTCGGTCGGCGACGTGCCTGGCAACGGCAATCCGGGCAACAACAACCCGCCGCTCAACAACACGAACAATCCGGGGAACGAAGGCACCGGCGGTGCGGTGTCGACCGGCTCGTGACCGGCCCGAGTGGGTGAGAACAGCGCGGATCTCACGGGCGAGCCGCCCGCGGAGTGATGCGCCAACGTATGAACCACTGAAAGGAGACACATGATGAAAGAGCAGAAGCTGATCGTGGACGTAATGGAAGAGCGCATCGCCCCGACTATCATCGGGACCGGCGGTTACGACGGCCAGCCCGGCAACCAGTGCAACGCCGGTCAGAACCCGTCCGGCAGCGCGAATCCCGAGGGGACCGCAAACCCCGAAGGCAGCGCCAACCCTGAGGGCACCAGCTCGTAAGCAAGGGTCTGCATCTAACCTGATTTGCGAAAGGAGCATTTTCCATGAAGAGAGCCAAACTTGTACTCGAGGAACTCGAGGAGCGCATCGCCCCGAGCACGCTCGGTGAAAGCAATGGGAACCCCGGCAACGAGGTCTCGAACGGCGCTACGCCGCAGCCATCGGGCGGTGACGGCGGCGGGACCAATGGCGAGAGCAACGGCAACCCCGGCAACGAGGTTTCCAACGGCACGTCGCCTGAGCCCGCGTAACGTCCGCATCTGAAGCAGTGGAAGTGGGGAGGTCGTCGAATTCAGGCGACCTCCGTTGTGCCTTTGGTGCGTGACAACCGGATGCCTACGAGATGGAAGCCACGTTTGCTGTCGCGGCTACGGCTCGGGCCGCCGTTTTCAGGGTGGTGGCGCAGTACACGCGACGGTTGATAGGCCAAGTGGACCATCCCGGACAACACCCCGATCTCATCGCCGTTCTTGCGGCGCTGTTACATTTTGAACTTTGCCTCAACTGTCGGCTGATAGATTTGTCAGCGTGAAGGCGCGTTGTAAGGCCGAACCACCTGAGATCATCTGTTCAAAGGAGGTTATGGAAAATGAAAGACCTACGCTTGGAGATCGAGGAACTGGAGCAGAGAGTCGTGCCATCGGGATTGGACGCGATTTTGACTGTGGCCGTATCGCTACCGGATGCTGCCGGCGATATCGTAGTGCCGGAGCCGTCTACCGCAGTGAATGAGGCCGCTGAAGCTGCGGATGGGGCGGGCGGAGTAGTTAGTGTCGAGTAGTTGTAGCCCGTAGTTTGCAGTTGGAGCACAACCGGGGAGGCCGTCGAATCCCGCGGCCTCCCCGTTTTCCACGCGACGATGGTGCGTGAATCCGCGCCAGGCGCATGACAATCGGAGGTCAATGAGATGGAAGATGCGCTCGCAGCAGTGGCGGCGTCTCCCAAATTTCGTTCCGATCTCGAGGTCAGCGAGCAGCGCGCGGGCGCAGCCACGGTCTATGTCCTGAAGGAGCCCTCGAGCGGGCGGATCTTCCGTCTTCCCGAAGTCGCGTATTTCATCGCCCGGCAGCTCGACGGCCGGAGCGCGCCCGAAGACATCCGCAGAAAAGTCGAGGAGAAGTTCGGCGACGCGCTTTCGCAGGAAGAGCTCGACGCTTATACGACCCAGTTGCGCAGGCTCGGTCTCCTCGAGGGCGCCACGCAGGCGCCCGCGGCGCAGGCAGCAGCCGCGCGCGTGCGGGGCGACCTGCTTTACCTGCGCTTCAAGGCCTTCGACCCCGACCGGGGCCTGGAGCTTCTGCTGCCGGTGCTGCGCTGGGTATACACGCGCGGCTTCGTCGCCTGCAGCGGCGCGCTGATCCTGTTCGCGCTTGCGGTGGCGGCTGCGAACTGGCAGGAGATCCGGCAGGAGTTCGCGCGCCTTTACTCCTTCCACGCCCTCGCCTACGCCTGGTTCGTCCTGATCCTCACGGTCTGCGCGCACGAGATCGCCCACGGTCTCACCTGCAAGCGCTTTGGCGGCCAGGTGCGCGAGATGGGCTTCATGCTGATCTATTTCCAGCCGGCGCTCTACTGCAATGTGAGCGACGCCTGGATGTTTCCCGAGAAGGCGAAGCGCCTCTGGGTCACCGCCGCCGGCGCCTGGCTCGACATCCTGCTGTGGGCGCTCGCCGTGCTCGCCTGGCGCGTCACCGAGCCGGATGCCGCGCTGCATTTCGCCGCGCTGGTCGTCCTCGCCACCGCGGGCGTGAGGACCCTGTTCAATGTCAATCCGCTCATCAAGCTGGACGGCTACTACCTGCTCTCCGACGCGCTCGACGTCCCGAACCTACGCGCGCGCGCCTTCAAGTACCTCGGAAGCCTCCGGCGGCGGCTCATGGGGGAAATCGGCGCCACCCCCGATGACACGCCAGCCCGCGAGCGGCGCATTTTCCTCGCCTACGGTGTCCTGGCGGGCGCCTATTCGATGCTGCTCCTGGGCTCGATCGCCTGGTGGTTCGGGGGCTACCTCGTCGGTGAGTACCATGGTTTCGGCTTCGTGCTGTTCGTGGTCCTCATGAGCATGATCTTGCGAAACCCGCTCAAACGCTCCCTCCTTGCGCTGCCCGAGCGCATCCGCAGCGCACCCGTGTGGTTTCGTTCCATGCGTCGGCCGGTCAAGGTGCTGACTGTGAGCGGCGCCGTCCTGGGCGCGCTATTCCTCGTTCCCATGACGCTGACGGTCTCGGGCGGCTTCGCGATCCGCCCGGTGGACAATGCCGACATGCGGGCGGAAGTCGAGGGCATCATCGAAACGGTGTACGTCAACGAAGGCGACATGGTCGAAAAGGACGCGCTCGTCGCCCAGCTCGCCGACTACACCCGCCGGGCGGAGCTTGCCCAGACCGATGCGGCCCTGCAGGAGAAGCAGGCGAGGCTCAAGATGCTGCGCGCCGGCCCGCGGCCCGAGGATATCGCGCTCGCGCGCCAGCGCGTGGTAAACGCGAAGACCCGGGAAATCGAGGCGGTTGGCCGGCATTCGGAGGCGGGCAAGCTGCGCGCGGAGCGCATCGCGGGGGCGCGAGCGGCAGTGGAGAGGGCCAGGGAACAGCTTGCATTCGCGGAGCAGTCGGCGGCGCGCGTGCGCCCCCTGGTGCAGCAGGGCTTCTATTCGGCCGCGAAGTTCGACGAAGCCGAAACCGAAATTTTCGTCCGCCGCCGGGCGCTGGAAGAGGCACAGGCCAGTTTGCGACACGCGCGGGCGGACGAGTTGAGGGAGTGGAGCGAGAATCAGGCGCTGGCCAAGGCCGCGCGCACGGAGGCGGAACGCGAGCTCGAACGGCTGGCCGCCGGAGCGCGGCCGGAGGAAATCGAGGCGATGGAGGCCGAGGTTGCCAGTCTCGAGGCCAGGCAGCGGCTGCTGCAGGATCAGATCGAACGGCTGCTGATCCGCAGCCCTCACGCTGGCGTGATCACGACGCCGAGGCTGAAGGAGAAGATCGGCCAGTACGTGAGCAAGGGCGACCTGATCGCCGAGGTGCACGATCTCAGGCAGCTCACTGTGGAGATCGAGGTGCCGGAGCGGGATATCGGGCCGGTGCGCGTCGGCCAGCCGGTGTACCTCAAAGCCCGGGCCTACCCGGGCGAAACCTTCCGGGGCGTGGTGACCGGCATTGCGCCCGCCATGCGCGAGTCCGACCCGGTCGCGCCGGTCAAGACCGTGCGCGTCGCCACAGTCATCGACAACGCGGAGCAAAAGCTGAAAACCCGGATGACCGGCTACGCGAAGATCGATTGCGGCACGCGGCCGCTCATCGAGGTTCTCACGCACGGAGTGGTCGGCGCGCTGCGCGTCGAAGTCTGGTCGTGGTGGTGAGCTTGCCCGTGCATTGAACCGGGAACAGCCGGGTCCGGTGCAGTCCTTGCAGAGCATACCGGTCTCAAGGCGATCAACGGGTGCGGACGCCGCCGCCGGGCGTCTCTGCGAGGACGGCATCGACACTGTCCGGGGCAGGAAATCAGGTTCTGCTAAGCAAAGGCATCTGCTGGTCCGATCGGACTACCTCCCAACCCGGGATCGCAGCACGAGCGTCAACAACCTCTTATTAGGCTGGCAATGGTGCTTGCGCAGGTCGCATGCCGGCGGGTCTCTGTATTGTTCCCGCAGCGCGGCCGTGCCGGACAATTCGTTGCAATCAAAAGAGGACGGTCATGAAGCTCAGTGTGTTGGGTCTTGGATACGTCGGAACCGTTTCGGCGGGCTGCCTTGCCAGCCAGGGCCACGAAGTCATCGGCGTCGATCCGGAGTCGAGGAAGGTGGATCTCATCAACGCCGGCAAGAGCCCGATCATCGAAAAGGATATCGACCAGATCATCGATCGCCAAGTAGCTGCGGGTCGCCTGTCGGCGACGATGGATGTCACCACTGCGGTCCAGCAGACCGATCTCTGTCTGATCTGCGTGGGAACACCCAGCCGGGCCAACGGCGACATCGAATTGAGATTCGTACGTCGCGTGTGCGAGCAGATCGGCACGGCCCTGCGCCACCACGAGGGCGCGCCGGCCGTGGTGATCCGCAGCACTATGCTGCCCGGAACCATGCGTCAACTGGTGATCCCGACACTTGAGGCGAGTTCGGGCCGGCGCGCCGGGACCGATTTTGGCGTTTGCATCAACCCGGAGTTCCTGCGCGAGGGTACCGCCGTTCATGACTACTCCCACCCGCCCAAGACGGTCATCGGCGAAGTCAACCGTGCCAGCGGCGACCTGTTGGCGAGCCTCTACTCCGGGATGCCGGGGCCGTTCATCCGCACCGACATCGAGACCGCGGAGATGGTGAAGTACGCGGACAACGCATGGCATGCGCTCAAGGTGGGATTCGCCAACGAGATCGGCAACCTCTGCAAAGGACTGGAGGTGGATAGCCACCGCGTGATGGACATCTTCTGCCAGGACACCAAGCTGAACCTCTCGCCGTATTATCTGAAACCCGGCTTTGCCTTCGGCGGCTCGTGCCTGCCCAAGGATCTCCGCGCGCTGTTGTACAAGGCGAAAACGCTCGATGTTTCCCTCCCCATCCTGAGCGCGATCCTGCCGAGCAACGAGCAGCAGTTCGAACGCGGGGTGCGGGCGGTTATCGACCAGGGAAGCAGGAAAGTCGGCATTCTGGGCTTCAGCTTCAAGGCGGGAACGGACGACCTGCGCGAAAGCCCGGTGGTGGAGTTGACCGAGCGCCTGATAGGCAAGGGGTTTGATCTGCGGATCTACGACAGGAATGTCAGTCTCGCACGCATCCACGGGGCGAATCGCGATTACATTCTCAACCGCATCCCGCATATCTCGCGCCTGATGGTTTCCACCATCGACGAAGTTCTCGATCATGCCGGCACCATCGTCATCGGCAACGCGGCGCCGGAGTTCCTCGATATTCCCAGGCGGCTGAGCGACGGCCAGACCATTATCGATTTTGTGAGAATCTGCGACTCGCTCAGCGTCGCCGGTGTCTACGAGGGGATCTGCTGGTAGAG
>DASYUW010000044.1:0-3835 GCA_036000845.1 Burkholderiales bacterium
CATTCGCCGTTGACCGGTTTGAACTTGCTTTCGGCGAACTCTTCCAGCGGCGAAACCGACTCCTTGTGGCGCAACAGGCTCTTCGGTGTGAAGATGATCAACGGCTTGCGGTACGGGCGGATCATCTGGCGGCGCAGCAGGAAGAACATCTGCACCGGCGTTGCCGGCACGCATACCTGGATATTATAGTCGGCGCACAACTGCAGATAGCGTTCGAGTCGCGCCGAAGAATGTTCCGGTCCCTGCCCCTCGTAGCCGTGCGGCAGCAGCATCACCAAGTCGCAAATTCGGCCCCATTTGACCTCGCCGGCGGCAATGAATTGATCGATCACCACCTGGGCCCCGTTGGCGAAGTCACCGAACTGCGCTTCCCAGACCACCAGCTCGTTGGGCTCCGAAGTCGTGTAGCCGTATTCGAAACCCAGCACCGCTTCTTCAGAAAGCACCGAATCGATAACAAGGAAATCGCCCTGGTTGGGGGCGATGTGCTGCAGCGGCGTGTATGTTCCGGAGTCCCATTTCTCGCGGTTCTGATCGTGCAGCACCGCATGGCGATGGAAGAAGGTGCCACGGCTTGAATCCTGACCCGAAATACGCACCGCAAAGCCGTCCTTGAGCAAGGAGGCATAAGCGAGGTTTTCCGCCATGCCCCAGTCCACCGGCATCTTGCCCTGCCCCATCAGGCGGCGGTCCGCGATGATTTTCTCGACCCGCGGATGGAGCTTGAAGTTGGGCGGAATGGTCGTCAGCTTCTCCGCCAGCACCTGCAGGTCGGCGAGCGGCAGTGTGGTGTCGTCGTTCTCGTTCCACTTGGTGCCCTTGTACGGGCTCCAGTTCACTGCGAAAGGCGGTTTGTAGTTTGACAGGATCGTCTTGTTGGTGTGATAACCCGCCTCGAGCGCTTGGCGGTAGTTCGCCATCATCTGGTCCGCATCGTCTGCGCCGATCACGCCCTGCGCTGCGAGCTTGTCGGCGTACAGCTTGCGCGTCCCCGGGTGCTCGTTGATGATCTTGTACATGAGCGGCTGAGTGACCATTGGCTCGTCCTGCTCGTTGTGGCCGAGCTTGCGGAAGCACACCAGGTCGACAACCACGTCCTTCTTGAACTTGGTCCTGTAGTCCAGGGCGATTTCGATCGCCATGATCGCCGCCTCGGGATCGTCGCCGTTGACGTGGAAAATCGGCGCTTCGACCATCTTCCCGACGTCGGTGCAGTACAACGTCGAGCGGCTGTCGCGCGGGTCGGATGTGGTGAACCCGATCTGGTTGTTGACGACGATGTGTACGGTGCCCCCGGTGCCGTAGCCGCGCGTTTGCGAAAGGTTCAACGTCTCCATCACCACACCCTGGCCGGCAAAGGCGGCGTCGCCGTGAATCAATACCGGCAGCACTTCCTTGCCCTGCCGGTCCTTGCGGCGGTGCTGGCGGGCCCGAACCGAACCTTCGACAACTGGATTTACGATCTCAAGGTGCGATGGATTGAACGCAAGCGTCAGGTGCATCGGCCCGCCCGGCGTCATGATATCGGACGAGAATCCCTGGTGATACTTGACGTCGCCGGCAAGCAGTGCGTCGTCGTGCTTGCCCTCGAATTCGGTGAACAGGTCCTTGGGCATTTTCCCCAGCGTATTCACCAGCACGTTCAGGCGGCCCCGGTGGGCCATGCCGATCACCAGTTCCTGCACCCCGGCCTCGCCCGCACGCTGCAGGAGATTGTCCAGCATCGGAATCAGCATGTCGCCGCCTTCGAGCGAGAAGCGTTTCTGCCCGACATAGCGGGTATGCAAGTGCCTCTCAAGTCCCTCGGCCGCGGTGAGGCGCTCCAGAATATGGCGCTTGTAATCCGGGGAGTAGCTGGGCTTGGCCCGAACCGGCTCAAGACGTTCCTGAATCCACAGCTTCTCCACCCGACTGCTCAGGTACATGTACTCGATGCCGAGGGTGCCGCAATAAGTCTCCTGCAGCGCCCTGATGATCTCGCGCAGCGTCGCCTGCTCGGGTCCAATCAGCGAGCCGGTGTTGAACACCGTGTCCATGTCGGCTTCGGTCAGGTCGTAATACGCGGGTTCCAGCTCGGCAATATGCGGGCGCTCGCGCCGCTTGAGCGGGTCGAGTTGGGCGAGGAACACGCCGCGGAAACGATACTCCGCGACCAACTGGATCACGGAAACCTGCTTGCGGTCGAGCCTGGCCGGCGCTGCCGCTACGCGTGGCGTCCCGGTGCGCGCGCGCTGCACGAACGATTCGACGATCGGCGCGTGCGCTACGTCGCGCGCACCCGGCAACTGCTGCATCTGGTCGAAGTAGCGCCGCCACTCCGGCGTCACCGCGTCGGGATTCTGCAGGTAGGCCTCGTACAGATCCTCGATGAAGGGGGCGTTGCCGCCGAACAGGTAAGAGCTGCCGAGGAATTCCTTCATCATGACGATTCACCTTTCAGGACGGTGATCAGGTAATTTTGCGATTGAGTAATTCGAATCGCATATACACTTAATCGCTCAATCACCCAGTCGCTCGATTTCTCAATCACCGCTTGTCGATGGGAACAACGTCGCGTTTGGCTGGGCCGGTATAGAGCTGGCGCGGCCGCCCGATCTTCTGCTCAGGGTCTTCGACCATCTCGTTCCACTGCGCCACCCAGCCCACGGTGCGGGCGAGCGCAAAGATGCAGGTGAACATGTTATTGGGGATGCCGAGCGCGCGCTGCACGATGCCGGAGTAGAAATCCACATTGGGATAGAGCTTGCGCTGGACGAAATAATCGTCCTCGATGGCGATTTTTTCCAGCGCCATCGCGAGTTTGAACAGTCGGTCGTCGTGCAACCCCAGTTCGCTCAGCACCTCATGGCAGGTTTCGCGCATAAGCTTCGCGCGTGGATCATAGTTCTTGTACACGCGATGTCCGAAGCCCATCAGCCGAAAGCCGGAATTCTTGTCCTTGGCCTTCTTGACGTACTCGCCGACCCGCGACACGTCGCCGATTTCCTCGAGCATATTCAGGCAGGCCTCGTTGGCGCCGCCGTGCGCCGGGCCCCACAGGCAGGCTATGCCGGAGGAGATGCAGGCGAACGGATTGGCGCCCGAAGAACCGGCCAGCCGCACCGTGGAAGTCGACGCGTTCTGTTCGTGGTCGGCGTGCAGGATGAAGATCCGATCCAGCGCCTTAACGAGCACCGGCTTGATCTGGTACTCCTCAGCCGGCACCGCGAACATCATGCGCATGAAATTGGCCGAGTAGGACAGCGAATTGAGCGGATAGATGAACGGCTGGCCGACGGAATACTTGTACGCCATCGCCACGATGGTTGGCATCTTCGCGATCAGCCTGAAAGCCGATATCTTGCGATGCCCCGGATTATTCAGGTCGAGCGAGTCGTGATAGAACGCCGATAACGCCCCCACCACGCCTACCAGAACCGCCATCGGATGCGAGTCGCGGCGGAACCCCGTGTAAAACCGCGCCAGCTGCTCGTGCACCATGGTGTGGCGCGTGACCGTGTTATCGAATTCCTGCTGCTGCTGCCTGTTTGGCAACTCCCCGAACAGCAGCAGGTAGCACACTTCGAGAAAGTCGCACTGCTCGGCAAGCTGCTCGATCGGATAGCCGCGATACAGAAGCACGCCGGCGTCGCCGTCGATGTAGGTGATTTCGGAACGGCAACTCGCGGTGGAAAGGAACCCGGGATCGTAGGTGAACTTGCCGGTCTTGGCATGCAGGGTGCGGATATCCACCACATCCTGCCCGAGGGTCCCGGAAAGAACCGGAAACTCGACGGGAGCGGTACCGTCGCCTAATGTGATTGTTGCGGTGCGCTGCCTATCCACGGTCTCGCTC
>DASYUW010000045.1:0-16275 GCA_036000845.1 Burkholderiales bacterium
CGTCCGGTGTGCCGCCGAGCGGCGCGACACCCTGTTTGTGGAATAGCTCAACGACCTCGGGCAGCTTCAGGATGCGGTTGATCTCGGCGTTGAGCTGGGTGACGACGGGTTTCGGTGTGCCCGAAGGCGTGACGACTCCGAACCAGACCGAGACGTCGAAGCCGGGAACGCCGGCCTCGGCGACGGTCGGAAGCTCCGGCGTGAAGGGCGAGCGCTCCCTGCTCGACACCGCCAGTCCACGCAGCTTGCCGGCCTTTACCTGTTGCAGCACGTTGGGCACGTTGTCGAACATCACGTCCACCTGGCCACCGATCAGGTCGGTGACGGCGGGAGCGCTGCCTTTGTAAGGAACGTGCACGATGTCCACGCCGACCATGCTCTTGAACATTTCCATCGACAAGTGGTTCGACGAACCATTTCCCGCCGTCGCATAGTTGAGTTTCCCGGGCTTCGATTTTGCCAGCGCGATCAGGTCCCGAACCGATTTCACCGTCAGTTGCGGGTTGACCACCAATATATTCGGCGTCCCGGCCGCGAGCACGACCGGCGCGAAATCCCATTTTGTATCGTAGGGCAACGACGCGTACAGACTCGGGTTGACGCCGAAGGCGAAGGAAACGACCAGCAGCGTGTGCCCATCGGCGGGCGCTTTTGCCGCGAGGTTGGTGCCGATCGTGGTACCACCGCCGGGGCGGTTGTCCACCACCACCGGCTGGCCCCACTTTTCATTGAGCTTCTGCCCGAGCGTGCGCGCCAGGGTATCGTTGAACCCGCCGGGCGTGTAGGGAACGATGATGCGGATTGGCTTGCTCGGATAGCTGTCCGCTGCGCTTGAATGGCTTGCACCGCAGAGCGTACAGAGCACACAGAGAAAGAAAAAATAATTCAAGAGCGTTGACGCAAAGGTCGCAAAGTAGAAAAGAAAGGTACGCAAAGGATACGTGTCTAAATGACGCGTATGTCTGGCGTAGTTGTCCCCGATTATCTTGGGACTCTGTGTGGTTCAGGATTTCTTTGCACTCCTGGCTTCGAGGAACTTGCGGATCGCTTCCTGCGGCTCGCCGCTGGCATAGGCTTCTTTCTGCGCGATCTTGGCTTCCCCGAGTACGGCTTCGAAACCGGGTTGGGTGAGTTTGCGGAAGCGCTGCTTGGTGAGCCGCATTGCCGTGGGTGCGAGTTTCGACATATCCGCGGCGAGCGCCAGCGACTTGATCATGACTTCCTCGCGCGGCACCAGATGGTTGAGGATGCCGATCTCGTAGGCGACCTGGCCGGAGATCAACTCGCCGGTCAGGGAAAGTTCGATGTTCTTCGAAAGCCCCAGGTGCATGGTCATCAGGTAGGAACCGACGATGCTGGCCAGGCCCGCCTTGATCTCCGGCTGGCCGAGCTTCATATCCGGGTAGCCGATGCGCAGGTCGGCACACAGCGCGATCTGGAAACCCGCTCCGGCGGCCACACCGTTGAACGCGACGATGCAGGGCTTGTCCAGGTCGCGCACCGCTGCGTACATCGCGTGCTGGCGGGTGAGCCACGAGTCGATGTCGCTTTCGGTGTATCGGCTGATCTCGTCCAGATCCTGTCCGGAACAGAAGGCGCGATTGCCCGCGCCGGTGAGCACGATGGCGCGCACGGCATCGTCCCTGTTCAGTTCGGTCAGCAGCGTGATCAATGTTTCACGCATCGCCATGTCAAGCGCATTGAGAACCTCAGGGCGGTTGAGCGTGATGACCGTGGTCGAGTCATATCGCTCGAGCTTGACGCTGAATCCCATGAAGTTGATTTTCCGATGTAATATCGCGCGGTAACACGCGACCCGCGAAGAATACTACACCGCCTGTGCCGAAGGATGCGCGATATGAAAGGAATCATCATGCGCAGGATACTTCTTGTGTTAATCGCTTCGATCGCGGCTTCGCATCACCTTATCGCAAGCGAGATGAGCAGCGAGGCCGAGGTCGCGGGCACGCTACAGGCGTACGAGTCGGCGTGGAGCCGGCACGATGCCGATGCCATTGCTTCCTTCTATTACGAGCCCGCCGTGCGGGTCGGCCGTGCGGGACCGCATGTGCGGCCTAGTCGCGCGGATCAGATTTCGTTCTTCAATGGTTTCTTGCAAGGACTGGTGGATCGAGGTTACGCGCGCAGTACCTGGGAGGAACTGAACGTTCGCTTGCTTGACGAACAGACCGCGATTGCCGGCGGTATCACCGTGCGGTACCGGGCGGACGGGACAGTGTTCGAGCGTCTCGGCGTGACCTATGGGTTGTACAAGACCAACGAGGGCTGGAAGATATTCATGTCGGCCACACACGCGCCGGAGAGTGTTTTGCGTTTCCAGTGAATTGACCATGACAGTCGATCCGGTTTCCCGGCGCACCGGGTCGCCAGCCCTGGTCGAGGTTTTCGGCGCCTTTCTCAAGCTCGGTCTGACTTCTTTTGGCGGCCCGATTGCCCATCTCGGCTATTTCCGCGAGGAGTTCGTTGCCCGACGCAAATGGCTGGATGAGAAGACCTACGCGGACCTGGTGGCGTTGTGCCAGTTTCTGCCGGGTCCTGCGAGCAGCCAGGTGGGCGTCGCGGTGGGAATTGCGCGGCGTGGCCTGCTCGGGGGCGCTGCTGCTTGGCTCGGCTTCACGTTGCCTTCGGCGGCGGCTCTGGTCCTGTTCGCCTATGGTGTTTTGGCCTTCGGCAATGGACTCGGTTCCGGCTGGCTGCATGGGCTCAAAGTGGTGACGGTCTCGGTGGTCGCGCAGGCGGTATGGGCAATGTCGCAAAACCTGCTGCGCGGTCGCGCGCACACGTCCATTGCGGTGCTCGCGGCGTTGGGCACGCTGGCGTTGCCAGGCTCAAGCGGTCAGCTCGCCGTGATTGCAGCCGCAGCGCTGGCAGGCTGGTGCTTGCTGCCCTCCGCTACAGTCGCTCAATCGGATGCCGTGCGCTTTCCAGTGAGCAGGCGCACCGGGATCGTCGCGTGGGTTCTGTTTTTCGTCCTTCTGGCAGTGCTACCTGCAGCGGCGAAGATATCTCAAACAGCATGGCTGCAGATGTTCGACAGTTTCTACCGGTCGGGTGCACTCGTGTTCGGCGGCGGTCATGTGGTGCTGCCGTTGCTGCAGGCGGAAGTAGTGCCGCGGGGATGGGTCACCAATGATGCTTTTCTTGCCGGCTATGGCGCCGCGCAGGCGGTGCCCGGACCATTGTTCACTTTTGCCGCCTATCTTGGCGCAGCGATGCAACCGGCGCCGAACGACTGGCTCGGCGCCGCTCTATGCCTGGTGGCGATCTTTCTGCCTGCAATACTGCTGGTTGTGGGAGCGTTGCCTTTCTGGCAACAATTGCGCCGCAGTGCAGCCGCCCAGTCAGCGTTGGCCGGTGTGAACGCCGGCGTAGTAGGCCTGCTGTTCGCGGCGCTTTACGATCCGGTTTGGGTAAGCTCGATTCACTCCAGTGGCGACTTCGGATTAGCACTGGCGGCGTTCGCGCTGCTTGTCGTCGGCCGGATTGCCCCTTGGCTGGTGGTCGCCCTATGCGCCCTCGCCGGTGCGCTGCTCCACTACATGGGCTGAAGCTCACACATAGCTCGGACCTTCGATCACCGGGTGCGCTTTCAGGAACCCCTCGTCCACTTCGACGCCGATGCCCGGCGCCTCCAGCGGCGCCACGTTGCCGTCCTTGTCGATCCGGTAAGA
Source organism: Burkholderiales bacterium (assembly GCA_036000845.1). Lineage (GTDB taxonomy): Bacteria > Pseudomonadota > Gammaproteobacteria > Burkholderiales > JACQAP01 > JACQAP01. The sequence continues at coordinate 3,693 of DASYUW010000045.1, forward strand.
CGTGGAGACCAGCTTGTCGCGGAACAGATTGTTCTTCGAGATGTCGGCTTCGAAGAAGCCGCCGTTTTCGATAGCAGCTAGGAAGTGGATGGTGGCCGCCATGTTGATTCCGCTCATGGATGTGTGCGGATGGATCGGTAGCTTCCAGCTCGATGCCAGCGCGGCGATGCGCAGTGCCTCGGTGATGCCGCCGGTCTTCGACAGGTCCGGCTGCAGTATGGTGATGGCGCCGTCCTCGATGACCCGGTTGAACTCGAAGCGGGTGTAGTGGTTCTCGCCCGCGGCGAGCGGCGTGCGGCCATAGCGTGCCGCCTCCCGGTACGACAGGTAGTCATGGGCCGGGAAGGGCTCTTCCAGCCAGCCGACGTCATGTTCGTCGAGGGCGGGCATGACGGCGCGAACGTCCGCCACGTCATAACCGGTGTTGGCATCGGTGAGGATGGCCAGCTCGTCGCCGAATGCCGCGCGCACGGCGGCGATGCGCTCGACGTCGCGCGCCACCGTGTCGCCAATGCGCAGCTTCACCGCCTTGTAGCCGGCCTGAACGTGAGGCCGGGCCTCGTCGACGAGGGCCTTCGGCTCCTGGTATCCGAGCGAGACGCCGCCGGCGTAGGCCGGAATCGGGCGCGCGCGGCCGCCGAGAAGTTTGTACAGCGGGATCTTCAGTGCCTTGCCGCGGATGTCCCACAGTGCCATGTCGATGCCCGAGAGCGCGAGGCAGGCACCCGCACCCATGCCGTGGCTGGCAAGCTGCTTGTCATATACCTTCTTCCATATGCCGGTCGTGTCGTTCGCGTCCTGGCCGATGACCAGTTGCCTGAGCGTGGTATTGACCAGATGCGCCACCGCGCCCGGACAGCGCCCGTGGTGCGCTTCGCCCCAGCCGGTCACGCCGCCTTCCGTTTCCACTTTCACGATGACCGCGTCGCGCTTCACCGCGCGGCCGATCCCCAGCGTAACGCTGTCTTTCGGATCGACCGGAAATGAAGTCGGGAATGCGCGGATCTCGGAAATGCGCAGGCCACTCATTGTTTTTCTCCCTGAAAACTGCAAAACCCAAGTCTTACCACGAAGACACGAAGAACACGAAGAAACACGAAGAGAACCATTCGGTATTACGTGTAGTCTGGTTGGATGAGTGATCACTCGATTGCACCGAGTGGCCGCCATTTTGATGCCTGCCCCCATCGATTCACTGCTAAAGAGGATGCGTTTCGAGCAGTTCTTGCGTTGCTTGTCTTCGTGTCCCTTCGTGTTCTTCGTGTCTTCGTGGTGAGCGTTACGATTTTCAAGTTAACTTCATATAGTCGATGGCGACGACGCGGTAGGCGGGCTTGTAGGCATCGGTGTAGGTCTTGGAATGGTGCACCACGGGGTAGCTGCCCTGGGCGATGCGATCGAAGTATGCCACCACCTCTTGCTGCGCGAACGGGATACCTCCGGCAGCGGCGAGGTCGCCAAGGCAACCACAGAATTTCTCGAGCCTTTCCCGCGAAGGCGGATAGCTGTTCGCGGTCTCGACGAATGCACGGTTCAGGTCATCGAGACTTCTTCCAGCGGTCACCCAGGAACGCAGGTGCACTCGCGCCAGCCTGCCGTCGGGGGAGATGATGTCCTTTTCGGTTTCGGCCGGTCCGGGGCCGAGCTCGGCAGCTTCCTTTTCCAGCCATGCACGGGCGGCGGCTGCGTCCTTCACCGCATGGCCGGGGCCGAGCGCAGCCTGGTGCAGCAGCTTGTAGATGTCGTCGAGTTGCATACGCGGATAACGCGCAATGTGTTGGGACAATAGTTGATTGATGAACTTCATCGTGCCTCGGCGCGGATAATGGATGCATCTTAGTCCAGGTTTGTGCGGCACGGCAGCGGTCCCGGAATGAGACCGCTTGCCAAGCCGCGAACGGAAGAATAAGGTCTTGGAGTCGGTTACGACAACAGAGTGCGGCGGAGCCCCGGCCGCCTGGGAAAAGGGTAAGAAGGCCGCGCACCAGGACCTTCGCGAGGCGCAAGTCTTTGCAGGGGGATAAAAACCAACATAACGAGGAGGTAATACCAAAATGGAAGAATCAAGAGAACTGGAGTTTATCGACAAGGCCAAGCCGGTCGAGAAAAAGGTCGATGAGACCACCCGCCGCAGTTTCCTGGCCAAGGTGTCCGGAATTGCCGCGATCACCGCGATGGCCCCACAGGCGTTCGCCCGCAATTTTATCGATAAGTACGATGCGGACGGCCCGCTCGCACGCTATCCGAACCCGGATGTGATCCCGCTGGACAAGCGCTTCAAGTACAAGCTCGGCAATACACCGATCGTGCGCCTGTATCGCGGCACCATGTGGGCCGAGGGCTGCGCCTGGAGCGGGGTAGGGCGCTACCTGGTGTGGAGCGACATTCCCAACAACGAGCAGTTGCGCTGGTGTGAGGAAGACGGCCACGTGGGCCGCAATTTCCACTATCCGGCCGGCAACTCCAACGGCAACACCTTCGACTACCAGGGCCGCCAGATCTCCTTCGAGCACGGCACCCGGCGCGTGGGGCGTTACGAACTCGACGGCAGCTACACGGTACTTGCCGACAAGGCGGGCGGCAAAGGCCTGAACGCACCGAACGACGGGGCAGCGCATCCGGACGGCTGGTATTTCTTCACCGATCCCGGTTATGGCGGCCTGATGAACTACGAAGGCGAGCGGCTCAACACCGGCAGCCCGCAGCCGATCCAGAAGGAAGCGGTTTACCGCATCGACGCTCCGGGCAAGGTGGAGAAGGTGACCGACGACCCGTTCAAGCCCAACGGGTTATGTTTCTCGCCCGACTTCAAGAAAGTGTACATCGCGGACACCGGGCTTTCGCACTATCCGAACGCGAAGAGCGTGATCTGGGTGTACGACGTCGACAGCAGCAAGAAGCTCAGGAACGGCAAGGTGTTCGCCAGCATGGAAATGGACGGCAAGATCGGTTTCGCCGACGGCATCCGCTGCGACGAGGACGGCAACGTCTGGGCTGCGATGGGCTGGGTGGGCGACGGTTACGATGGCGTGCATGTCTTTGCACCTGACGGAACACGCATCGGTCAGATCCGTATGCCGGAAATCATCGGCAACCTGTGCTTCGGCGGCAGCAAACGCAATCGCCTGTTCATGGCGGGCAGCACCTCGCTGTACGCGGTATATGTCGAGACCCGCGGCGGCACACTGACCTGATTTTCCGGTTCCGGCGCAGCAAGAAACAAAAGCCCGCGTGCCTTTCGGCGCGCGGGCTTTTTCTTTTGCTTCGAGGTGCTGCGAAAATCAGAACGGCAGAATATAGCCGACCGTGATGTAGTCGGTGAGCGGGTTGATCTGGGTGTACTCGACGTCGAGAATGCCTCGCCCCATCCGGAAGCCGAGGCCGATGCCGGCAGTCAGGTTCGTATCGTCGTCGATGTCGTCGTCCCACATGGAAACGCCAAGCTTGGCTTTGACGTGGACGTCGCCCTGGCTGCGATACACCACGTAGCCGGCGACCGAATTGATCGTCCAGTCGCGGTTGTTGCCCACCTCACCGTCAACAACGCCGAGCATCAGCTCCGCTTCCCAGGAGAGGTTGCCCTGGATCGGTTTGCCTAGCATCGCGCCGACACCGAATCCGGCGTCGTTATCGGAGCCGTGCGGCTTCTGGAAGCCGGCCTTGCCGCCGAACCACAGACCCTGAGTACCTTGCGCCATCGCCCCGGCCGAATACAGCGCCGTAGCCATCGCGAAAGCCATGATGATTTTCTTCATTCGATCTCCTTGTCGTGTAGTGCAACAAAAAGCGCAGGCAGGTCCCGCCACCAATCGAGACTGCTCAGCGAACCGCAAGTTCCGGTGGGGCGCAGCGCGCCCCGGCTGAACACCCGCAGGTATTGTGTCATTCCGTCGAAAAAAAGAATACTGTCGTCATCGGGCGACAGTCGCGAATGCGATCCGGCGCGCAAGTGGTGAAGAGACGTGCTTGCGGCATTTGCCGCAGGTGAGGAAGTTGTCGCCGCGCCGGCTCCAGCCTCAAAGTTGCCGCTGTGCCAGTCCGCCGAGCTTGACGATCGCCTGTTCGACGCGGGGCGACCAGGGTTCGGCGCAACCCATACGGATGCAGTTGCGATAGCGGTCGGTGGCAGAAAACAGAACGCCGGGGCCGAACGAAATGTTGTTCCGGATGGCCTGCCGGAACAATTCCTCCGAGTCGCAGCCTTCCGGCAGTTCCACCCAGAGGATGTAGCCGCCCGCGGGCCGGGTAATGCGCGTGCCTGCCGGGAAATGCTCGGTGATTGCCGTGGAGATGTGCGACACCTGGTCGCGGAATACGCGCCGCAGATGTCGCAACTGGCGGTCATATCCGCCGCTGGCGAGAAAATCCGCCACAACGAGTTGCAGCACTTCGGGGCTGCCGACGGAATTAATGAATTTCGCCATCTGCACTTGTGCATGCCAGCGACCCGGTGACACCCACCCCAGGCGAAACCCGGGCGCAACGGTTTTGGTGAACGACGAACACAGCATTACGTTGCCGGTGCGATCGAAAGCCTTGGCCGGCAACGGCCTGTCGTCTCCGTAGTAGAGGTCGCCATACACGTCGTCCTCGATCAGCGGCACGCCGCGTTTGTCCAGCATTTTCACCAGGCGCCTCTTGTTGTCGTCGGACATGGTGAAACCTAGCGGGTTCTGCGCATTCGGCATGGCTATCACTGCCGCGATCCTGGAGCGATCGAGCGCGAACTCGAGCGCCTCGAGCGAGATGCCTTCGCGCGGATGGGTGGGAATCTCCAGCGCTTTGACGCCCATGCTCTCGAGAATCTGCAACAGGCCGAAATAGGTCGGCGATTCCAGCGCGATCGTATCGCCCGGTTTTGCCACTGCGCGCACACAGAGATTCAGGGCTTCCATGCAGCCGTGGGTCACGATGATGTCCTTGGCCGCAAGGCTGCAACCGAAGTCCAGCGATTTGCGCGCGATCTGGCGGCGCAGTTCCTCGTTGCCCGGCGGCAGCACGTATTGCGTCAGCGACAGTGGCTTGCGACGCGCGATCGACGAGATCGTCCGCTGCAATTTGGCGGTTGGCATGTGATCTGGGCCGGGACAGGCGGCGCCGAAGGACACCACGTCCGGGCGGCGTGAATCGAGAACTTCCTGCACGAGAGCGCTGATCCCCACCAGTCGCGGCGCGACCGGAGGGTTCGAAATCGAAGGCTCATCCGCAACCGGCATGCGATGGCGGACATAGTAGCCGGCGTTCGGCCGCGCCTCGATCAGCCCGCGGTTTTCGAGCACTTCGTAAGCTCGCAGGACCGTGGCGATCGAGACGCGGCGCTGGGTCGACAGGCGCCGCACCGAAGGCACGCGCTCGCCCGGCCGCAGCGTGCCCGCAGAGATCATTCCCGTGATCGAGTCGGCGACGGTTTCGTAAAGGACGATTTCCTCGGTCATGGCGCGCACTCTAAGGGCGGGCAGCGCGGGCGAACAGGCACAGCCGCCGGTACATTTGACCATAACAGTTTTCAGTTCGGCAAACTGTTATGTACACAATTTCACCGTTCTGAATCTGTTATGGCCTACGCCTGGGCCCTAAGATGGCCGCCATGAAAGTGGAAATCGAAAACGCGGCCATCGAACTCGAGCCAGCTCAGTTGCTGCGCCTGAAAAGCGCAGCCGGCGTGCGCATCGTCTGCCGCAGCGGAACCGTGTGGGTAACGCAGGAGGGTGTACTGCGCGATGACTTTCTGCGCCCCGGCAAGGCGCTGACCTTGCGCAGCCGGGGCGTGACGTTGGCGCAGGCGGTGGACCGCGCATTGCTTTCGATCGAAGCGCGGCCGCGCATTGGCGGCGCTGCGGTCGCTACGCTAATTACGTTGCCCATTTCGGGATAGCGGTAGAGTCAAGACCAAAGATCTCACCACGAAGCCACAAAGAGCACGAAGAAACACGAGGAAACCATACAGCAAATCATTACGTACCGAGGGAAACACCTAATTTGATGGGCTGTTTTACGGGCGGCTCGGCGGTGAGATTCTCGGCTCAGTTTTTGCGACTTTTTACTTCTTCGTGTCCTTCATGTCTTCTTGGGGAGGTCTTTGATTCTGTTTTTGCGAATCGTCAGTTGTCGTACTTCACCGAACAACCGTAGGGCATGGCGCTGGGCGTGCCGACCGGCTTGCCGCTGAGTGACTCGTCGAGCGCCGCCGCGACAAGGTTTCTTGCGGTGGGGATGTCGCGTTGGCTGGTTGAGGGCTTGTCGTCGATCCCGCCTACGTAGACCAGCGTACCTTTCGGGTCGATCACGTACATATGCGGCGTGGTGCGGGCACCGTACTGTTTGCCGACCCTGCCGTCGGGATCGAGCACGAACGCAGTGGGCGCCGACTTCCACTCTTTGAGGATCGCCTGCGAACGCGCCGGGTCGCGGTAATTGCTATGCCTGGGGCTGGTTGAATTGATTCCCAGCCATACCACGCCCTTCTGCGTGTACCTGACCTGCAGCGCCTGCATGTTTCCGCTTTCGTAGTGCTTCTGCACAAACGGGCACTCGGAGTTGAACCACTCCAGCACCACATATTTGCCGCGATAGCCGGAGAGGTTTTGCACCTTGCCGTTGATATCCACCAGGCTGAATTCCGGCGCAGCCTGGCCGGGCGCGACCGCCGCCTGCGCCGCAGAGACCAGCACGGCCAACGACACTGCCAACGACGTAGCAACGAGCTTGTTCATGTTTCCTCCTGTCATCGATCCGCAACAACCAATAAACATTACGAAGGGGGCGCCGCTTCGTCAATGGCGCGCAGCACGCGTTCCTGGGTGAGCAATTCCGGCAGCAAGGTCGGCGCCCCCTTGCTGCCCGCCGCGTAGACCGCATACACCGGCACGCCTATGCGTCCGAGGTCGCGCAGCGCAGCGGTGATCTGCGCATCCTGGTTGGTCCAGTCCGCACGCAGCCGCACCACGTTGCGTTCCTCGAAGCGGGCGCGCAAGGCGTCTGATTCCAGTACCAGGCGTTTGTTCACCTGGCAGGTTACGCACCAGGCCGCGGTGAAGTCGACGAAAACCGCGTGTCCTTCGGCCCGTGCCGAGGCCAGCACCTCCGGGGACCATGGCTTCCACGGACCGCTGACTTCTTCCGCGACGGCATCCGCGGTCTTGTTGCCGGGCCATGCGAACACGCAGCCCGCAACCGCGAGCACGAGCGCGACGATCGTTGCCGCGCGCTTGCCGGTTTCGGTGGAGCCGCCCCAGCGGCCGACCATCCACAGTGCCGCCGCGACCAGTGTGAGTCCCGCGAAAAGACGCGCTACGGCATCCACGCCCGCCTGTTTTCCCAGCACCCACGCCAGCCAGACCACCGTTAGAAAAAGCGGAAAGGCGAGCACTTGCTTCAGCGTCTCCATCCAGCGCCCGGGGCGCGGAATGCGCCGGATCAGGGCGGGCCAGAAGCACAACAGGAGGTAGGGACTGGACATGCCCAGCGCGAGAGCGGAGAACACCAGCATCGCCTCGATCGCCGATTGCGTCAGCGCAAAGCCGAGCGCCGCGCCCATGAACGGCGCGGTACACGGCGTGGCAACCAGCGTCGCCAGCAGACCGGACAACGCCGAGTCCGCGTAATCGTTGCGCAGTCGCAATTTTCCTGCAAGCGACTGTAACGACGTCCCGACCTGGAACAAGCCGCTTAGGTTGAGCGCCAGCACAAAGAACAGCAACGCCAGCGCCGCCACTACCGGCGGCGACTGCAGTTGATAACCCCAGCCCAGCGCCTCGCCCTGCGCGCGCAACGCCAGCAGCATCCCCGCCACCACCCAGAACGACACCAACACCCCTGCCGCAAACGCCAGCCCGTGTGCACGCAGCCTTGCCGGATTGCCGCGTGCCTGTTCGACGAAGCTGAGCACCTTGATCGAAACCACCGGGAACACGCAGGGCATCAGATTGAGTATCACGCCGCCGAGCAACGCCAGTCCGAGCGCAGCAAGCAACCCGAGATCGGCAAACGGGCTCAAGGCCGGCTGCTCGAGGATCTCGTCAGCCAGCGCCGATGCAGACTCGACCGGCACTTCCACCAATGCGGCGGCAACGCCCCGCGCGAGACCGGGTTCGGCGACGATCAGGCCGGTCAACGGGCCGGACTTCGAGCGTATCGCGGCTGCGGAGGCAACGCGCAACTCATAGCCGCCCGCGGTCCTGATCATCCGCTGTGGGGAGGCGTTTTCGATCCAGCCGTCCTGTTCGGGAAAGAGCGTAAGGTTGTGAATGCGTGCCACCCGTGCCTGCCCGCTCGACAGCCGCAGAACCAGATCGTCGCCGCGCAGGTAAGCATCGAGGTTCCAGCCTTCCAACTCACGCGGCAACTGTTCGCGTGTGCGCTCGATTGGCTTTGCCCATTTCGGGTCGGCCACCGCAGGCTCGTTGCTCACCGGCAGCATGAAGCTGAAGGTCGCGTCTCCGGGGATGCAGATTTCCTCACACACCAGCCAGTCTGCCCTCGCGGTGATCGGCACGGCGGTGCCGGCGGCAAGTCCCGCAGGCACCTGAATGTCTGTCAGCAGGAATATTTCGCCCTCGTAACCGAAGTTGGTGAGCGGCCCGACATTGATGCGCCGTGGCGCAGGCCACTGGATCGGGCCGGCCGAGAAACTCTGGGGCAATGCCCAGGCGATCCTGGTGGGGAGGCCCGAATCGCCGGGATTCTTCCAGTAGGTGTGCCAGTGCTTCTCCATCTTCAGTCGCAGCGCCACGGTCACCGGTTCCCCGGGGCGCAGACTGGATTTCTCAGGGATGAGTTCCGCTTCAATATGCGGGCGCTGCACCGGCGCGGCCGATACCGGCGCGATCGATGCAAGCGTTGTAAGCAGGAGGATGAGGCAGATTGCGAGCCAGCGCATGAAGTTCAGATTGTCGGGTTGTCCGGAGCGTCAGAGTATCGCGTTGGCAGATAGTTCTTGCCGTGTTGCCGTTTGCGCGCTACCCGCCGAACCCGGCAGCGTGCATCCCGACGCGATTGTAGCGCCGTTCCCCGGGACAGGCGTGCTCGGCGTTGAGCGGACGCGGTCCGCTGTGGCAGGATGCGGCGATGTTTGGCCGCGTTTTCTCCATCGTTCTACCCGGCATGCTAACGGCTGCGCTGTTGGCAGCCACCGGTGCGCCACAGGCGCAGACTCGCATTGCATTGCACAGTGTCGTCGAGTTCGCTTCGGTGAAGCAGGGCAGGGAAATTCTTGGCAGAGTGGACGATTATGTCTCGCGCATGGGGCCGTTCGACAGGATGCTGAGGCTGAAAACCACGCGCACGGTGTCCGAGCGCGAGTTCCTCGATTTCGCAATGGACAACGTATTGTCGTGGACGGCGGAGGAAAAAGCGCGCGTCGGCGCGATCGTCGCGTCTCTGGCCGCGGAATTGGAGATGCTCAATGCACCGTTTCCTGCCCGCGTGCTCCTGGTGAGGACCACCGGGCACGAGGAAGAGGGGCTGGCGCATACCCGCGCCAACGCGGTCATGCTATCACAGCGAAGTTTGGGCGCCACCGATGCGGAGCTTGCCGGCCTGCTTGCCCACGAACTCTTTCACGTGTTGTCCCGCCACGACCGCGCGTTGCGCACGCGCGCCTATCGCATCATCGGCTTTCGCCCCTGCCCGGAAATCACTCTGCCGGCGCAATTGGCGCCAATCAGGATCACCAACCCCGACGCCCCGGTGAACGATGCGTTCATCGAGGTCGTTACGGACGGCCAGCGCGTCCCCGCGGTTCCGGTGCTGTTGTCGCGATCGCCTAAGTTCGACCCGGCCATCGGGCGCGATATCGTCGACTACTGGATGCTGAAACTGCTGGTTCTGGAAGCGGCTGACGCGACCGGCCGGATGAGGCCGGTGCTGCGCGACGGCGAGCCGGTGCTTCTGGCGACTTCCGAGGTGTCCGGATTTTCCGAGCAGGTCGGCCGAAACACCACCTACATCATTCACCCAGAGGAAATCCTCGCCGACAACTTTGCGCTGATGCTAACCGGCCGCAGCGTCGGCAGTCCGGAGGTGCTGCGCAAGCTTCGGGAAGTGTTCGCGCGGCGCTAGGACTCCGTGCGGCCCGGCGATCAGGCGCCGCTGCGCCTGACGATGGCGCCCTGGCGCTTGACCAAGTCCGGAAGCAGCCGCGTGCCCAGCCCCGGCCCGTTCAGCGGATGAACGTAGCCGTCTTTCACCAGCGGCAGCTCGGTGAGAATGTCCTTGTACCAAGTCGAGAAATACGCGCGCACCACTTCCATGATCAGAGCGTTCGGGATGTGCGCCATGAAATGGATGGAGGCGACCCAGACCACCGGACCGTTGCAGTCATGCGGCGCCACTGGGCGCTGCCAGGCTTCGGCGAGCGCGGCGATCTTGCGCGCTTCGGTCAATCCCCCGCACCAGCCGATGTCGAGCATGACGATGTCAGCAGCCTGATTGGCGAGCACGTCGCGGAACGGATACAGGCCGCCTAGCGTTTCGCTGGCGCACACCGGTATCGTGGTCGAGTGCGCGTACTCGGCGAGCGTGTCCACGTCGCACATCCTGATCGGGTCTTCCGACCAGTACGGCCGGTACGGTTCCAACGCACGGCCGATCTGCTTCGCCTGCTGCAGGTTCCACAGTGAATGAAATTCCGCCATGACCTCGATCCTGTCGCCAACGGCCTCGCGGATCTTGCGCCAGGGTTCCAGCGCAGTATCGAGATCGCGCTCTGCAATGAAGCCGCCGCCGTTATCTTCGGCATAGGGATCGAAAGGCCAGATCTTCATCGCGGTGTAGCCTTCTTCGAGCAGGCTTTGCGCCAGTTCGTCGGCGTGATGCACGAAGGCGACCTGGTCGTCGTAGCGGCCTTCGGACTTCGGCGCCGGCTCGCCCACGCGCAGCGAACGCCGCGCCACGCTTCGGGTGTTGTAGTTGTAGCCGGCGCAGGTGTTGTAGACGCGGATGCGATCACGCGTCATGCCGCCGAGCAGCGTATGGATCGGCTGATTCAACGCCTGGCCGAGTATGTCCCAGAGCGCGACATCCACTACGGATGCGGCACGGATCTCGGTACTGCTGCTGGCAAAGCCCAGATAGCTTCCCATCAGGTGTTTGCTGTGTTTCTGGATCTCCAGCGGATCCTTGCCCAGCAGGTAGGGCGCAACCAGTTCGTGAAGTTGTGCTTCCACCGCCTGCGCGCCGCGCGAGGTTTCTCCCAGGCCCACCAGGCCCTGGTCGGTCTGGATTTGCGCCAGCAACAGGTTGGGGCGTTCGGGCAGGCGCAGGGTTTCGATTGCAGTAATTTTCATCGCCGCTCCATTTTTATTTCAATTCTTCGGCCTTTATGCCGCGCGCGCGCACCAGCTCGCCCCAGCGCTTTGTTTCCGCGCGGATATGCGCGCGGAACTCCTCGGGCGTTCCGCCGCCCGCTTTCACGTCCATGTCCGCGAACTGCTTGAGGACCACAGGATCGGACAGCGCTTCGTTGAAGGCCTTGTTCAAGCGCTCGATGATGCGCGCCGGGGTTTTCTTTTGCGCCATCACGCCGAACCACGGCGCAATGACGAAATCTGAGAAGCCGGCCTCCTGCATCGTCGGCACTTCCGGGAGGTGAGGTGAACGTTGCGCGCCGGTTATCGCAAGCGCGCGCAAAGCGCCCGCCTTGATGTGCGGAAGGATGGAGGGAGTGTTGTCGAAGAACATGTCGATCTGTCCGCCACGCAGATCGGTGATCGCCGGCGCCGAGCCGCGATAAGGCACGTGGAGGATATCGATTCCGGCGGCCTGCTTGAACAGCTCGCCGGACAGGTGCGGGCTGGAGCCGTAGCCCGATGAGCCGAACGTCAGCTTGCCGGATTGCCCCTTGGCCAGCGCGACCAGTTCCGCGACGCTGTTCGCGTTCACCGCCGGGTTCACGGTGAGCACGTTCGCGATCGAGCCGAACAACACGATAGGCGCGAAATCGCGTTCCAGGTCGTAGGGCAGATCATGGTAGATGGCAAGGTTGATCGCGCAGGTGCCGATGGTGCACTGGATCAGCGTGTAGCCGTCGGGCGCGGCCCGTGCCGCCGCCTCGGTGCCGATGTTGCCGCCGGCACCGGGACGATTCTCGATGACAATCTGCAGGCCCAACGCACGCCCGGCGCGCTCGGAGACCACGCGCGCGATCAGGTCTGAAGACCCGCCGGCGGGGAATGGAACAATCAAGTTGACCGGCCGCGCCGGGTAAGCCTGTTCCTTGCCGCAGGCCACAACAAAAATAAGCAACAGCGCTACGGCACAACGGACGCACGCACGCCGAATGTGCCCGAATTGGGGTCGTGACACTTGCAACCTCCTCCGATATTTTTCGGCCATTCTACCGGCGAACCTGCGCCGGTTCTGGGCGGCGGCGCGCGCCCCTAGGGAAGCTCTGCATAGGTCCCGCATGCGCGACCGAGGCGATTCGGGTCGAGGGCAAGACGGCGAGGACGCCGTGTAGCCGGCCTACGTCAGGAGGAGCCGACGCTGAGCGCCCGCTCAGGGCGGAGCAGGTTCCAAGCGTTGTGTGCTTGGATGCGACCCCGGAGCGGGATGCATCGTGCCGAATATGCGCGTGCTTGTGCGT
>DASYUW010000046.1:0-15388 GCA_036000845.1 Burkholderiales bacterium
TGCTTCGACACTTGCAGCCACTTTCGCCGCGTCAACCTCGCGCGGAAGCGGCGTATCGCGAAGCCGGTCTCCCATTGGCCACGGTTGTGTTGCCGGATCCGGTAACGACGATGTTATTTTCACCGGGGTGAAAAACACCGAGGCCGCGCGGCGCGGCAGTGTGACGCATCCCTGGTCGGGGTAAAGCCTGGCGGTGCGCGTGACCCCGCTGGGCAGCGTCAGGTGCACGGCGCGCGCCTTCTGGTCCACGACGATCTTCGTAACCAGGCGACGCTCGGCACGAGGCGACACGAAGAACCCGTCTTCGTCGGCGGCCGTTGCCAGATCGCGGCCGGTAATGAACAGTGCCGAGCACAGCACCTTCGCATAGCCGGCGGTCATGTATTCGACGGGATCCCCCGGCGGCACTTCCCACGCGGTGGGGTACTCCTCCGGCGCAGCCCCTTGCTGCGCACTGCAAACGGCCGGCGGAAGCAGCAGCGCGGCGAGAATCATCAAGGGTCGTTGCATCCTGCCTCCGGGAGTCGTTTCAATTCTGCCCTCGCCGCTCAGCGGTCTCAAGAGACACCACGAAATGGCAAGGATTCTTTGGTTATGCCGAGACTACAATAAGCGAACGCGGCAATCATGACTGTTCGCCGCATGACAACACACAAGGGGAGGCGCCCATGAGTTCTTCCTGGACACGTCGCGAGTTTCTGGCCCGTGCCGGAGTGGCGGTTGCAGGCATCCAGACTTTCCAGCATCTCGACCCTTGTTGCGCCTTTGCGGCCGACGCCAGGACGGCGGACAAGGAACTCTTCGAGTTGAAGCCGGTGGCCGACGGCATCTACGCAGCCATCGCCGCGCCCCGCTACAAGGTCAATTCCAACGCCGCCGTGATCGTCACCAACGACGGCGTGATCGTGGTGGACTCGCACTCGAAACCCTCCGCCGCGCATGCGTTGTACCGGGAGATCCAGGCGATCACCAGGCAGCCGATCCGCAAGATCATCAACACCCATTTCCACTGGGATCACTGGCAGGGCAATCAGGTCTATGCCGAAGCCAATCCCAACCTGGAGATCATTTCCTCGCAGCGCACGCTGGAGAACATGACCGATCCCGATGCCGGGGGCGGCGGTCTGCCGTACATCGAGAAACAGTTGGCGAACGTGCCGAAAGAAATCGAGGCGCTGAAGGCGGACATTCTGCGGGCGGCGGACTCCGGGCAAAAAGCCCGCCTCGAAGCAAACCTGCGCCAGACCGAGGCGTATCTGGAGGAACTGAAGCGGATGAAGCCGCCGCTGCCGAACCGGACGGTGGCGAACTCGGTGACGCTCAATGAGGGCGGCCGGGAAATCCAGCTCCTGTTGCTGGGCCGCGGCCACACTGACGGCGACATCTTCATCCACTTCCCCAAAGAAAAAGTGGTCGTGACCGGGGACGCGGTGATCGACTGGATGCCGTTCATGAACGACGGCTACCCCGAGGAATGGGTGCAGACGCTGGACGCGCTGGAAAAATTCGACTTTTCGCAGATCATCCCCGGCCACGGCGAAGTCGCGTCTAAGGCTCATCTGGAATTCTTCCGGGGCTATCTCGCCGATCTCGTGGCCGCAGTGAAGTCGGCGCACGCCGACGGGGCCAGCCTGGACGAAATGAAAAAAGGGATCCCGGATCGGCTCGCCGCGAAATACGAAAAGGGCATGTCGAAGTATCCACTCGGACAATATCGCGATCGCATCGGGCTGAATATCGAAGCGGCCTACCGGAAGGTCATCAGGAAATCCTGACCATCCGATTCACCGATCCCGGCGCGGCGGATTATGCAGACGCGCTCAACGGCGACTCGGAGATGGCAATGCTGCCGAGCGCGAACTGGATACTGTACAACCGGGTGTAGATGCCGCCCCTGGCGAGCAGCTCGGCATGGGTTCCGACTTCGGCAACCTCGCCCTTCTCCAGAACCACTATCCGATCGGCCTTTTCGATGGTGGAAAGCCGGTGGGCGATAACGATGGTGGTGCGGCCCTGCATCAGTTGTTCGAGAGCGGCCTGCACGTGCTTCTCCGATTCCGAATCCAGCGCCGAGGTCGCTTCGTCGAGGATCAGGATCGGCGCGTCCTTGAGGATGGTGCGCGCGATTGCCAGCCGCTGGCGCTGGCCGCCGGAGAGCCGCACGCCGTTTTCCCCGATCAGCGTATCGAAGCCTTGCGGCATGACGCGGATGAAGTCCAGCGCGTGTGCGGCTTGCGCCGCGCGTTCGATCGCCTCGCGGCTGGTGCCTGCAGTCTGGCCGTATGCGATGTTGGCGGCGACCGTGTCGTTGAACAGCGCCACTTCCTGGCTGACCAGCGCGATGTTCCGCCGCAAGCTGGCGAGAGACAGCGACGCGAGGTCGTGGCCGTCGATGGTGATCCGGCCCGAGGCCGGATGAAAAAAGCGCGGCACCAAATTGGCGAACGTGGTTTTGCCACCGCCGGACGGTCCGACCAGCGCCACAGTTTCGCCAGGTCGAATCGCCACCGTCACACCCAGTAATGCCGGCTGTTCTGCTCGCGGATAGCGGAAAGTGACTCTCTCGAATCGGATGTCGCCGCGCGCGTGCTCCAGTTCCACGGTGCCCTCGTCTCTTTCGGGCTCCTGGTCCAGCAACGCGAACACGCTTTCTGCGGCGGCCAGGCCGCGCTGCAGGTTCTCGGCCACGCCAGTCAGCCGTTTCAGCGGGGCGGTCAACATCAGCATTGCCGCGAGGAAAGAGACGAAGCTGCCGACCGTGGTCGAATCGGACTGCGCCTGGATGGTGGCGTAGTACACCACTACCGCCACCGCCAGCGCGGCGAGCACTTGCACGATCGGCACGTTGGCCGCCGCCGCGGCGGTCTGCTTCATGCTGAAACCGCGCAGCCGGTTGCTGGTCTCGGCAAAGCGCTTCGCCTCGTACTCCTGCCCACCGAAAATCTTCACGACCTTGTTGCATTCGACGGTTTCCTGCAGTACCTGCGTGATGTCGCCCATCGCCTGCTGCGTGGCGCGGCTCATGTTGCGCAGCCGGATGTTGAAATAGCGCACCGCCAGCGCAATAGGCGGCACCATGATCAACGAAAGCAGCGTGAGCTTCCAGTCGAGGTAGAGCAGGTAAGCCAGCAGCCCGGCGATGGTGACCGAATCCTTGACCAATACCATAACCACGTTGGTCGCCGCGCCGGTGACTTGCCCAACGTCAAAGGTAAAGCGGGAAATCAGATTGCCGGTGGTGTTGTCGTGGAAATAGCCGAGCGGCAGTGCCAGCATGCGGCGGAACATGATGTCGCGCAGGTCCATTACCACTTTGTTGCCGACCCAGGTGCTGGCATAGGTGCCGATGTAGGTGCCAACGCCGCGGACGATGAAGATCAACACCAGCGCCACCGGCACCCACTTGATCAGGAACGGGTCCTTGTCAACAAAGGTGCCGTCGAGGAAGGGCTTCACCGCGACCGGCAGCGCCACCTCGGTCGCCGCGGAGATCAGCATGCCGAGTATCGAGAGCGCGAACACTCCCCAGTACGGCTTTACGTACTGGAGCAGGCGGAAATAGAGCTGGATGCTGGTCATAAGCACACATTAGCATAGAGGAAACCCCAACACCGACAGGCTCACCACGAAGACACGAAGGACACGAAGAAAACCCAGCTTCAGAATGCCGCCAGTTTCGACGCGCGCTAACCTCACAGTCAAAGCGCAGCTAAATATGACGGAGCAGAGCAAATCAGTCGCCTTCTTTGTGTTCCTTCGTGTTCTTCGCCTCTTCGTGGTGAGATTTTCGGTTTTGAACTTCCAGGCATTGGGAAGGTTTCGCCAGGCGATCATCCGAAGTTCACCATCACGTGCCGGGTGATGGTGTAGTCCTCCAGCCCGTACATGGACATGTCCTTGCCGTAGCCGGACATCTTCATCCCGCCATGGGGCATTTCGTTCACGAGCATGAAGTGGGTGTTGATCCAGGTGCAACCGTACTCAAGCCGGCTCGCCACTTTCATCGCCTGGCTAATATCCCGGGTCCACACCGACGAGGCGAGGCCGTAATCCGAGTCGTTGGCCCAGGCGATGGCCTCGCCGGCATCCTTGAAGCGGGTCACCGACACCACCGGGCCGAACACTTCCTTGCGCACGATCTCGTCGTCCTGCAGCGCACCCGCCACCACGGTGGGTTGATAGAAAAAGCCCTTGCCCGCCGCAACCGCGCCGCCGGCGACCACTTCCATGTGCCGGGTGGCGATTGCGCGCTCGACGAAGCCGGCCACGCGCTCGCGCTGCCCGGCACTGATCAGCGGCCCAATTTCGGAATCGTCCTTGTCGGGCTGGCCGTACTTGATGGTTCTGACTGCCGCGCCGAGATCGGCGACCAGCTTGTCGTAGATTTTCGCGCCGGCGTAGATACGGCACGCGGCGGTGCAGTCCTGCCCGGCATTGTAGTAGCCGAAGGTGCGCAGCCCGCCGACCACCGCTTCGAGATCGGCGTCGTCGAACACGATCACCGGCGCCTTGCCGCCGAGTTCGAGATGGGTGCGCTTGAGCGTACCCTGCGCCGCCTGAAGCACCTTGCGCCCGGTGGCGATGCTTCCGGTCACCGAGATCATGCGCACGGCGGCGTGGTTGATCAGCGGTGAACCGACCGTATCGCCGCGGCCGTTGACAATGTTGATTACACCTTTCGGGAAGATTTCGGCGAGCAGCTCGCCGAGTTTGAGCGTCGTGAGCGGCGTCATCTCCGAGGGCTTGAGTACCACGGTATTGCCGGCCGCCAGCGCCGGCGCGATCTTCCACGCCGCCATCATAAGCGGGTAGTTCCACGGCGTGATCTGCGCCACCACGCCGACCGGGTCGCGGCGGATCATGCTGGTGTGGTTGGCGAGATACTCGTCGGTGGCGCTGCCGTGCAGACAGCGCGCCGCGCCGGCGAAAAAGCGGAAACAGTCCACGATCGCCGGCATCTCGTCGCCGAGTGCGCGCGCCCTGGGCTTGCCGCAGTTGAGCGACTCGAGGTCGGCGTAGCTCTTGGCGTCCTGCTCGATGCGATCGGCAAGCTTCAGCAGCAGCAGCGAACGCTCCTGCGGCGTGGTGTTGCCCCAGCTCCTGAATGCCCTGCCGGCAGCCTCCACCGCCTGGCTGACCTGGTCCGGCGAGGCTTCGCGGATCTTCGTGATCGCTTCACCGGTGGCCGGGTTGAGGACTTCGACTTCGGCGCCGGCCCCGGCGACCAGTTGTCCGTCAATGAGCAGCTTGGTTTGCATGGAATACCTCCTTGTCATTTGCCGCTGCCCGCCACTTCGTGGGTGTCGCGGGTGAGATAAAACGCCAGCAGGATCGGGATGAAGGTCACTGCGATGACGAACACCGCGACCACGTTGGTGACCGGCCGCTGGCGCGGGCGCACCAGCTCGGAGAGCATCCAGATCGGCAGCGTGGTCTGTTGTCCGGCGGTGAAAGTGGTGACGATGACTTCATCGAAAGACAGCGCGAAAGCGAGCATGCCACCGGCCATCAACGCGGTGGCGATGTTCGGCAACACCACATATCGGAAGGTCTGGAAGCCGTTTGCACCGAGGTCCATCGAGGCTTCGATCAGTGCCGGCGAAGAGCGCCGGAAGCGCGCCAGCACGTTGTTGTAAACCACCACGATACAGAACGTGGCGTGGCCGATGACGATGGTCCAGAAGCTGAAGGGAATCTCCGCCAGGTTGAACGCCGAGCGCAGACTGATGCCGGTGATGATCCCCGGCAACGCGATCGGCAGGATCAGCAACAGAGAAATCGCCTCGCGGCCGAAGAATTTCGAGCGCCACACCGCAGCCGCGGCCAGCGTGCCGAGCAGCATCGCCGCCAGCGTCGAGAACACGGCAACCTGCAGCGAAAGCGACAGCGCGGAACGGATGTCCGTGCGGTCCCAGGCCACCGCGAACCACTTTACGGTGACTCCCGGTAACGGGAAGACGAAGCTTTTGTCCTCGATGCTGAAGGCGTAAAGAATGATGAATGCCAGCGGCACGTGCAGGAACGCCACGCCGAGGAGCGCGCCGGCCTTGAGCGACAGTCCCGCTTTGGCTCCGTGGCGCACCGGTCCCCTGGCTTCAGAGGGCATCGAAAGCTCCCAGCCGTCTCGCGATCGTGAGATAGATCGCCATGATCACGATGGGCACGATGGTGAACGCCGCGGCGAGCGGAATATTGCCAGCGGTGCCCTGCAACTGGTACACCGCCTGGCCGATGAACGGGCGCGAGTTGCCGATGATGCCCGGGATGATGTAGTCGCCGAGCGTCAGCGAAAAAGTGAAGATCGAGCCCGCCACCACGCCCGGAAACGCCAGCGGCAGTATCACCTTGCGGAAGGTCTGCTTTGGCGTCGCGCCGAGGTCGGCAGAAGCTTCGGTGAGCGAAGCCGGCACGCGCTCCAGCGCCGCCACGACCGGCAGGATCATGAACGGCAACCAGATGTACAGGAACACCAGGAAGCTGCCGATGTAGGAGATCGACAGCGATGGGCCGCCGATCACCGGGATCGCCAGCACCGCGTCGAGCAGCCAGGTCAGATGCACCTGCTCGACAAACCAGGTGACGATGCCTTCCTTAGCCAGAATCAGCTTCCACGCGTAAACGCGCACCAGGTAACTCGACCAAAGGGGCAGCATCACGGCAAGGTACAACGCCGCCTTCATCTTCATCGAGGCATAGCGCACCATGTAATAGGAGACCGGGAAAGCAATCAGTGCGGCGGCGATGGTGACGGCCGTGGCCATGACGGTGGTGCGGATGAAGATGTCGGCGTTGGCGCGGGTGAACAATTGCTCGTATGTAGCGAGCGAGAATTCGCGAACGATGTTGCCGGAGAATTCGTGGATGTAGAAGAAACTCTGCAGCAGCAGCGCGAAAAGCGATCCGAGGTAGATGACGCCCAGCCAGAGCAGCGGCGGGGCCAGCAGCAGCGTCAGCAGCAGTTTCGGGTGCAGGTAGAGCGCGGTGGAGACCCGCGACGTCAAGGATGGCTGGCCGTAAACCGCGTTCATGCGCCCCCGGCAAGCGGCTGGTTGAGATGGCGCGGCCAGGCGAGGCTGACGGCCTTACCCGGTGGCGCAGCGTGTCCGCCGTCGCCGGCATTCTGGCGCATCACCGCCAGTTCGCCGCCGCCATCGAGCGCGACCGCGTAGCGGGTGGTAGCGCCGTGGTAGGTCACGGCGCGGATGCGGCCGGTGACGGAGAGCCAGCCTTCGGGAACCGGGCCGGACACCGGCGTCATGGTGATTTTCTCGGGGCGAATTGCGAAGGCTTGCGCCGATCCGGTGAGCCGGCGAGCCAGCTCGCCGGTGCAGACATTGGATACGCCGACGAAGCCAGCGACGAATGCAGTCGCCGGATGTTCATATATCTCCGCCGGTGTGCCGATCTGTTCGATGCGGCCGTGGTTGAACACCGCCAGCCGGTCACTCATCGCCAGGGCCTCGCCCTGGTCGTGGGTGACATAGATGAAGGTGACGCCGACCTGGCGCTGGAGCGCCTTGAGTTCCTCCTGCATCTGTTCGCGCAGTTTGAGATCGAGAGCACCCAGCGGCTCGTCCAGCAGCAGCACGCTCGGCCGGTTGATCAGCGCGCGAGCGAGCGCCACGCGCTGGCGCTGTCCGCCGGAGAGCTGATTGGGCTTGCGGGCACCCATGGCCTCGAGCTTTACCAGCTCGAGCATCTCCTGCGAGCGCCGGCGCCGCTCAGCCGCCGCCACCCTGCGGATCATCAACCCGTACTCGACGTTCTCCGACACGGTCATGTGCGGAAACAGCGCGTAATCCTGGAATACCGTGTTGACGTCACGCTGGTAAGGCGGCACGCCCTCGACATTGACGCCGTGAATCACGATATTTCCGGCGTCCGGCTGCTCGAATCCGGCGATCAGCCGCAGGCAGGTGGTCTTGCCCGAGCCAGAGGGGCCGAGCATGGAGAAGAATTCTCCGTCCTGGACTTCGAAGCTGACGCCGTCCACCGCGCGCACCTCGCCGAAGTGGCGCGATACGCCGCCGAATCTGACGGCGATTCCGGATGGCCTTGTCATGCGTGGAAGATGCCACACAAAGAACAGGCCGCAAAGCGCGGCCCGTTCTTTTGGATCCTAAGGAGTAGGACTCTTCAGTGAGTCGTGAGCATTTGCAACGGCACTGCCTTAGCGACCGCCCAGGACGGCAATGTAATCCGTCACCCAGCGGTAGTAGGGTACGCAGGTGCGCCCCGCGCCGCAGTTGGCAATCGGGGTGCGCCAGAACCAGATGCGGTCGAATTCCTTGATGCCGTTGGTCTCGCAGCCCTTTTCGCCGAGCAGCGGGTTGCCCTTACAGGCCTCGGGTACTACCGGCACCGAACCGAACCAGGCCGCTAGGTCACCCTGCAGCTTTTTGTTGACGGAATGCTCCATCCACATGTATGCGCAGTTCGGGTGCGGCGCATCCGCGTGCATCATGGTGGTATCGGCCCACCCGGTCGCCCCTTCCCTGGGAACCACGCTGGCAATCGGCTTCTTCTCGGACTGCAACAGGTTGACCTGGAAGCCCCATGAGGAAGACGCGACGACGCCTTCGTTCTTGAAGTCGTCGATCTGCACCATGGCGTCGTGCCAGTAGCGCGACACCAGCTTGCGTTGTTCGCGCAGCAGCGCTAGCGCCGCCTTGTACTGGTTTTCATCGAGTTCGTAGGGATTCTTGATGCCGAGCGAAGGATTGCTGTGCATCAGATAGAGCGCCGCATCGGCAATGTAGATTGGGCCGTCGAAGGCCTGCACCCGCCCCTTGTTCGACTTGCCGTCGTCCAGCTTCATTTCCTTGAACACGACTTCCCAGCTTTGCGGCGGCTTCTTGAACGCCTTGGTGTTGTAAGCCAGCACGTTATAGCCCCACTGGTAGGGCACGCCGTAGTGCTTGCCGCCGACATGGTGCCACGGCGCCTTTTGCAGCCGCGTGTCGATGTTGTTGTAGCCGGGGATGAGGCTGACGTTGACCTCCTGCACCCGCTTACCCGAAATCAGGCGGATGCTGGCGTCCCCTGAAGCGGTCACCAGATCGAAACCGCCTTCGTTCATCAACGCCACCATTTCGTCCGAAGTGCCGGCGGTCTTGACCCGAACCTTGCAACCGGTTTTCTTCTCGAAATCGGTGACCCAGTCGAAGCTCTTGTCGGTGTCGCCGCGCTCGATGTAACCAGGCCATGCGACGATGTCCACGACACCTTCCCCCTTGCCGATTTTTTCCATCCGGGCGATGGCTGGCGAGGCGCACAGCGCAACAGTGGCCAGCGCCGCCATCAGAAAGCTACCCGTCAAACGAAGTCTGCGATCCGACATAACTCCTCCTTGTTGTTGGTTCCCGGCCGCCGCCCAGCGGTCGGAAATCACCAGCGAGCGTACCCGCTGGCGCGCCGGTCGGCAAGCATCTACTCATATCGGAGGGGACCGGGCAAACGCCTAGTCCGCCCCCGGGGACAAACACCGTCCGCTAGCGCCCGCAACGAAAAGTTCTGGGTATGTCGGGCCATCGTGAGCGGGCAGCGTTAAGCGCTTATTTGCCGAAACGATACTGTACCGAGACCAGGAAATTACGCTCGGGCGCCGGATACGCAACGAAGGTGGTGGGGCTAATTGCCAGTGCATAGGTGTAATACTTCTCGTCGAACAAATTTCTTACAGAGACTCCCAAGGTCCAGTCGTCAACGGTGTGAAAAACACCCAGATCGACCGTCCAATAGGCTGGAATTTCTCTTCCGAAGGTGTTCAATTCGTCGCCATCGTAAAGTTGGCTTCCGACATAACTGGCGGCTGCATTCATCCGCGTGTGTTCCCATATCGACCAATCGATTCCAACATTGGCCATTTGACGCGGTACCAGCGGAATTCGATTGCCGGAAACGTCTGTGCCTCCCAGGGTGGCCGAACGGAATTTCGCTTCGGTGTAGGTGTAGTTCGCAAACAGCAACGCGCTCGTGGTGAGCGTCCATTTTCCTTCCAGTTCCACGCCGGAGCGTTTTGTGGGCGGAAGATTGACGTTGGCAAAGGCGTTGGGGTCGAAATGGATCTCGTTCTTGAGATCGGAACGATAGACAGCGATCCGATATCGGCCTGGACCGAATTGCGTCTCGAGGCCGAGTTCCGTGTCGTGCGAAGTCTGCGGCTCAACGAAGCTGACCGACGGCGGTATAGAAAAAGCGCCAAGCCCGGGAGAATAGACTTCGTCCAGCGTCGCAATGCGGAAGCTGTATCCATATTTTCCGTAGATCGCAGCCGCGTCATTGAACTGGTGGCGTGCACCGATCTCGTAAGCTGACAGATTCCGGTTCTGTTCTCCTGATGCGCTGCCGGCCGGGACAGTGGAGTCGTTCGCGTCGAACTCGATCCTCTGTGCCCTGCCGCCAAGGGACAGTGTTGTTCCCGGCATCAGAGTCGAGACATTTTGCAGATATACAGCGGAATTCTGCTGTTGCGCGGTGGCTGAAGACGGATTTGTGCGTACGGACGTGTAATCCCAATCTTCCCAATCAACGCCGAACACGACACTGTTATTCATGCCGAATGCGGAATATGGAATCTTTAGTCGCGGCGAAAAGGTCCATGTTTCCACTTTGGTGTTGCCATCCAGGCTCAAACCGGAAAATGCCGCGTGGAAATCGTTTTTTTTCTCCCGGTAACCCAGATCGATCACCAGTTCCGTACCACCCAACCTGAATTCCCCGGATAGATTGGCGAAACCTCCGCTACGATTAGAAAAGTCTTGAGGCGTTCTTGTACCCCGGCGGTCGGTGTCCAACTCTGCCTCGGTGCGATTACCAGGCAAGCGCAGGTCCTGCTTGTCGTAGCCGAGTTTGAGATGCAGACTGCGAGCAGGATCGAAGTTGCGCAGGTCGGCGACAAAGTTGTCTTGGTCAACGCGATTGTTTTCCCGGTAATTGTCCGAAGTATAGTGGCCGCCATTCAGGTCGAGACCGACGCCCTCGCCCGCTATTTGTCCCCCGACACGAAAATCCCGGGTGTTGTAACTGCCGCCGCCGGCGTAGGCATTGAATGATTTGGTGCCGCGATCCGGTCCCTTCGTGATTACGTTGATCACACCACCGGTGGCACCACCACCATAGAGCACAGCGCCGCTGCCACGAACGATTTCTATGCGGCCAATGGATTCGATCGGCATGGAAGACCATCGTGCGGTAGTAAGTTCGTACTCGCTCAGGCGGCGGCCATCGAGAAGTACCAGTGTGTTTTGATCGCCGGTGACACCGAAACCACGCAAGTCCACCTGCATGTCCGGGCTGCCGCTGTTGTCGCGCACGAAAACACCGGGCTGGCGGGCAAGCAAACGAGGCAGCGAAGTTTCGCCGCTGCTGCGAATTTCCTCGCCGGTAATAACCGTCACCCCGATCGGCTGACCGCCGGGCTTCTCTTCGAAGCGCGAGGCCGTGACGACGACCTCGTCAGTGAGCAGGTCAGAATGGGTCTGCGAATAAGCCGGAACGATGATGCTGAAACAGGCAGCGGTTGCCAGAAATTGACGTTTCATTGAGATCTCCCTGATTTGCATGCCCGCCGCATGCGGGTTGATGACAGGGAGTTCCCGGGGGATGAGGGACGAGCGGCAGGCGCAGCTCCGGTCCGGATACCCGCCCCGCGCGGAAACTCCGTTCGCGCTCAAGGGCCGGTATCCGGGCTTGCGAACCGGGCGTGCCGCCTTCCCATGGGGATTCCGGCTTCCAGACGGCCGGCGTTACCCACAGTGGCATCGTGGCACGCCCCTACAGTCGCTTACCGTTGCGGGGGCAGCACAGGAATAAGGTGACCACTCGGTTCCGCCGGCGTTTCGACTCCGGCAGTCCGTCGTACCGGGGCTACCGGCGAAGGAATGCGGCGGTACTTGCAGTGCGAGTGGTCACCCGCACCTGTTTCCCGTTGAACCCCTCCGTAGGAACCGGACGGGGCACCCGAGAACTGCGGCGATTCTAACCCATTGGAATACGGCTTGACGCCACGAAACTGGCTCCGGATGACTCCGGCGCGGCCTTGGAGAACGCCATTTCGGGGTGGGGGGAGAGCCCGGACGAATATGTCAAAGCACATTCAAAAAAAACCGTTAGCAGTTGACTTAACAAGATTTTTATCACTATAGTGTGGCCATGGAAGCCGAGCTTAACGCCCTCGACGACAAAGTTACCCAACTCGTCCAGTTGTGCCAGAAACTCCGCAAGGACAACAACCAGTTGCGGCAGCAGCTGGCCACGGCGCAGAGCGAGAGCAAGCGGTTGGCGGAGAAGGTAAACACCGCCACGACCCGCCTCGAAGGCTTGCTCAACCAGATCCCCGATGGGGCGGAATGAGCAAGGAAGCCAGGAGTCTCGACGTGAACATCATGGGACGCGAATTCCGCGTTTCGTGCACGGAGGAAGAGCGCCGCGACCTGCTCAAGGCCGTCGACTATCTGAACGCCAAGATGCGCGAGATTCGCGACACCGGAAAAATCATCGGCGTGGAGCGCATCGCCATCATGGCGGCGCTGAACATCACCCACGAGTATCTCTCGACCCGCATGGATGGCGGCTTTGACGTCGGGGAGTTCAAGCGTAGAATGTTGAACATGCAGGCAACTATCGACCAGGCCATCAACGGCCAGGACGAGTTGTTCTGAGGTTGTTGCAGCGATCAATGTCCCCTGCGGTGTTGTTGGGCTCTACATTCTTTGAACCAATGCTCCTTGCCTTGGTTGCGGCCTAAAGCAGCGCTGTTGTGCGCGTCCCATCGGGAAGCGCCTGATGTGCTCGGAAAGCGACCACCTTGAACCCTAGGTTCAAGATGCCAGCCTGACGGCAATCGCGGGGGGCACCCCTTTGCGGACCTGCGATATCAATAGGACACGAGCGGCGATGCCGCTTTTTTGTTTTCACGCATGCACCACAACCAGATAGAGTTCCAGCGCAGCGGAACTCTATTTTTTTGCCTGTAGGGATGATGAATTACTGGTTGATGAAATCCGAGCCGGACGTCTTCGGCATCGATCACCTCGCGGCCGCGCCGGATCAGACCGCCGCGTGGTGGGGTGTGCGTAACTACCAGGCGCGCAATTTCATGCGCGACCGGATGAAAGTCGGCGACCGCGCATTCTTTTACCACTCCAGCTGCGCAGAGCCCGGCATCGCCGGCATCGTACGGGTATCCAGACTTGCGCATCCGGATATAACCCAGTTCGACCGCAAGAGCGCGTACTTCGATCCAAAGGCCACGCGCGACAGTCCGCGCTGGTTCAACGTCGACGTCACCATGGTGAAAAAGACGCGACTGGTCAGCATCGGGGAGCTGCGTTCTCATCCCGAGCTCGCTTCGATGCGGGTGCTCCAGCGCGGCAACCGCCTGTCGATCACCCCGGTCGAGCCCCGCGAGTGGGATTTCATCATAGGCATTCTCTAGAGGCAGTACGGCCGCAATGGAATGGTGGATTGTCTATCTGCTGATGGGCCTGTTCGTCGGCTTCTTTGCGGGCATGCTCGGGATCGGCGGTGGATTGATCCTCGTCACGCTGATGGTGTTCCTGTTCAGCCTGCAGGGATTTCCTGCGGACCGCATCGTACACATCGCGCTCGGCACGTCGCTGACCAGCATCGTCTTTACTTCGATTTCCAGCCTGCGCGCGCATCACCGCCACGGCGCGGTCCGTTGGGACATCGTGAAAATGGCCACGCCCGGCCTGGTCGCGGGCACGCTGCTCGGCGCGTTCGTCGCCGACCGGATGGCGTCGAAGTATCTGGCAATCTTCTTCGTTGCCTTCGTGTACTACTCCGCGGCGCAGATGTTCGTGGACATGAAGCCCAAGCCGACTCGCACTCTGCCGGGGCGGGTGGGAATGTCGGCGGCTGCAATCATTACCGGTATCGTTTCGAGCCTGGTGGGCGCCGGCGGGGGCCTGCTGTCGATCCCGCTGATGACGATGTGCAATGTGTCCATGCGCAACGCTGTCGGCACCTCGGCTGCACTGGGGCTGCCGATCGCGATCGCCGGCGCGGCGGGCTACGTCTATAACGGGCTGGGCCAGGATCATCTGCCGCCGCTCACGCTCGGTTACGTTTACGTTCCGGCGCTGGTCGGGATCGTAATCGGCACTTTCGTCACCGTGCCGGCCGGTGCAAAGGCGGCACACACCATGCCGGTGCCGCGGCTGAAAAAGATCTTCGCGGTGATCCTGTTCCTGATGGCGACCAGGATGCTGTGGACGCTGTTCTGATGTTTATCCTCTGGTCCTGAACCAGCCGGCGAGGCTGAGCCGTTCACGCTTTCCGGGCAGCACTTCGTGGGCGAAGCGCTCGCTCAGAAACAGCACCAGCGTGCCGCCGCCCGGGAGAACGTCCTCGAATTTTCCCGTTTCCCCGGCGTCGAGATGCAACCGCAGTTCCCCGGCATCCTCCCGCGCCCAATTCTCGTTCAGATAGAGCACGCAGGAGAGCCGGCGGCGGCGGTCGCCACGAAACTGGTCGAGGTGTTTCCGGTAGAAGGCGCCGGGTGCATAGCGCGAGAAATGGCATTCGAACTCGAACAATCCGAGCTGCAACTCGCGGTTGAGCGCCAGCCGCAGCAAGTCGAATTGCGCGAGACAGTGGCGCTGTGCCGCGGTTGCATCCGCTTCCTCCAGCCAGCGGATTTCGTCGGTTCGAATTTCGCTGCGAGTCTGCCGGCGGGTGCCGCTGCCGATCGCAGCGGCACGCAGCGCACCTTTCGCAACGAACCTGCGGCATTCTGCGCGCAACTCCGAGACCAGTTCGGATTCGATGAAATTTGGAACTACCGCCCAGCCCTCGGCGGCAATGGCTTCGGCGACGGCCCCATCCTGACCGGCCATCGACCGCGGGCTAGGGAAGCTCTGCATAAGTCCGACGACGCGACGCGCGTTGCGCCAGGTGCGGAGGACTGCTAGGGACGCCGGAGCGCGGAACAGGGGCCCCTTCTGGGGATGTGACCGCGTAGGCGTCCCATCGAGCGCACATGACCGGCGTGCAATGCGAGCGACTCCGGGTCGCATCCCTCGGCCAAGGCCGGCGGAACCTGCTCCGCCTGCGCGCTCGCGCTCCGCAGGTGCGGCTGAAGCCCCAACTAAGGAGCGTAACAACGCAGGCGCCGCACCTGGCACGACCCAATGACATTTCGACTCGTTCGAGGGACCGGGCGATTCGGGCCGCGTGCCGCAGCGCAGAACAGGGGCCCCTCCGGGGATGTGACCGCGGAGGCACGCACAAGCACGCGCATATTCGGCACGATGCATCCCGCTCCGGGGTCGCATCCAAGCACACAACGCTTGGAACCTGCTCCGCCCTGAGCGGGCGCTCAGCGTCGGCTCCTCCTGACGTAGGCCGGCTACACGGCGTCCTC
>DASYUW010000047.1:0-21126 GCA_036000845.1 Burkholderiales bacterium
GTGCTGAATGAGCCCGTCAGCGCGATTCAACTGATCGGCGCCGCGCTGGTCCTGACCGGGGTAACGCTGGTGAGCCTCAAGCGCTGACCCAACAAGCCTTCATGCCGCCGGGCGCCTGGAGGGTGCTAATGCTGCGGCCGCCCCCGCGATCCTTGCCCCGCCTCCACCCCACCGAACGAAGTCACCAAAGCAACAATCTAACTGTTAAGCGACAGGACGGCCCCTGTCCATCGGCATATGGAAAGGCGCGGGCAATGAACGACCCCAAGTGGTATTCGCAGCACGTTGTCAAAGCCATTGAAATCGTCGGTGTTGCCTGTGGCCACGGCGCCAGAGACCGCAACTGTGAGTTCGGTCCGGACGTGCTGCGCGCCGCGGATCTGCTCGAGCGTCTGCGGGCGCGACGTTTCGCGGCGTACTGGTGCGACACCATTCGACCCGGCACGGCCGGCGCGACGAACCTGGAAATCGTCACCCAAGTGTGCGGACAATTGGCGCAGCGCGTCGAAGCCATCGTCCGACGCGGCGATTTTCCGCTGGTTCTTGGTGGCGATCACTCCTGTGCGATCGGCACGTGGAAGGGCGTGGCGCAGGCGCACCGCGGACAAGGCCCGATCGGGCTGATCTGGATCGATGCCCACATGGATGCGCATACGCCGCAGACTTCGCCGACCGGCGCGCTGCACGGCATGCCGCTCGCCTGCCTGCTGGGTTACGGCGACGAGGCGCTGATCCGGATCGGCAATGGCATCCGGCTCGAGCCACGGCAGGTCTGCCTGATCGGCGTGCGCAGCTTCGAGAGCGACGAAGCGGAACTGCTAGCGCGGCTGGGCGTGCGCACCTACCACATGGAGGAAGTCACGCGCCGCGGGCTGAAAGCGGTTCTGCGCGATGCGCTCGCGATCGTGCAAGACGGCACCGCCGGGTTTGGCGTCAGCATCGATCTGGACGCGCTCGACCCGAGCAACGCGCCGGCGGTGAGCACGCCCGTTGCCGGGGGAATTTCGCAATCTACCCTGCTATCCGCGCTGCCACAGCTCGCCGGCCACCCTGCGCTGCTCGGGGCGGAGATCGTCGAGTACAACCCCAGCCGCGACGTTCATGCGACAACCGCGCGCCTCATAACAGACGTGGTAGACACCCTGGTCAGCGGCCGCGATTGTGTACAGTCGCCCGTGCAGATCGAGTCCCGCTACGGGGCGCATCACTACGATCCGCTACCGGTGGTGCTGGTAAGGGGCGAAGGCGCCTGCCTGTGGGACGAGCACGGCCGGCGGTACATCGACATGATAAGCGCCTACTCGGCGGTGAGCCACGGGCACTGCCATCCGCGACTGACGCGCGTGCTCAGCGAGCAGGCACGCACGCTCGCCGTGACCTCGCGCGTCTATTACAACAATAGCCTGCCGCCGTTCCTGCAGCGGTTATGCGAGCTCACCGGTCAGGACCTGGCGCTGCCCCTCAACACCGGGCTGGAAGCGGTGGAGGCTGCGCTCAAGGCGGCGCGCAAGTGGGGGCAAAAGGTCAAGGGAATCCCCGAGAACCAGGCAGAGATCATCGCCTGTGAAGGCAACTTCCACGGCCGCTCGATTGCGATCCTGGCGATGTCCTCCGAACCGCAGTATCGCGACGGCTTCGGTCCCTTCCCGCCGGGTTTCAAGCGCATCGCCTACGGCGACGCGGATGCGCTGACGCGCGCAATCACCGCGAATACCGCGGCATTTCTGGTGGAACCAATACAGGGTGAAGGCGGAATGATCGTGCCGCCGGCGGGATATCTCGGGCGCTGCGCGGAAATTTGCCGCCGCAACAACGTGCTGCTCATTTGCGACGAAGTGCAAACCGGATTGGGCCGAACCGGCCGGATGCTCGCCTGTGAGCACGACGGCGTGCATCCCGACGGCGTCATCCTCGGCAAGGCGCTGGGTGGCGGGCTGCTGCCGGTATCGGCATTCGTGGCGCGGCGCGAAGTGATGGAAGTGTTCACCCCCGGCGACCATGGCAGCACCTTCGGCGGCAACCCACTGGCAGCAGCGGTCGGTCTGGAGGCGCTGAACATTCTGATCGAAGAGAAGCTGCCGCAGCGCGCGGCAGAGTTGGGCGATTACCTGGCTGCGCAACTGCGCACGCTCAAAAGCCCGCTGATTCGCGAGTTGCGCGGCAGGGGACTGCTGATCGGCGTCGAGATCGACACCACACGCGTGTCCGCACGTGCGGCGTGCGAGCGGCTCATCGACCACGGCATACTCACCAAGGACGCCCACGGCACGGTGCTGCGCCTCGCGCCGCCCCTGGTCATTACCCGGGAGCAGATCGACGAGGCCATGCGCGGCATTCGGGCCGCCTTTGCCGAGTTAGAGCGAACGATACGCCACGCCGCGTGAATGCTTTGCGCATGGGCATCAGGAGGTGGACAGCTTCGAGCGCTGGCGTTTGCTGCCGGCGCCGAAGCGACGCGAGCTGCGGCGGCGCACCGGCGTCGGCTGCACCCCGCCTGTACGAGCAATGGCACCCGCTGGGCCTCGTCGGCATCATCACAGCGTTCAACTTTCCGGCGGCAGTGTTTCCCAGTCGTCGTTTTCCGTCGCTGGCAGGTTCTCAAACGTTGAAACGGAAGTGCATGACGTCGCCGTCCTTGACGACGTACTCCTTGCCCTCAAGGCGCATCTTTCCGGCCTCCTTGGCGCCCTGCTCGCCCTTGAAGGCGATGTAGTCGCCAAAGGCGATGACCTCCGCGCGGATGAAGCCTTTCTCGAAATCGGTGTGAATCACCCCGGCGGCCTGTGGCGCGGTGTCGCCCTTGTGGATCGTCCATGCCCGCACCTCTTTCTCCCCGGCGGTGAAGAAGGTCTGCAATCCCAGCAGGTCGTAGCCGGCGCGGATCAACCGGTTCAGGCCCGGCTCCTTCAACCCCATGTCGGCGAGGAAGACCTGCTTGTCTTCGTCGCACAGGTCGGCAATTTCGGCTTCCATTCGCGCACAGAACGCCACGACCGGCGCGCCTTCCCTGGCGGCGTACCGTTTTACCAGCTGCAGCAGCGCATTGTCGTCGCCGAATCCGTGCTCCGCGACGTTGGCGGCATACAGTGCCGGCTTGGCGGTAATCAGGCAGAGTGGCTTGATGTTGGCCAGCTCCTCCTTCGAAAGATCGAGCGCGCGCGCCGGTTTGGCCAGGTTCAGTTGCGCCTGCACCTTCTCCAGCATGGCAACCAGCAGCTTCGCTTCCTTGTCGCCGGCCTGCGCCGGCTTGCGATATCGGGCGAGCGCCTTGTCCACCGTGGCCAGATCCGCCAGCGCCAGTTCGGTCTCGATCGTTTCGATGTCGGAAAGCGGATCGATCTTTCCGGAGACATGCACGACGTTGTCGTCGGCGAAGCAGCGCACCACATGCACCACCGCATCGGTTTCGCGGATGTTGGCGAGAAACTGGTTGCCCAGGCCTTCGCCTTTGGAGGCGCCGGCCACCAGACCGGCGATGTCCACGAACTCCACGATCGCTGAGATCACTTTCTGCGGCCTGGCGATGGCGGCGAGCTGCGCCAGCCGGGGATCCGGCACTTCGACGATGCCGATGTTCGGTTCGATGGTGCAGAACGGATAATTCTCCGCCGCGATTCCGGCTTTGGTGAGCGCGTTGAACAGCGTGGACTTGCCGACGTTGGGCAGTCCGACGATTCCGCACTTTAGTGACATGGCGATGGGTTATGAGAGATGGGCAATGGGAACTGTGGCTGTTTGCTCATTTCCCATTACTCATTGCTCATCACGCTTGGTGTGCAGCTTCAGCATCGCCGCTTCGGTCTTGTCCTCCAACAGCAGCGGCCATAGTTCCAGACTGCGTTCGATCGCCTCCTGAATCAGCGGCAGTTCTTCCTTTCGCGGCGCATTCAATACGTAGTTCAACACCTGTCCGCGATCGCCGGGATGGCCGATGCCGATGCGCAGCCGCCAGAAATCCGGCCCCAGATGCACGGCGATATCCTTCAATCCGTTGTGTCCGGCCACGCCGCCACCTTTCTTGAGCTTGACCCCGCCCGGCAGCAGGTCGAGTTCGTCGTGCACCACCAGCACTTCCGCGGGCGCGATCTTGTAGAACTGGGCAAGCGCCTGCACCGCGCGGCCGCTCAGGTTCATAAAGGTACTGGGCTTGAGCAACCAGCACTCGCGGCCGGCCTCGGCCAGCTTGGCGGCCTGGCCGTGAAAACGCGCCTCCTGCCGAAGCAGGACGTGGCTGCGCGCGGCCAGACGGTCGACCCACCAGAAACCGGCGTTGTGGCGGGTGCCGTCATGTTCGCGTCCCGGATTTCCCAGTCCTACGACGAGCTTCATGTTGTTTATTGGCGACCCCGGAAAATGAAACGGCCCGCCGGACGCACAGACGGGCGGGCCGTACAGCCAGGAAGAAGAAAACTACTTCTTGGCGCCCTTGTCGCCTTCCTTCTTTTCGGGCTCCTTCTTGGCGCCCGCGGCGGCCGGCGCCGCGCCCGGAGCCGCTACCGCGGCATCGGCGGCGGGTGCGCCTTCAACTGCGGCAGCTTCGGCGGCAGGAGCGACTTCGGGCTCCGGCTCAACCAGCGCACGCGGTATCTGCACAGTTGCGACCACGGCATCGTCGCCGCGCACCAGTTGCGTCGAATCCACGCCTTTGGGCAGCTTTACATCGGCCAGGTGCACCGAATGGCCGAGTTCAAGATGCTGCAAATCGACTTCGACGAATTCAGGCAGATCGTCCGGCAGACAGGTGATGTCGATTTCGTTCATCACGTGGCTGACGATACCGCCTCCCGTCTTCACACCCGGGGCGATGTCGGCGTTGATGAAGTGCAACGGCACCTTCATGTGGACCTTCCTGTTGGCCGAAACCCGCTGGAAATCGACATGCAAGACTTGCTGCTTCCACGGATGCATCTGCACGTCGCGCAGCAGCACGCGGTCCTTATTGCCGTTCAGGTTCATGCTCAGAATCGAGGCATGAAAGGCCTCCTGTTTGAGCTGGTGGAACAGCGAATTGTGATCCAGCTCGATGTTCTGCGCCGGCTGCTCGCCTCCATAGACGATTCCCGGCACCTTCCCCGTTCTGCGCAGACGGCGGCTCGCACCCGTTCCCTGCAGCGAGCGGGACATCGCATTGACTTCGATCGTTGCCATGTTGCTCTCCTAAAGTTGACGCCATCCGCGACCAGATGGCGCGTTGAAAAATCTATTCCATGAACAGCGAAGACACCGAATCCTCGTTGCTGATTCGCAGCATCGTCTCGGCAAGCAGCGCCGCGATGCTCAACTGGCGGATGCGTTTGCAGCGCCGGGCCTCCTCGCGCAACGGGATGGTATCGGTCACCACCACCTCGTCCAGAACCGAATTCTCTATGCGCTCTATCGCCTTGCCCGATAAAACCGGGTGGGTACAGTAAGCCAGCACCTTTACCGCGCCCGCCTCTTTCAGCGCCAACGCGCCTTCACACAGCGTATTCGCGGTGTCCACCATGTCGTCCATGATGACGCAGGTGCGCTCCGCCACGTCGCCGATGATGTTCATCACCGTCGCCACGTTGGGACGCGGACGACGCTTGTCGATGATGGCCAGGTCCGATTCCAGCCTCTTTGCCAGCGCACGGGCGCGCACCACGCCGCCGACGTCGGGCGAGACCACCACCAGATCCTGATGGTCGCGCTTCCAGATGTCGCCCAGCAGAATCGGCGCCGAGTAGATGTTGTCCACGGGTATGTCGAAAAACCCCTGGATCTGGTCCGCATGCAGATCCATCGTCAGCAGCCGGTCCACACCCGCCACCACCAGCATGTTGGCCACCACCTTGGCGCTGATCGCCACGCGCGCCGAGCGCGGGCGCCGGTCTTGGCGCGAGTAGCCCAGGTAGGGAATCGCGGCGGTGATGCGCCCGGCCGAGGAGCGCTTCAGCGCATCCACCATCAACATCACTTCCATCAGGCTGTCGTTGGTCGGCGTGCAGGTCGACTGCAGCACGAATACATCTTTGCCGCGCACGTTTTCCAGCAGTTCCACCATGACCTCGCCATCGCTGAAGCGCCCGACGGTGGCGCGCCCGAGCGGGATGTTGAGGTGTTTAACGACGTCTTCGGCAAGCTTGGGATTCGCGTTGCCAGTAAACACCATCAGGCTGTCGTAGGCCATTCTAGAGACTAGAAACTGGAAACTGGAGACTAGAAAAAAACAAAACCTCACGGCGGCAAAACAACATACGCCGCAAATGCTCCGGCGGCTGGCGCTTTCTAGTCTCTAGTCTCAAGCCACTAGTCTCTAGACTGGCTGGGGAGGTAGGGATCGAACCTACGAATGCCGGAATCAAAATCCGGTGCCTTACCACTTGGCGACTCCCCAAGAATCTGAAGGAAGCTCTGATCAGATTCCACGACGCGCGTTGCGCCAGGTGCGGATGACTGCTAGGCATCGCTCCGCAGATGCGGCTGAAGCCCCAGCAAGGAGCGTAACAACGCAGGCGCCGCACCCTGGCACAACCCAATGACATTTCGACTCTTCCGAGGGACCGGGCGATTCGGGCCGATGCCTGCGCCGGCTCCTCCTTATGTAGGCCGGCTACACGGCGTCCTCGCCGACTTGCCCTCGACCCGAATCGCCTCGGTCGCGCATGTGGAACTTGATCAGAGCTTCCTTAAATTGCCCTCCGACCACAGAGGGTGCCGGTCCAGTCCGCGCGCCACGAATCCCCGCATGTCTGCCGGCAGCTCCGACAGGACCCGCTGAGCTTGCGCCTCGGTTTCGAACCCGCAGAACACGCAGGCCCCGGATCCGGTCATGCGGGCGTCGCCGTACTGGCGCAACCACTCGAGATGACGGGCCACTTGCGGATAGCGCCGGCACACCACCGGCTCGAGATCGTTGCGACCCTGGCCTACCGAAAAGGCCGCTATTGTGATTGCATTCGTATTACGTGTCAATTCAGGTGCGGAGAAGATTTCCGTAGTGGAAACAGCGGTTTCCGGCACCAGCACCAGGTACCATGCAGGCGGCAGCTGGAGCACCGCGAGGCGCTCGCCGATCCCCTCGGCAAAGGCGCTGCGACCGAACACGAACAGCGGGACGTCCGCGCCCAGTTCCAGCGCCAGCTCCTGAAGTTGCGCGCGCGGGAGCCCGGTTTGCCACAGCCGGTTCAACACGATGAGGGTGGTCGCGGCATCGGAACTGCCGCCACCCAGGCCGCCTCCCATGGGCAGCCTCTTGACCAGCTCGATATCCACGCCGAGGCGGGACCTAGCGCGTTCCTTGAGCAGCTGTGCTGCACGCACGCACAGGTCGGCCTCGGCGGGCACGCCCGCAAGGTCGGTGACTCTGCGCACCGCGCCATCGTCGCGCACCGAGAATCCCAATTCGTCGCCGCAGTCGATGAAACGCAACGCAGTCTGCAGCAGGTGATAGCCGTCGGCGCGCCGCCCGACCACGTGCAGGAACAAATTGAGCTTGCCCGGCGCCGCATACCGCGCCACGGCTGTACCCGCCGCACCAGACTTCACCGCGAGGTTCATTCGGTCAGGTCCCAGCGGTCGATGATCAGTCGCAGGCTGAGACGGTCGTACGCGAGCGTCATGCGCGTCGGCAGGACGCTGTCCCCGGCGAAGGCAAGAAAGCTGATGCGCCAATCGTTCTGTGTGAGCCTGGTCAGCCGGCCGCGCGCGTCGCGCTCCTCGGCCTGCACCGGAAGCTCCGGCTCAACGCGTCCGACCACCCAGTGCTGCAGGCCTTCGAGCGGCAGGTCCCAGCCCAGTACCTCACGCGTCAGCGCTTGCACGTCGCCGGAGCGATACACCTTGTTGTCCCCGGTCGTGAGCATCGCGCCGGACGCATCGGCTTCGAGTTCGGCGATCACTGAGCCAACCGGGGACAACAGGAGTAGCCGATCGCCCGCAGCCGCATGCCGCCAGATCAACTTGGCCGAGTAGCCGCGCTGTTCCAGCCTGACCGCGACGCGGCCAGTGAGGGAAAACGTGTCGATGCCGACATTGGAGGCCGGCAGTGCCTGCGGCGCGCGCGGAGCCGCGCAGCCTGCAACCACGGCGAGGACAATACCGGTCGCGAAAAGACGAAAGGGCAGAGGCACCGATGCGCCTCAGGGCAGGAATTTCTTGATGACCTTCTGCAGCTCTTCGTTGCCGGGGTTGTCGCGCAGCGAGTCGCGCCAGAGTTTTTC
Organism: Burkholderiales bacterium; assembly: GCA_036000845.1. Classification (GTDB taxonomy): domain Bacteria; phylum Pseudomonadota; class Gammaproteobacteria; order Burkholderiales; family JACQAP01; genus JACQAP01. The sequence goes on from DASYUW010000047.1 coordinate 8,184, forward strand.
GGCCTCGCCCTTCCTGCCTTTCACCCACAGCACTTCGCCCAGGTGCGCGGCGATCTCGGGGTCGGGACGCTGGTCGAATGCACGCTGCAGGTATTGCAGTCCTTCGGCATGATTGCCGAGGCGATATTCCACCCAGCCCATGCTGTCGAGAATGAACGGGTCCTCGGGCGAAAGTTTGAGCGCCTTCTCGATGTAGTCGCGCGCTTCGGCGAGCCGATCGGTGCGGTCCGCCAGCGTGTAGCCGAGCGCGTTGTAGGCCTGCGCGTGGTCTGGCTTGAGCGCTATCAGCCGCCGCAGGCTGGTCTCCACCACGTCGAGGCGGTCGAGCTTCTCCGCCGCCAGGGCGATGTCGTAGAGCAGATCCGGATTGTCCGCATGGGCATCAAGCGCGGTCCTGAGGATGTCGAACGATTCCTTGTAGGCTTTCGCTTCGCGCATCAGTTGCGCTTCGGCCTGCACGATCTGCACGCGCTGCGCGTCATTTTGCAGCTCCAGGCCCTGCAGATGGGCGCGTGCTTCGGCCACGCGGTTCTGCCTTGCCAGCATGAACGCGTAGCGCGCATGCGCCATCACGAACTGTTCACCGCCTTCGACCGCGAGGTACCATCGGGCTGCCTCGTCGAAGCGCTTGCGCTCCTCGTTGACCTGTCCGAGGTGATAACGCACGCTGTCCGGATCCTTGTAGTTCAATTCCAGCACCCGCTTCAACTGCAGTTCCGCCGCGTCCAGGTCATTGATCTGCACCGACAGCAGCGCCACCGTCACGGCGATGTCGGGATTCTGCGGATTGTCGTCGAGCAGCCGCTGGAACTGGGCGCGCGCCTCGGGAAATTTCTTTTCGCCGATCAACTGGCGGGCGTAATTGAGGCGCACTTCCTGCGCTTTCGGATTGGCGGCCAGGAAGCCCTTCATGTAGTCGAGCGACTTGGCGCGCGATTCGCTGGTCAGTGCCTGCGCCTGGAACAGCGCAGCAGCCTCCCAGTCCGGCCTGATGCGCAACGCCTCGCGGATTTCCGCCAGCGCCGCGTCATATTTATTGGCCGCCAGCGCCGCCTGCGCCACCGCGAAGTGTGCCTCGGGCAACTGCCGATATGGCTTGACCAGATCCTTTACCATTACCAGGACGGCGTTCTTGTCGGCGTGCTTGGCCAGCAAAGCGTGCAACTGCGTCAGCGACGACCCAATGCTGGCGCCCTCGGCGGAGAGAATTTCCTGCAGCAGCGGCCTGGCCGCCTGCAGGTTATTGGTGGAGACGAACAACGCCACCAGCGTCTGCCGCGCCGCGGTCGAACCCTTCTCTGCGGCCAGCCAGATCTTGGCCGCTTCCAGAGCCATCTCGGTCTGCCGTCCGTACAAGGCCAGCTCGGTGGCGCGCCGGGCAATGCGCGGGTCGCGCGTGGACCTGGCCATCTCGAGATAGGCTTGCGCCGCAACCTGGTAGCTGCCGCGCTGAGCCGCAATCTCCGCCAGCAGAAACTTATAGAGCAGATCCGAATCCAAATCGCGACCGGGCAGATCGGCAGGAGACAGCGATTGCGTGCCGAAGACGCGTCGGGCGCGTTCTTCAAAGCTGTCCTCCGGACCAGATCCTCCACCAGGATCTGTGGCCTGCGCCGACCAGTCCATGGAATCCTCGGAAGCCATCACGCCGTCCGCGGCCAGCGCGGGCGATCCGGCCTGCGCTCCCGGCTGGGCGCAGGCACTCAGCGTCAGGCAGGACGCGGTCAACAACGGGGCGACACAGGAAAGCAATGACGGCATGGAGTAGTTGGGGCCGTGAGGTGGAACAAATGCGCGAAATTGAACTTTAGAGGACATGGCCGCGCGCGAAGATCTTCAACCCGGAACACAGTTTAGGTATATTTGGCGGCCATCACAAGTAACCCCACCCCATCCGCCGACATCCGTTGCGGCTTCGGCGCCCGGATTCAGAAGGCGCTGAAAACAAAAGGGGTTGCAACGGCAACGGCACAAATTTCCACAATCTTCAGACAAGGCGAGGGCATGACCACCATGGCAAGCTCTGAACTCACTGTTTCCGCGCAGGCACTGACGCGCACCTACGGCGCCCATCGTGCAGTGCGCGACGTGTCGCTGGAACTCAGGCGCGGCGAAGTGCTGGGCCTGCTCGGACCCAACGGCGCCGGCAAGACCACCACCATGCAGATGCTCACCGGCAATCTCGCGCCGACCAGCGGCGAGGTGCACATCTGCGGCATCGACCTGATCGACCTGCCCACCCAAGCGAAATCGCGCATCGGCTATCTGCCCGAAGTGCCGCCGTTGTACCGTGAACTCAAGGTTGACGAGTACCTGCGGCTGGCAGGGCGCCTGCACAAACTCAGGAAAAAAGCGCTGAAACCGGCGGTGGAGGGCGCCAAGAATCGCTGCGGGCTCGCGGACATGGGTAAGCGGCTGATCGGTTCGCTGTCGAAGGGCTACCAACAGCGCGTCGGCATCGCCCAGGCGATCATCCACGATCCCGACGTGATCATTCTCGACGAGCCCACCGTCGGCCTGGACCCGAACCAGATTCGCGAAATTCGCGCGTTCATACGCGACCTCGGGCGCGATCACAGCGTCATCCTGTCCACTCACATCCTGCCCGAAGTGGAAGCGGTGTGCGACCGGGTGCAGATCCTGCACCGCGGTGAAGTGGTTTTCTACGACAGCATTGCCGGACTCAAGCAGTTTCGCGGCGGCCAGGCTCTGCAAATCGGCCTGCGCAATCCACCGCTGCTCGCCGAACTCGCGGACACGGCCGCCGATGCCGAAGTCGACGCCATCAATGCCAATCTGTTCCGGGTGCGCCCGCGCGGCGGTATCGATCCCACCGACACCCTGGTGCAGGCCGCGGTCGAGCGCAATTGGGGCCTGTATCTGTTGCAACCGGCGCTGGCGAGCCTGGAAGAGGTGTTCGTCCAATTGACTCAGCGCGAAGACGATCAAAATGAAAAGGCGTCAGCATGATCTGGACCATTGTTGCCAAGGAACTGAGAACCCTATTCGCCTCGCCGCTGGCGTGGGTGGTGCTGGCGTTCCTGCAGATCATCCTGGCGTGGATCTTTCTCACCCGGGTGGACTACTTCCTGACCATTCAGGCGCAACTCGCACGCGTGCCCAATGCACCCGGGCTCACTGAAATCGTGGTGGTGCCGATGTTCGGCATCGCCTCGATCGTGCTGCTCATGTCGGTGCCGTTGCTGACCATGCGGCTGGTGGCCGAAGAACGTCGCAACCAGACCATGGCCATGCTCATGTCGGCGCCGATATCGATGACGCAAATCGTGCTCGGCAAGTTCCTCGCAACGCTGGCCTTTCTCGCCATCGTCGGCGGACTGATTGCGCTGATGGGACTGTCGCTGCTGCTGGGCGGCATACTGGACCTGGGACTGATCGCCACCAATTTGCTCGGCCTGCTGCTTCTGACCGGAAGCTTCGCCGCGATCGGCCTGTTCGTATCCTGCCTGACCACCCACCCGGTGGTGGCAGCGATCGGCACGCTGGCGGCGTTCCTGGTACTGTGGCTGGCGAACATCGCCGCCTCCGACCCGGACAGCCCGCTGCACCTGCTGTCGCTGCTGAAGCATTTCGAGAACTTCATGAACGGTTCGATCGCGATCACGGATCTGATCTACTTCACGCTGCTGACCGCAACTTTCCTCATCCTTTCGATCCGGCGTCTCGATGCCGATCGCCTGCGCGCATGAAACTGAATCGCAAACTGAGACTGCAACTGCTGCTCCAGAACGGCTTGTTCGTGGTGCTGCTGCTAGGACTCGCGGCCGCCATCGCCTGGGTTACCCGGGACGTCAAGATCCAGTGGGATCTGACCCAAAGCCAGCGCAACACCCTGTCGCAGGCTTCCGCCGAGGTGCTCAAACAGGTGTCCGGCCCGATCAGCGTCACCGCCTACGCTACGGCGCAGGACACTGAGGGCGACGTGCGCAAGACGGTCCAGACCTTCCTCGCCCCGTATCAGCGCGCCAAGAAGGACTTCCTGCTGGTATTCGTCGATCCGCGCGAGCAGCCGCAGAAAGCGCAAGCGGCGGGGGTGCGAATGAACGGCGAGCTGGTGGTCGAGTACAACGGCAGAAACGAACACCTCACCAACCTCACCGAGCAGGAACTCACCAATCTGCTGGTCAGGCTGGCGCGCTCTTCGGAGCGCCAGGTGATGTCCCTGGACGGGCACGGCGAGCGCAAGCTCGACGGCCGCGGCAATCACGATCTGGGCGAGTTCGGCAATCAGCTTGCCGCCAAGGGTTTCAAAACCGCGGCGTTGAACCTGGCGCAGGCGCAGGATGTTCCGGACAACCTGAGCGTGCTAATCATCGCCGGACCACGCGTGGACCTGCTGCCCGGCGAAGCGGGCAAGATCAAGCGCTGGGTGGAGAAGGGCGGCAATCTGTTGTGGCTGATCGACAACGACTCGCTGCGCGGGCTGCAAACGCTCGCCGACGAACTGGGACTGGACCTGATTTCCGGCACAGTGGTGGACCCACGCGCCGGCGGCCTGAACCTTCCGGCGACTTTCGCACTGGCCTCCGGATACGGTCCGCACCGCATCACCGAGAATTCTTCGATCACCAGCGTGTTTCCTTACGCGCGCCGCATTGCAGCCAGCGAGGGAACGAAGTGGCATTTTCAGCCGCTGGTGGAAGCGGCACAGAGCGGCTGGCTGGAGACCGGCGGCATCAATGACAAAGTCGCGTTCGACCGCGATCGCGACATCCGTGGCCCGATCGTGGTCGCGGCGGCGCTGGAGCGCGACCTTGGCGGCCGCAAGCAAAGAGTCGGGGTTGCCGGCACCGGCCAGTTCCTGTCGAACCAGTATGTCGGGTTGCTCGGCAACCTCGACCTGGGCGTGAACATGGTCAACTGGCTGGCGGAGGATGAAGCGCTGATCACGGTTCAGCCGCGCACGCGTTCGGATCTTTCGCTGGAATTGTCGCGCGCGGGCCTGGCGCTGATCGGCATCGGTTTCCTGTTGGTCTTGCCGCTTGTCTTCCTGGTCGCCGGCGGCGTGATCTGGTGGCACCGCCGCAAGGCATGAAATCCAAAGTTCTCGTGAACCTGGTGCTGGTCCTGTTGTTGACGGGGCTGGTGCTTTACGCCTTCATCCGTCCCAAGGAACAGCCCGATCCGGGAATTAGACTGACGCAACTGAAGCGCGGCGAAATCACCCGCATCAGCGTGGAACGCCGCGGCAGCCCGACCATCCAGCTGCAAAAACGCGACGGCGGCTGGCGCATCAGCGCGCCGCTGCAAACCCGCGCCGATCCGATCCAGGTTGATCGACTGACCGACATTGCCACGGCCACCGCCAAGCACAAATTGCCGCCCGGCGACCCCGGCAGCTACGAGCTCGACCCGCCGCAAGTGAAGCTCACGCTCAACGATCAGTCCTTCGCTTTCGGCCGCATCAATGACGTCACTTACGAACAGTATGTCGCGACCGCGGGAGCGGTCTATCTGGTGGCGCCTTTTTACGGCTACGGCATTCCCACCGAGGTCGCCAAGCTGGCGAGCCGCAAGCTGCTAGATGATGCGGAAGTGCCGGTCGCTTTCGACTTCGGCCGCTACCGCATCGCCAAGGACGACCGGGGCACCTGGACCATCGAAGGTGCCTATCCGGCGCAACAGGACAAGCCGCTGTCGCAGGACGATTTCAACCGCTGGGCCGACGAGTGGCGTTTCACCTCGAGTCTCGGCGCCGAGCCGCGCCGCAGCGCGCGCGGCAAGGACCACCTGGTCATGCAGTTCAAGGATGGGAAGAAAGTACCCATGGAAATCGTGCAGAAACGGCCGGAGTTCCTGCTGGTACGCAGCGACGAGAACATGCAGTACCGCTTCGGCATCGAAGTCGGCAGACGTCTGCTTGACCCTCACGTGGTGGCCGAGAAGTAGCCGCGACACGTGCCCGAACTGCCCGAGGTAGAAATCACCCGCCGGGGACTTGTTCCCCATCTGGTCGGCAAGCGCGTGGAGACGGTGGTGGTGCGCAACCGCAATCTGCGCTGGCCGATCGCGCGCAATCTCGGCGCGCGCGTCAGTGGTTGCACCGTGCGCACGGTGGAGCGCCGCGCCAAGTATCTGCTGATCGGTTGCGGCAGCGGCTGGCTGATCGTGCACTTGGGAATGTCGGGCAGCCTGCGAGTGCTGCCGCGCGCAACGCCGGCCGGGAAGCACGATCACTTCGATCTGGTGCTCGACTCCGGAATGAGCGCCAGGCTTACCGATCCGCGCCGCTTCGGCGCGGTCTTGTGGGAAGCGCAGGACCCGCTTGCCCACCCCCTGCTGGCCAATCTCGCGCCGGAACCACTCGGCGCCGAGTTCGATGCCGCCTGGCTGCACGCCCGCACCCGCGGCCGCAGCGCCTCAATCAAGACGGTACTCATGGACAGCCATATCGTGGTGGGCGTGGGCAACATTTACGCCACCGAGTCGCTGTTCCGCGCAGGCATCCATCCGAAAACGGCGGCCGGCAAAGTTTCTCGTGAGCGCTGCGATCGTCTGGTGCAAGCGATACGTGAGACGCTTAGCGCAGCCATCGACGCCGGCGGCAGCACGCTGCGCGACTTTGTCGGCTCCGATGGGAATCCCGGTTATTTCCAGCAGAATTACTACGCGTATGGCAGAAGCGGCGAGCCCTGCCGCGTATGCGGCAAGGCCATCCGGCTGTTGCGCCAGGGCCAGCGCGCGACCTTTTATTGCCCGCACTGCCAGCGCTAACGCCCCCCGGAGTCCCATTGATTCAACTTGTGTTCGTTAGCAATAGCTCACTTTCCCTTGACTAGCCTGGAAAACATCCCGAGAATCGCCCAGCACCGAAGTGCGAAACCGGGCCGACAAGCCCGGGTTCGGGGCTGTTGTTGCGCCTCCCGCAGTATGGCACTAGGAGTGGATCAGGTACGGAATGTCGCCCGCCTGCCGGTGTTAGTCCAAAGAACGACCCAACGGCGACACTGCACTTTCTTGGGGAAGAACCAAAAACTTTGAGAGGAAAATCGTTATGAACAGCAACAAGATTCGCTTCGCGCGCGCTGCGCTCGCGGCGGCCCTGTTTGTTGCGGGCAGCGCGATTGCCGCTGATGTAGACGGCAAACGCATGCTCGATGCAGACAAGGAACTTGCAAAAGGCAACTGGATCACGTACCACGGCTCCTACAAGTCTTGGCACTACAGTCCGCTCGACCAGATCAGCACCAGGAACGTCAATAAACTTGTGGAAGCCTGGTCGCACACGGCTTCCCGCGCCAATCGCGGCCTGCAAGGCTTCCCGCTGGCCATCGACGGCGTGCTCTATTACTCCAGCCCATACAACCAGGTTTATGCGTTGGACGGTGCCACGGGTCAGATTCTTTGGACCTACAAGCAGAAACTGAACGAGGACCTGGTGGCACGGCAAACCCACTCGCCTTATAACCGCGGCATCGCCGCCGGCTACGGCAACATTTTCATCGGCACTCTCGATGGCAAGCTGGCAGCGATCGACATGAAGACCGGCAAGCTCAGCTGGGAAACCAAGCTGATCGATTCCGAGAAGCTGACCGTGGGCTTCACCGGCGCGCCGCTGCTGGTCAAGGACAAAATCATTATCGGTTCCCAAGGCGGAGAATGGCCCTATCGCGGCCCGATCTTCGGCGTCAATGCCAAGACCGGCGAGAAGGCGTGGGAGTTTTTCACCGTCGGCGGTAATGAAGGCACCGCTTCCGACCGTCGCGACACCTGGGGCAACGACTCCTGGAAGGTCGGCGGCGGCGGCGGCTGGATGGCCGGCAGCTACGATCCCGAGACCAACTCGGTGTGGTGGGGTACCGCCAACCCGGCACCGTTGTACGACTGGTCGGGTGACAAGTGGATGACCGAAGGTGCGCGTCCCGGTCTCAACCTCTACATCACGTCGGTCATCCTGCTGGATCCGGACACCGGCAATTTGAAGGGGTATCACCAGGAAATCCCGCACGACGCGTGGGACTTTGATTCGTCTATGGGCGAGTTCGTGTTCCTCGAGCGCGACGGCAAGAAGTATGTCGTGCACCCCAACAAGGGCGGCTTCAACTTCGTGTATGACCGTTCCGGCAAGCCCGTCAACGTGTACAAGGCCGTGGACGCCATCAATTTCGTCAAAGACATCAAACCCGACGGCACGCTGGTCGGACGCCGCGACCTGACGGAAGGCAAGCACGAGAACCTGTGCCCCGCAATCGCCGGCGGCTTGAGCTGGAACGCGGGTAGCTACAACCCGAAGACCGGCCTGTTCTACCGGGTCGGTTACGAGTGGTGTATCGATCTCACAGTTGTGAAGACCGAGCCGATCACGGAACCGGTGGTGCAATTGAACATCGGCGCGGACTTCACGTTCGTGCCTCCCAAGGGCCAGAAGTCGATGAGCGGCCACATCCGTGCGCGCGACCCGATCACCGGCAAGGTCAAGTTCGAAATCAACTACACGGGCGCAACCCCACACGCCAGCCTGCTAAGCACCGGCGGCAATGTGCTATTCGTGCCCGAGGCCGACGGTACGTTCGCCGCGTACGACGCAACCAACGGCAAGAAGCTGTGGACGCACAATAACGGCCAGGGCCATAACGGCGGCATCATCAGCTATATGGCCAAAGGCAAGCAGTATGTCGCAGTAATGACCGGCTGGGGTTCGCTGGTCGGCGACGGCTACGGCGACTGGTTTGGCGAGCCGTGGAAGAGCATGCCGAAGGACTCCGGCGTGCTGAAGGTGTTCGCGCTGCAATAACCGGAACTACAACCGGCTATAATTGCCTGGGTCAATCAGGGCGGGGAGTTTCGTCCCCGCCCTTTTTTATCGTCCTCGAAAACAGCGTTAGTGCGTTGCTAACAGGCGCCCTCCGGAAATAATGTGACGTCGGGTACCCAAGATTCAATTTGGTAAAAGGATGACTGCATTGAGAACAACTCGATTCCCGATCAAGGGGCTGGCGGCAGGCGCTGCCGTGGTTGTCGGCTTGGCCAGCGGGGCTCTGGCGGAAGAGACCAAGACTCCGCCCAGGCCCTTTGACGTGAAGAGCACGTTTCGAAACATCTGCGGCTTCTGTCACGAAAACTACGGCCGGAAAGGCGCCAAGGGGCCGCAATTGATGAACTCGGAGCGTACCGACGAGTTTCTGTTCAACCGAATCAAGAACGGCATGCCGGGCCGCATGGCGGCTTTTGGCAGTGCATTCAACGATGATCAGATTCACCAGATCGTGAAATTCATCCGCAATCTCAAACCCGGCGAAGAGCCCCAGAACCCATGAATCGATCGATGAACTTGCCCCGGACGCACGCCGGGTTTGCGTTGGCCAGCATCTGTGCAGCGTTGTTGTTGCCGGCCGCCGACAACGCCGATGCCCGCACGCTTGCCGAAGTGAAATCGCTCGGCGCCATTTCCATGTGCGCCAATCGGGACGCGCTTCCCTACGCCAGCAATAAGCCGGATACGCCTGGATTTCAGATAGAAATCGGACGTGCCATCGCCGAAGGCCTCGGGGTTCCGCTCAACATAGAATGGATCCTGCCGCGACGGCGCGCCAACGTCGTCAATTGCGACATGATGCTCGACAGCATCAATGACCCGGAAGTCCACGAAGGCAGGCTGCATCTGTCGCGTCCTTACCAGAAATCGGGGGTGGCGCTCGGTCTTGGCCGGGATGCCGAACCCATCAGCGACTTCAAGGAACTGAAAAAGGGACAGAAGATCGGCGTTATGGTCAGCTCGTATGCCAGCATGGTGCTCGGCAAGGCCGGCAAAAGCATTTCGCCCTATGCCTTCCAGTCCGACCTGGTGGAGGATCTGGAGAAGGGCGCGTTGTACGGGGCTGCGATATCAACGGCGACCATGAGCTACTACATTTTCCAGCACCCGGAATCCGGGCTGCGGCTGGTGAATGCCTTTGACAGCGAGCCTCAGCTTACCTGGGAAGTTTCGGTGGGTTTGCGCAAGTCGGACCAGTCAATGGTGGATGCCGTCAACGAGGTGCTCGACGAAATGCTGGCCGACGGCCGTCTCACCCGCATCTACGCCAGGTACGGCGTCGAACATCGCCGGCCGCTGCAGTAGGCGCCGGCCGGCGCAGTTTCAGGCGGAAGTCTTGACCTTCTGCTGGGTGAGGCGCAGATATCTGTCGTAGAGTTGCTCCCTCGTTTCCGGCAATGCCGGGTTCAGGGGGATGCAGTCCACGGGGCAGACTTCCTGGCATTGCGGCCGATCGTAGTGGCCTACGCACTCGGTGCATTTGTCAGGATCGATCTGGTAGATCTCTTCGCCCTGAAAAATGGCGTTGTTCGGGCACTCCGGCTCGCACACGTCGCAGTTGATGCATTCGTCGGTGATCATCAGGGCCATAGGGAACTCACTTCGGCACTTTCGCCTTCAACCGCGGAATCACGATCGGGTTGACGAACGGCGAGACGTCTCCGCCCAGGCTGGCGATCTCGCGCACCATGGTGGCGGAGATGAACATGTATTGCTCGGCCGGCGTCAGGAACAGGGTTTCGACATCCGGAAACAGGTTGCGGTTCATTCCGGCCATCTGAAACTCGTACTCGAAATCGGACACGGCGCGCAGTCCCCGCAGGATGATCTTGGCGTCGTGCCTGTGCAGGAAGTCCATCAGCAGGCCTGAAAAGCCTTCCACCCTCACATTATCGAAAGGCGCCAGTGTTTCTGTGGCCATCGCCACGCGCTCTTCGACGGTGAAGAACGGGCTTTTCCCCCGGCTGTCGGCCACCGCGACGATCATCTCGTCGAACAAAGTCGAGGCACGGCGCACCAGGTCCTCGTGGCCGCGCGTGATCGGGTCGAAGGTGCCGGGATACACGGCCCTGCTGATTCGCGTCTTCATGGTTGAACGCATTTTATCAGGAGACCGTGCACCCGCCCGGCGCGGGATCGGCGCAGCACCTGGTAGCCCTCGGGCAACACCGGCAGCCGGTCGGATTCGAGGTAGACGCGCGAGCCGCCGTCAAGACAGCTTGGCAACAGAGGCAACAAGTACGGCAGCAGATCCAGATGGTAAGGCGGATCCAGAAACACCACGTCGTATCGGCGCGCATCGGATCGCAGAAACGCCAGCGCATCGGCGCGTACCAGCTCGACCTGCACGGCACCAAGCATCGTGTGAGTTGCCTGCAGCGCGCGGAATATCTGCACGTCGCGTTCCACCATCACCACCTGCCTGGCGCCGCGCGAGGCGGCTTCAAACCCGAGCGCGCCGCTACCGGCGAACAGATCCAGACAGGTCACCCCGGTGAGGTCCTGTCCCAGCCAGTTGAAAAGAGTCTCGCGCATCCGATCCGGAGTAGGTCGCAGGTCCGCCATACCGGGAAAGTGGATCAGACGACGGCGCCACTCGCCGCCGATGATGCGAACGCTGTTGCTGCGCGCCGGCATCGGTTCCGTAACGGCTCAAGGACTTGTCGACGCGCCGACCACCACAGTGACCATGCGGGCGGGGTTGATACGACGGTGCCAGGCGTCTTTCACCTCGGCCAGCGTTACTGCGTCGATCCGCGCCGGAAAGTCGTCCAGATAATTCGGCGGCAGGCGGTAAAAGCCGATCAGCGTCAGGTATTCGTGGATTTTCCTGTTGCTGTCTATGCGCAATGGGAATCCGCCGACGATGTTCTGTTTCGCGGCCTCGAACTCCTGTTCCGTGGGACCGTCGGCGACGAATTTCGCGAGCGTGTCGTGCGCCACCTTGACGGCTTCCTCGGCCTGATCTTTCCTGGTCTGCAGCCCGATCTGGAACGGACCCTGTTGTGCGAGCGGGCTGAAGTAACTGTATGCGCTGTAGGCGAAGCCGCGCTTCTGGCGGATTTCTTCGTTAAGCCTGGAGGCGAATCCGCCGCCACCGAGCACGTAATTGCCCACCCACAGCGGGAAGTAATCGAGATCGAGGCGCGTGATCCCGGGCTGGCCGATCAGGATATGCGCCTGCGTGGCCGGATGCGCGATCCGGCTCGTCTGTTCCTCGGCAAGACGCGGTACCGGCGGCAGCGCCGGCAGCGGCGCTGCCGCCTTCAACCCGGAAGTCAGCTGCTCTGCAATCGTGCGCGCCCGGTCTCGGCTGAGGTCGCCGATGATTGAAACCACCGCCTCCCTGGCGGAAAAATGACGGCGGTAGAAACCCATCAGATCGTCGCGCGTGAGCCGAGCGACCGTATCGATTTCTCCGGAGCCGCGCAGCGAATAGGGATGTTCGCCATAGAGCAGGCGCTTGAATTCGCGATCGGCTATCGTCTCGGGTTTGGTATCGGACTCCTTTAGCGCCGCCAGCACCCGTTCCTTCTCGCGTTCGAAGATTGGCTGCGGGAAAGTCGGCGCTTGCAGGATGCGCAACAGCACTTCCACCGCCTCGTCGCGTTCGCGCGCGCTCGACAGCGTACGCAGTCCATAGCCGGCGCGATCCATGTCGAATCGCCCGTTGATTTCCGCACCGACGTCGGCGAGGCGCTCGGCAATCTGGTTCTCATCGAAACCTTCCACGCCCAATCGCAGCATGCGCAATGTCAGGGCGGCCAGACCGGATTTTTCACGCGTGTCGCGGCTGGTTCCTGCCGGGAAATCCACGGCCACGTCCAGCATCGGCAGATCATGGGTCTCGACAAACAACACGCGCGCGCCGCGCGCCGTCTGCCATTGCTCGACCGGCAGTGTGGCCTGCGCTGCGACAGCGTATGCGAGCGTGGCGAATACAAGCAGTCGTGCCAGCACTCTAGGGAAGCTCTGCATAGGTCCCGCATGCGCGACCGAGGCGATTCGGGTCGAGGGCAAGACGGTGAGGACGCCGTGTAGCCGGCCTACGTCAGGAGGAGCCGACGCTGAGCGCCCGCTCAGGGCGGAGCAGGTTCCAAGCGTTGTGTGCTTGGATGCGACCCCGGAGCGGGATGCATCGTGCCGAATATGCGCGTGCTTGTGCGT
>DASYUW010000048.1:0-3744 GCA_036000845.1 Burkholderiales bacterium
TTCACATTCGATTTCGTTTTTCTTTGCGTCCTTTGCGCCTTTGCGTCGAGGTTCCGGGTTTTGGTTCGAACCCTGTTCCCCGTCACCCAGCCTGATCTCGGTGCCGATGATGAGCTGGAGACCGTGCTCCTTCGCCGCGACGTGCGCCCGCACCACGCCCGCAAGCGAACATTCGTCGGTGATCGCGAGTGCCTGGTAACCGAGTTGCGCGGCGCGCTCCACCAGCTCCTCCGAGTGCGACGCACCGCGCAGGAAGGTGAAGTTGGAAAGACAATGCAGTTCGGCGTAGGGAAGGGGCATTCCTGAATTTTTCTTCTCGATATCAAGATGCGCAACTGCTTCGCAGCTTCAGCGTGGACTCGCTGCTACTCTCTCCGTGCCCGGCATGTACACTGGGAGCCCGTTGTCTCGATGGTTCCGGGTACCGCCTTGTCAGGGAGGAAGCCATGCCGGATTCAGCAATCAGTTCCAGCGTGCGTGGTGCCTGCCCGCACGACTGCCCGGACACCTGTGCCTGGGAGGTGACGGTCAAGGACGGAGTTGCCGTCCAGCTTGTGGGCGATAAAAGCCATCCCTTCACCCGCGGGGGGCTGTGCGCCAAGGTTGCCCACTACCTGGAGCGCGTATACCACCCTGATCGTCTGCTTCACCCGCTGCGGCGCACGGGACCGAAAGGCTCGGGAAATTTCGAATCGGTTAGCTGGGACGAGGCGCTGGACGACATTGCCTGGCGCTTGCGCACGATCATCGAGCAACAGAGTGCCGAGGCGATCCTGCCCTACAGCTATCTTGGCACGCAGGGACTGATCCAGTGCAATGGGCTCAGCGCCCGGTTCTTCGCCCGGCTGGGCGCGACCCGGCTGGAACGGGCAATCTGCGGCGGTGCCGGCGGCGCCGGGCTGATGGCCAGCAACGGCACCGGTGCCGGCATGCTTCCCGAGCAGATTGCACACAGCCGTTTCATCATCCTCTGGGGCACCAATACCGTCGTCACCAATCTGCACCTGTGGCACTTCATCCGCGAGGCGCGGCGCAACGGCGCGCGTCTGGTGGTCATCGATCCACTGAAAACCCGCACTGCGATGGAAGCAGACCTGCACGTCCGGCCCATGCCTGGCACCGACGCGGCACTGGCGCTGGGGATGATGCACGTCATCGTAAAGGAAGGCCTGCACGACGCAGAGTACGTGCGCAGCTACACCGTCGGCTTCGAGGCGCTGTGCGAGCGGCTCGCCGACTATGCACCCGAACGCGTGGCGCAACTCACCGGTATCGACGCGGCACAGATTACGGCACTGGCGCGTGACTATGCGACGGTCAAGCCCGCCTGCATCCGCACGCTGGTGGGCATGGAGCATCACGCCTTCGGGGCCATGACTTTCCGCACCATCGGTTGTTTGTCGGCGCTGACTGGCGCATGGAAGGACTTGGGCGGCGGGCACCTGCACATGACCGCCGCACTGCACTTCACGGCGCTCAATGTCCCGGCGGTGCGCATGCCCCAGCTCGAGGATATTTCGATCCGTTCCGTCAATATGGTGCAACTGGGGCGGGCCCTGACTGATTCGGCCATGGATCCGCGCATCAGTGCGTTGATCGTGTTTAACAGTAACCCGGCCGCCATTGCGCCGAATCAGCAACTGGTCATGCAGGGACTGCGCCGCGAGGATCTCTTTACGGTGGTCCTCGAGCAGTTCATGACCGACACGGCACGCCATGCCGATTACGTGCTGCCGACGACCACGCAGATCGAACATCTCGACCTGTTGTGGGCGTGGGGTCACACTTATATTGCGTTGAACCGGCCGGCCATCGCCCCGCCCGGCGAGGCGCTGCCGAATACGGAAATCTTCCGCCGGCTCGCGGCGCGCCTGGCGTTTACCGAGCCCTATTTGTTCGATTCCGACGAACAGTTGATCCGCGCGGCACTGTCGGGCGGACACCGGTGGCTCGAAGGGATCACCTACGAGCGGTTGTGGGGGCAGGGCTGGGCGCAGCTGAATTTGCCGCCGGATTGGAAACGGTTCGCGGAAGGCGGATTTCCCACGGCGTCGGGCAAGTGCGAATTCCAGTCCGCAGACCTGGCCGCCAAAGGATTCGACCCGCTGCCGGTCTATTATCCGGCGAAGGAAAGCCCGGCCGGAGATCCAGCTCTGGCGGCCCGTTACCCGTTGGTGTTGATGAGCGCGAAGTCTGAACTGCACTTTCTCAATTCCAGCTATGCCAACCTGCCTCGGCAATTGCGCGCCGCGCGCGAGCCCCTGCTGGACTTGCATCCGCAGGACGCACGGGTGCGTGGAATCGTAGATGGCAGCGACGTGCGCGTGTTCAACGACCGCGGGCAAGTCACCGTGCATGCCAGGGTGGGCGAGCGTGTACCGCCCGGGGTGGTGTCTTTGCCGTCGGGCTGGTGGGCGTCGCTCAGTCCGGGTGGTACCTCGGTAAATGCGCTTACGGCCGATGGACTGAGCGACTGGGGCGGCGGTGGAGATTTTCACGACACCCTGGTGGAAGTTGCGCCATTCGGAATCAATTGACCAAGAAAGACAACGACGTGCTGAACAGCGCACCAACGACCACGATCTTGTCGGTGAAGAATATGAACCGCGCGCGGACATGAGTGGTTGCGAGGTCAACTGAATATGCCGTGCAGGAACCAGTTCTTCTGATCGTTCCGTTCCCGGAAGATCCACAGCTTTGCTCCTGAATCATCGCGTGCGACGAAGTAGTCGCGCGTCACGTCGAAGTCGTCCCACCAGCCGGATTCGATGCGCTCCGGTCCGTCGAGCAGCGTGAGCGGTCCGTCTGCCTGCGGAAGCAGGTCGTCCGCTTTCAGCGGCAGCGGCCGGGCGAGCAGCCACAGCGGGCGGTAAAGATCGCAATCGCCGTCCCGCGCTTTTCCAGCGGGTACGCGACGCAGCGCAAGCTCCGGACGGTGGTCGGGAAACATTCCCAGGCCGTATACCGCATCCGCGCCGAGGCGCGCGCGCAGATGCTCGATGACGCGCCAGCGGTCTTCCGCGGCCGGTCGCTGGTCCGCAAACAGCGACTGGTTGTGCGAACCGAGCGGCCGGGTTTCCGCGGCGATCAGCCGGATGGTTTCGACCGGAGCGGGTAACTCGACGGTGGCGAGTTTCTCGCGCAGCAGCGTGATCAGATGACCGGCATCGCGGTTCGCTGCCGACAGTCCGACCGCAACCCGGGTGACGCTGCGATCCGCGTGTTCCAGATCGAATCGCAGTTGCGTCACGCCGGCCTGCTTCATGGCGAGATAGCCGGCGAGTTCGAGGATCAGGCGCTTGGCGGCGAACAGCAGCGGCTCGGTTTCCTGCACCGGCGCGGGCAGCTCGAGTGCGGTCGCATAACGTGCGGGGGGGATGAAGGGCGGGCGCGGATCGGGAAGATGTCCGAGCGCGCGGTCAATCTCGTCGAGCAGCCGCTGGCCGAAGCGGCGCGCCAGCCCGTCGCGCGGAAGGGCCAGATAATCCCGGACGGTATGCACGCCCATTCCCGCGAGCGTGGCGATGGTGTCCGCGGGCTGGTCGAGGAGCCGCAGCCGCAACGGCGCCAGCGCGCGCCGCAATTCGTGACGGTCGCCGACGGAAGTGGCGATGCCGGCGCGGGAGAGCAGCAGCGCGCCGGTGGCGGTGGGCGCGACGGCAACCACGGCGTGATAGCCCAGTTCCCGGAGATCGGCGCGGATGCGCCCGCCAAGCTGGCGCAGTCCGCCGAACAGCCTGAGGC
>DASYUW010000049.1:0-22936 GCA_036000845.1 Burkholderiales bacterium
ATAAATGCGTTCCGCGACCTTTACCGCGGCCGCGGCCATCGACACAGAGTTCGCGCCGATCTCGGTCTGGGTGCGCACTTCTTTCGCCACCGAGAATGTGGACTGGAAAAGCTTGTGAAGCACAGTGCCTAGCGTGCCGGCATGCTCGGCGGACTTCACCGCATCTTTCATCTGCCCGAGAATCTGCGGCTCGCCCAGCACCATGGAATCCAGACCGCTCGCCACACGGAACGCGTGCGCGACTGCGCGCTCGCGGGGCAGGGTATAGAGAAAGGGCTCGAGCGATTGCGACTTGAGATGATGAAAGCGCGCGAGCCAGTCGATCGCGCGGTCGGGTTCCGGGGTGCTGCAGTAGATCTCGGTGCGGTTGCAGGTGGAAATGATCGCCGCCTCCCTGACCGGCTCGCGGTTCACCAGGTCGCGCAGCGCTTCTTCCAGATTGGCGGCGTGAAAAGTCACCTGCTCGCGAACCGTGAGCGGGGCCGTATTGTGATTGACGCCGAAAGCAAAAAGCTGCATCGGAACCCTGAAACGACAAGGGACCTGACGGCCCCGGAAAGGCCGTCAATTATAAGCCAATTGGGAAGCTTTCCCTTGGATTCAGGCGTTTGAAGCAGGCTTTGAAAAGATACAAATGACGCGGAGGAGCTGGTGGCCAAGGGCGAAAACAGGCGCTACCTGTTTCAGTGGAGACTAACCTGATCAATCGATCAGGTTACGTCGGAACTAAATCGAACCACCGACACAAGGATTTTAGCTCCGACATAACCCTGCGCTACGCGAAAGGTTAGTCTCCACTGCTTCAGGAGCTCTCTACAGCCGAGCCAGATTTCGGACGAGAATGACCGAAACGAAGTTGGTGGCCAAGGGCGGAATCGAACCACCGACACAAGGATTTTCAGTCCTCTGCTCTACCGACTGAGCTACTTGGCCACTTTGCTGCACAAAACGAATCCCATGGCGGGACTTGAATATCAACCAGGCTTGCCGGCCCGAAAAGCGCCGCATTTTACCCGAAAACCCATGCTTGAACGACCGAGTGCTGAAAGAATCCCCGCGGTCAACGCAAGCTTGCGATCGGGACGGTCCAGGCCTACGCCGGGCAGTCCAACCCTTGCGTCACACACACGTAGCGCTTGGCGACTGCAAGTCCGATCCACAGCCATGCCAGCAGCAAAAACGCGACCACGGGAATGTGGTCATCGCGCACGAAACGCGGCGTGACGAAGCGTGTCGCCCTGATCACCGGAGTGGTAACGATCCTGAACAACTGGTAGACAAAGTTCTGCTGCCGTGACTTGCCGGCCAGCAAGGCCAACATTCCCTGGCCAATCATGAAACATCCGGTAATTTCGACCAACGCGCGCAGGACGCTCAACAGGAAAAGCTCGATCGGCACGCTCAGGCTCGTCTTTCGTCCAGGCCGCGGGTGTCATAGATTGCGGCCGGACTGGCAGTCTCCCGCACCAACTGCCGCGTCATTGCCGGATCAAAACTTCCTAGATGCGCAATCACTTCGTCAAGCTTGTCGCGATTGGCGAGGGCATGATAGGCCATGCCCAACTGATACCATGCGTAACCGTTCATCGGCTGCAACTTTGCCGCTTGCTCCAGCGCCTGCGCCGCTTGCTCATGGCGCCCGAGCGCCGCCAGAGCGAGCCCCATCCCGTACCAGGCGCGGTCGATGTCAGGCTTGAGCCGCACCGCATCTTTGAACGCGGCCACCGCCAGTTCGTGATTCCCGCTTTGATGCCGGACGAATCCCAGGTCGAACAGTATGACCGCGTTTTCCGGTTCGATTCTCAGCGCTGCCTGGAAGTGCTCCTCAGCCAGGGAATAGCGTCCCAGCGATCCATACAGGAATCCCAACGCGCAGGCGGCCCGTACGCATGACGGATCCAGTCTGAGCGCCTCGCGCAGTTCATTCGCAGCCCGCTCGTGCCGTCTTAACATCACAAGCAGGCGTGAACGCTGCACGTGCCACCACGGCCTGAATTTCATCGCTACGCATTCTAGCCGAACCTTGACCATCGAAAAAAAGGCCCGCGGTCGCGGGCCCTCGTTTCTCATGAAGCGCCCGGCATCGGGCAGCTTCGAGCTTGCCAGCGCTCAGGCCGCCTGGGTGTCGATGTCGCCGCGCAAGTGTGGATAGCGCACGTGGTCTACCAGCTCCTGCACCTTTTTCGACGGTTCCGGAGTAAGCAGGCTCACCACGACGATCGTGATAATACCGATCGGCACGCCGAACACGCCGGCGGAAATCGGGTTCATATGGAACCACTGATTCGCCGCCACGCCGCCGAAGAACGGGTAGGTCGTATACATGTAATACATGCAAGTACCCAGCCCCGCGGCCATGCCGCAGATCGCTCCCCACTTGTTGGCGCGCCGCCAGAACACACCGAGCACCAGCGCCGGGAAGAACGCCGAAGCCGCCAGCGAGAATGCCGCGCCGACCAGGAACAGGATGTCGCCCGGTTTCAGCGAAGTCACATACGCCGCAACGAGTGCGACGATCACCAGCAGTGCTTTCGACACCGTGACACGGCGCCCAGTCGGCGCATGCGGATCGATCATCTTGTAGTAGAGGTCATGCGATAGCGCGTTGGCGATCGTCAGCAACAGGCCGTCCGCAGTTGATAGCGCGGCAGCAAGACCGCCCGCTGCCACCAGGCCTGACACCACGTATGGCAGGCCGGCGATTTCCGGCGTCGCCAGCACGATGATATCGCCGCCGAGTACGATTTCCGCCAACTGCACGATGCCGTCCATGTTGACGTCCACAATCGACAGCAGCGACGGGTCGACTTTGGCCCAATTTGCCGCCCATCTCGGCAGGTCAGCGAAGCTGCTGCCGACCAGGAAGTGGTAGACGTCGTACTTGGCCAGCACGGCGAGCGACGGCGCCGTGAAGTAGAGCAGAAAGATGAAGAACAGCGACCAGAACACCGACTGGCGCGCCTGCCGCACGCTGGGCGTGGTGTAGTAGCGCATGAGAATGTGCGGCAACGCGGCGGTGCCGAACATCATGCAGAACACGATGCCGAGGAAGTTGTTGCGCGCGATATTCTGCGCGGCTTCATCCTTGCCCGGGAACGGTGTCGCATGAGGTACAGGCGGTCCGGCACGTGCGGCCAGGCCTTTGTCTTTGTTCCATTGGCCTTTAGCTGCGTCGACATCCTTGGGATAGGACTCCAGCGCCTTCTGAGCAGCCGCAATCTGGTCGACCGGCGCGTTCGCCGCTTTCAGTTTGCTGAGGTTTTGCTCGAGATCAGCCTTGCCCTTGGCGTAGGCGGCAGCCGGATCCTTGAGGTTGGCGTTGGCAGCCTCGGCGCGCGCCTTGAAGATGCCGCGCACCTCGAGCTCCTTCGTGTCGTTGGTGAGCACCTTCTCGCGCTCGGTCACTTTCTGCAGCACCTGGCCGTAGACCAGCTGCGGCACCGGGATGCCGGTGTATTTGACCGACAGCCATACCACCGGTGTCATGTAAGCGATGATCAGGATGATGTATTGCGCGACCTGCGTCCAGGTGACCGCGCGCATTCCGCCGAGGAACGAGCACACCAGTATGCCACCCAAGCCGACGAATACCCCGATGCCGAACTCGAGCCCGGTAAAACGGCTGGTGATCAGGCCGACGCCGTAGATCTGTGCCACTACGTACGTGAACGAGCACAGGACCGCGGCGAAAATGCCGATGGAACGGATGAAATTGCCGCCGTAGCGTTCGCCGAGGAAGTCCGGAATAGTGAACTGGCCGAACTTGCGCAGGTAGGGCGCCAGCAGGAATGCCACCAAGCAATATCCGCCGGTCCAGCCCATCACGAAGGCAAGACCGTCGAAGCCGGACAGATACAGCGTTCCGGCCATGCCGATGAACGACGCGGCGCTCATCCAGTCGGCGCCGGTCGCCATGCCGTTGAAGAACGCCGGCACGCGCCGTCCCGCGACGTAATATTCGGCTGGGTCGACGGTGCGGCTCATGATGCCGATGCCGGCATAGAGACCGATGGTCGCGAACAGGAACCAATAGCCGATCCATTGCCGCGACAATCCCATCTGTTCGGCGACCGCGAGCGCGAGCAGGAATGCGATGAAGCCGCCGGTGTAGAAGCTGTAGTATTTTTTGAGCTGGGCGTTGAACGCCTTATGGCCCATGACTGGCTGGCTCATTCGTCTTCTCCTTCGTTCACGCCATACTCGATGTCGAGCTTGTTCATGTAGCGTGCATAGATCCAGATCAGCACCACATATACGGCAAGCGATCCCTGCGCACTCATGTAGAAGCCAAACGGGAAGCCGAGTAAGGTTAGCGCGTTCAACTCGCGCGCGTACCAGCCTTCGACGAAGGTGACAACGAACCAGATGAAAAGCAGAATGGCCGTGATCAACAGGTTCCTGTGCCAGTACTCGCGATGCTTTTCCGACAGTTCCATGTTTTTCTCCTCCCTACGACGCTTATGTGCTGGGCTGCGTTTATTCGCGGGCAGTCGGTCCCAAGCGCGGGCCTACCGGTAGCATCGACTGCGCCGGCCGCGGCCAGAGTATAACGGCCGCAAGTGCCTTTGCAAGCCGCCCGGTTTCAACGAGATAGCCAGCGAGTCAGTTCGTGCTGGGCGCGCCCCAGGCCAATGAGCGCCAGCGCGTCCCCGACTCCCTGAGACGCCGCCCGTTCGAGCAATATCAGAAAGAGCTGTGCCGTGCTGAAGGCGTCGGCCAGCGCGTCATGGCGCGCATAGTTCTCGATACCGAAATACGCCAACCATTGATCGAGTCCCCAGTTCTCACCGCGAGATCGCGGAAAAAGGGCCGTGGCAACATGCGCCGCGTCCACCCACAGCGCCCTGAAGCGCAAGCCCAGCCGGTCGTGCAGCGCACGCGCAAGCAAGGCTGCGTCAAACCGGGCGTGGAATGCCACCAGCGGGTTGCGCCGCGCGTAATCCAGGAATGCGGCGAGCGCCCACTCTGGATTCTCGCCGTCAAGCTGCGCTGTGCCGCCGATGCGATGAACCAGTATGTTATCCGCGGCGCTGGGCTGCTCCTGGCGCAGCAGGGCCTCGAATCCGCTGCCGATGACCACGCTTCCGCCGGAAACCGTACAAGCCCCGATGGATAGAAGGCGGTCGTGTTTGGCGTCCGGCCCACTGCTCTCGGTGTCGACCACAATCCAGCTCACGTCGCGCAACGGACGTCGCAGTTCGGGGATAGGAGAGGTGCGCCACTTTTCTAGTACGTTACGGCTCGCCTGGGACAGCGGCTTGTGTTCTCGACCCCATGGCCAGAGGCTCATAGCTGGTAATCGAGCTTTATGCGGGTTTGCAGCTTGCGCGCCTGGCGCAGAGCTTCCTTGAGTATCCGCCGATCCAGGTCATTGAGGGTATTTGGATCGAGGAAATTGTCGGTCTCCTGATTCCGTTCGATCTGGGCCTGATGACGGCGAAGTCGCAGGGCCTGGATGAACAGGTACGCTTCGATCCAGGCTTCGGCTTCCGCGCCTCCGATGCCGAACGCCCGAGCTGCGCCGCGTAGTCGATCTACCGTTCCGGTATGTGTATCACCCGCCGCTAGACTGAGAATACGAGCCGCGTCAACGAACGGCATGGCGCCGTTGAGCTTGAGATCGATGCTGGCCGCGACTGGACCATGTGGCGCGACATCGAAGTCACGCAGTATGCCGAGCGGCGGCGCGTTGCCGAGCGCATTCCTTGTCATCTGTTGCAGAAAGCGCTGGTTGTTGCGGGCAGTCGCGGTAAGCCACTCACGAAGATGGCTCACGGGATTTGCATTGCCGCACACAGCGCGAAAATCAAAGAAGATTGCCGCGTTTAACAGCGACGGCGGGTCGCCGCGATCGATCCAGGTGGAGAAAGTTTCCTCCCACTCGCCCAGACTAAGGCACCAGCGCGGGTTGCGCGCCATTACTTCGCCTTTGCAAAGCGGGAATCCGCACTCGGCAAGTTGCGCGTTGATGCGCGCAGCCAGCGGCAGCAGTCTCTCACGGTTGCGCGCCGGTTCGCCCGATTCATCAGCAAACAGGATGCCGTTATCCTGATCTGTGGCGAGCGTCTGTTCATGGCGTCCCTGGGAACCGAGCGCAATCCAGGCGAAACTGTCGGAAGGCACACCAGCCGCGTCGCATTCCAATTCGATGACGCGCGCCGTCAGCTGGTCGTTGAGCGCCGAGATCAAATGCATCATGTGTTCGGCATCCACGCCCTGCGCCAGAAGGCTGTGTGTCAGCGAGCGGATGTCAGCCGCAAGTTGCTGCAACCGGGAAACGGTTTCGGCCGACCGAATTCCAGCATGGATTCGCGTCACGCCGACCCTCTGCAGGGCGAACAGATCGCTCTCGGAAACGACCCCCCGGATCGTGACGCCGTCCTTGACCACCACGTGATGAAAGCCGTGGCGAGCCATCGCAAGTGCCGCCTCGAATGCCAGCGCAGAGGACGGCAGGCAGATCGGCTGAGGGCTCATACTGTCTGCCACCGGTTGCTTCGTATCGGTTCCCTCCGCAACGACCCGATCCCGCAAGTCACGCAGGGTGAAGATTCCCTCGAGATCGCCGGCCGCGGAGACAATGAGAATCGAGCCTACCCGCGCCTCCCTCATCGCGCGCGCAGCGTCGCGCACCAGCGTTGCCCCGGAACAGACGACTGGAGGCCGGCAAATGAGGTCGGCAAGCGGCGAGTCGAGCGGTTGCTGGCTTGCGCCCAGCAGATATTCGCTCTGCATGCTCTGGCGTGAACGCTCCAGCAATGCCGCCATCCTGCGCGTGCAGAAATCGTGGAACACCGCGCTCGACTGCAGCAGTCGATGGAAGTCCTCTGCCGGCAACTGATAACAGAAGGTGTCCTCAACCGCGCGGAAGTAGCTGGTAACGCTACGCTCACCAATCAGCGCACCAAGCGGGAAACATTCTCCCGCGGCAAGCCGCCAACGTGAGTCGCCGGCCGCCGGCTCGGAATTGCCGCCGCCGACTACGCCACCTTGCTTGACGATGAAAAACTGGCGGGGAATGCCGTGCGAGGGATCCAGGATGAGCGACCGTGCCGGGTAATATGCGAGGCTCAGCCGGCTGGCAAGAAATACGAGATGATCATTGTCCATCCGGTCGAACGGCGCATGTCGGCGCAGATCACCGGCCGTTGCTCTGACAAGTGAGTGTTCTTTCCCGGATGGACGGTCCATTGGATCTACGCTACGGGTTTTGCTGTCGCGCTGCAATGCATCGCGACAAGTCAAAAAAAAGCCCCGCCGAAGCGGGGCTTCTTGTTGCGGCGCGAGAGGCCAACTTACATGTCCATGCCGCCCATGCCACCCATTCCGCCCATGCCGCCGCCTCCGCCATGGGAATGCTCTTCCTTCGGCGCCTCGGCAACCATCGCAGCAGTGGTCAGGATCAGGCCAGCCACGGAGGCCGCATTCTGCAGCGCGTAGCGGGTGACCTTGGTAGGATCGAGCACGCCCATCTCCACCATGTCCCCGTACTCACCGGTCGCCGCGTTGAAACCGAAGTTGCCCTTGCCCTCGACGACTTTGTTGAGAACGACGGAAGGCTCGTCACCGGCGTTGGCGACTATCCAGCGCAGCGGCTCTTCCAGTGCGCGCATCACGATCTTGATGCCGGCGTCCTGATCGTGGTTGTCGCCCTTGAACTTGGCGATTGCGGAGCGGGCACGGATCAGCGCCACGCCACCACCTGCGACAATGCCTTCCTCGACTGCAGCGCGGGTCGCATGCAGCGCATCCTCAACGCGCGCCTTCTTCTCTTTCATCTCTACTTCGGTGGCGGCACCGACCTTGATCAACGCCACGCCGCCGGCGAGTTTCGCCACGCGCTCCTGCAGCTTTTCCTTGTCGTAATCGCTGGTCGCCTCGTCGATCTGTTTGCGGATCGACTTGACACGGCCTTCGATCGTCTTGGTGTCGCCGGCGCCGTCGATAATGGTGGTTTCTTCCTTGCCGATCTCAATGCGTTTGGCCTGGCCGAGGTCCTTGAGGGTCGCCTTTTCCAGGGTGAGGCCGACTTCCTCGGCAATCACGGTACCGCCGGTAAGGATGGCGATGTCTTCCAGCATGGCCTTGCGGCGGTCGCCGAAGCCCGGCGCCTTCACCGCGCAGGTCTTGAGGATGCCGCGGAGGTTGTTGACCACCAGCGTCGCGAGCGCTTCGCCGTCGACGTCTTCCGCAATGATCAGCAGCGGCCGGCCGGCCTTGGCGACTTGTTCCAGCACCGGCAGCAACTCGCGGATGTTGGAGATCTTCTTGTCGTGGAGAAGAACGTAGGGGTTTTCCAGAATAGAGATCTGCCTGTCAGGATTGTTGATGAAGTACGGCGACAGGTAGCCGCGGTCGAACTGCATGCCTTCCACGATATCCAGCTCGTCCGCAAGTCCCGAGCCGTCCTCGACGGTGATCACGCCTTCTTTGCCGACTTTTTCCATCGCCTCGGCGATGCGCTGACCGATCGAAGAATCGGCGTTGGCGGAAATCGAACCGACCTGGGCGATTTCCTTGCTGGTGGTGCAGGGCTTGGAGATCTTCTTGAGTTCCTCGACCACGGCGACCACTGCCTTGTCGATGCCGCGTTTCAGGTCCATCGGGTTCATGCCGGCGGCTACGAATTTCATGCCTTCCTGCACGATCGCCTGCGCCAGCACGGTGGCGGTGGTGGTGCCGTCGCCGGCCACATCGGAGGTCTTGGAGGCGACTTCCTTCACCATCTGTGCGCCCATGTTCTCGAACTTGTCCTTGAGTTCGATTTCCTTCGCGACCGAAACACCGTCCTTGGTGATGGTCGGGGCGCCAAAGGAGCGCTCCAGCACCACGTTGCGGCCCTTCGGGCCCAAAGTCACCTTGACCGCATCGGCCAGAATGTTGACGCCGGCCACAATGCGTGCGCGGGCCGAGTCATGGAATTTGACGTCTTTAGCTGCCATAAGAATTTGCTCCTGAATTAGATGTAGTGGAACTTTTCGAATTGACTCAGGCGGCTTCGACCACGCCCATGATGTCTTCTTCGCGCATCACCAGCAGTTCTTCGCCGTGAACCTTGACGGTCTGACCGGAGTATTTGCCGAACAGGATCTTGTCGCCTTTCTTCACATCCAGCGGCCGGACCTTGCCGTCTTCTAGAACCTTGCCATGGCCCACCGCAATGATCTCGCCCTGATCGGGCTTCTCCGCAGCGGTGTCGGGGATCACGATGCCGGAAGCCGTCTTGCGCTCCTCTTCCAGGCGTTTGACGATTACTCGGTCGTGCAATGGACGGATTTTCATCTCGACTCTCCTCTTGTTTATGAACGAATAACGAGGCGAATGCCTTGTTAGCACTCAATGCTTGCGAGTGCTAATAATAGGCGTCCGTCGACTGAATTTCAAGGCCGAGGTTGATTTTTAGGTCTAAACGCGCCGTGACCCGCGTGAGCAAGCGCTCACAGTCAGGTGGTTTGGGAGTGCGGGCGGGGTCAACCGGGCATGCGGCGCTGGGCCGCACGTCGGCTGGTCAGTTCGGGGAGAGGGGGCTCCCGGAAATGCCGAAGCGGTAAACGGTCTTGCGTGACCCGTTGCCGGCGGGGGGGACCGGGGCAATCGGGCACGGCGGGGTGCGGGTGCCGTCCGGCCGCAGGGTCGCATCATCGGCCACTTCGGCCCAGATGCCTCCATGAACGGGCCGGAACATCCACATCAGGTAGCCGCGCCGTGCAGCGAGATTCAGCAGGTCTTCCGCGTCCGGTGCGTCGGACACCACGCCTTGATGTCCGTTAACTCCGTAAGGGAAGGCGCCGAAAGCCTGCAGGCACTCGAGCGCCTCGCGCGATTCGGCCCCGGGGCGTATGCAACCGACGCGCTCGGCACGCGCCACGTCCCACGCGCCCAGCTCCCAGCCCGCCTCCATCGCTGCGCGATCGAGCGTGGTCAGATCGTCCCAGCGTTCGTTGACCTGCAGCGCCGAACTCGGGATCGGGGTGTAGGACACGGTTTCGGCTTCTTCCACTTCGATGATCTTCTCCTCGATGAAGCCGTGCCAATGCAGGGTCAGAATCACCGGCGTGTCGGGACAAGGTACCGCTGCTACTGTGATCGCAAACAGAGGCCGGTTGGCCACGGCCATCCGGTCGGAGATGGATTCCAGCAGATTCATTCACGCCCTCCTTTCGCAAGCGAATAGTGCGAAGCATTTTTCCTTGGGTCAAGCATCAAACACGCCAGCATCGCGAGCAGCCGCAGGCACGGAGTGCTAGTAACGACGCGGGTCGCGCGGCGAGACTGCGGTCGTCAACCTGCACCACCGAGTACCTGTACATAGCGGCGCCAACTTGATCGAACCGGGAAAAGATGTCTTACTTCGCCTGATGCCTTCCCGCGCTCGCAGTTGCATTGCCCACGTCCGCTCAATTCAAATTGACTAGCAACGACCGACTGCTGTCCCGCAGCCTGCACGCGGTCTGGCACCCGTGCACGCAGATGAAGCACCACGAGCTCCTGCCGTTGTTGCCGATCGCCCGCGGTGAGGGCATGTGGCTGATCGACTTCGAAGGTAAGCGCTACCTCGATGCGATCAGTTCCTGGTGGGTCAACCTGTTCGGCCACGCCAATCCCCGGATCAACGCCGCGCTCACCGACCAGCTCGGCAAACTCGAGCACGTGATGCTTGCGGGATTCACCCACGAGCCGGTGGTGCAGCTTTCCGAACGGCTGTCGTCGCTTACCGGTCTGTCGCACTGCTTCTACGGGAGCGACGGCGCCTCGGCGACCGAGATCGCGCTGAAAATGAGCTTTCATGCGTGGCGCAACGGCGGGCAGCCGCAGAAAACGCAGTTCGTCAGCCTGCAAGGGAGTTATCACGGTGAGACGCTGGGCGCGCTATCGGTAACCGACGTGCCGCTGTTCCGTGACACTTATGCGCCGCTGCTGCTACACAGCGCGCAAGTGCCGACACCCGACTGGCGCCTGGCCCAATCCGGCGAAACACATGAAGACGTGGCACTGCGGGCGGCTCGCGCCCTGGAGGCGTACTTCGCCGAGCACCACCAGCAGACCGCGGCGCTGATCGTGGAGCCGCTGGTGCAGGGCGCGAGCGGCATGGTGATGTACGACCCGCGTTACCTCAACGAAGCCCGGGCGCTCTGCGACCGCTTCCGAGTGCACCTGATCGCCGACGAAATCGCGGTGGGTTTCGGCCGTACCGGCACGTTCCTGGCATGCGAACAGGCGTCCATCAGGCCGGATTTCCTCTGTCTGTCCAAGGGCATTACCGGCGGCTACCTGCCGCTGTCGGTGGTGCTGACGACCGAGGATATCTATCGCGCGTTCTACCACGACGATCTGGCGCGCGGCTTCCTGCACTCGCATTCCTACGCCGGCAATGCGCTGGCCTGCCGTGCCGCGCTGGCGGTGTTGGACATTTTCGAGGAGGATCGAGTGCTGGCAGGTAACCGCGAGAAATCGGCGCAGCTTTCGCGCCGCTGTCGCAAGCTTGCGCAACATCCTGGGGTCAGGCACTTCCGCAATACCGGGATGATCTGGGCATTCGATGCGGCAAGCGATGACCCCGCGTTCGCGCGCAAGTTCTATCAGGCCGCGCTGGCACGCGGATTGTTGTTGCGGCCGCTCGGCAATACCGTGTACTTCATGCCGCCGTACCTGATCGACGACGAGAACATGGATTTCCTGGTCGAAGGTACCGGCGCAATTCTGGACAGTCTACTCTGAGCACACGATTCTTCTGCGCAGCGGCCGTATTTCGAACCGGCGAACGCAACGCAATGATAACCCTCGGATATCTTTCGCTGCTGCTGCTCGCGGCGGCGCCGCAGGCCGTGGCCACCACGCCGATGACCGAGCTGCCCGGGTCGGTCGCCGCCGCGCTGGCGCAAGCCGGCGTGCCGGAGAACAGCATGGGCATTTATGTTCACGACCTGACCAGCAACCTGCCGGTTGTGACGGTCGGCACCGACCGATCGCTCAATCCCGCGTCGGTGATCAAACTGGTGACCACGTTTGCCGCGCTGGAGATTCTCGGCCCGGCCTATACCTGGAAGACCGAGGCTTATCTGGACGGGACGCTCACGGGCGATCGGCTGGAGGGCAATCTGGTGCTGAAAGGCTATGGCGATCCGAAACTGACGCTCGAGAACTTCTGGCTGTTTGTGCGCGACCTGCGCAGCCGGGGCGTGCGCGAGATCACCGGTGATCTGGTACTGGATCGCAGTTTCTTCGGCATCGACAACCACGACCCGGCGCAGTTCGACAACGAACCGACGCGGCCTTACAACGTCGGCGCAGATGCGCTGCTGCTGAATTTCAAGTCATTCCGGCTTCGTTTCGTTCCGGATGAGGGAAAGCGAGCGGTGGAGGTGTACTCCGATCCGGCGCTGCCTCAGGTCACGGTGGTCAATAATCTCTACCTTGCTCCGGGATTCTGCGATGTATGGCCGGACAAGCCGGTGCACGACGGCAACACCTTGACCTTCTTCGGTACATTTCCGTCCAGCTGCGGCGAGAAATCCCGCAGTTTCAGCCTGCTCACCGCGAACGAGTACATGGCTGCAGTTTTCGGCCAAATGTGGATGCAGGCGGAGGGCAGTTG
The DNA here is from genome assembly GCA_036000845.1 of Burkholderiales bacterium. Classification (GTDB taxonomy): domain Bacteria; phylum Pseudomonadota; class Gammaproteobacteria; order Burkholderiales; family JACQAP01; genus JACQAP01. Next base: position 12,596 of record DASYUW010000049.1, read on the forward strand.
GTCGGGGCGCGTGCGCGAGGCCGAGGTGCCGGCGAACGCGCGATTGCTGTCGAGCTGGGAATCGGCGCCGTTGGCGGAAAACATTCGCGACATCAACAAGTTCAGCAACAACGTCATGGCCCGCAATGTTTTCCTGACGATCGGCGCACAGGACGGCAGGCCTGCGACGCTGGAGAAATCCGATCGTGCGGTCGGCGATTGGCTGGCAAGGCGCGGGATGTCGTTTCCCGAGATGCGCATCGAGAACGGCGCGGGACTTTCGCGCACGACCCGAATTTCCGCCCGCCAGCTCGGCGAAATCCTCGTCGCCGCCTGGAAGAGCCCGTTGATGCCCGAATACATCGCCTCGCTGCCGCTGGTCGCGGTCGACGGCACCATGAGGAAGCGTCTCAACAACTCGCAGGTTGCCGGCCAGGCACATGTGAAGACCGGTTACCTGGACGGCGTGCGCGCCATCGCCGGCTACGTCATGGATACCCGCGGGCACATGCTGGCGGTCGTGTTCCTGATCAATCATCCCGGCGCTCGCAACGCCCAGGCCGTCCAGGATACGCTCCTCGAATGGGTGCAGGAGGGATACCCGGCGGATTGCTGTGGCCGGAGGTAAATCAACGGCACAGGTTATTTCCTAATCGCGAATTTCTATTTGGCTTTCCTTTCATCAACGCCTAAATTGGTAATTCTTCCCAAACAGTACCAACACCAACGGAGGACATGATGCTCAGACTCTCCCGCGTGCCGGGACCCTTGGCCGCCGTGTTGCTCGCGACCGCCCTGCTTGGCGCCGGCCCGCACGCCGGCGCGGACGAAACCTGCAATTCCCCTTACATTGGCAATCTGATCAAGGGGCAGGAGGATTACGTGTACGTCTGGACCTTGGGTGTGCAAGGGCTCGGCGACGGCTCCGACAAGCTGGTCACCATCGACGTCAATCCGGCATCGAAAAAGTACGGCAAGGTGATCCACAGCGTATCGGTGGGTGCGCGCGGCGAAGCACACCACATGGGTTTCACGGACGACCGCCAGCACCTGTGGGCGGGGGGGCTGTCCGACAGCAGAATCTACGTATTCGACATCGGCTCCAATCCAGCCAGGCCGAAGCTCACTAAAGTCATCGCCGACCTGCCGGACAAGACCGGCTACATCGGCCCGCATACTTTCTATGCGATGCCCGGGCGCATGCTGGTGGGAACGCTGTCCAATGTCCGGGACAATGGCGGAGTCACCGGCCTGGCGCTTTTCAACAACAAGGGCGACCTGATCAGCAAGTACGACATCCCCACCGATAGTGGCGGTGACGGCTACGGCTACGACATCGGCATCAATCCGCGCAAGAACCTGCTGCTCACTTCCAGCTTCACCGGCTACAACAATTACATGCGCGACCTGGGAGAGGTCGTTGCCGACGCCGAGGCGATGAAGAAGTTCGGCAACACCATGGTGCTATGGGATCTGAAGGCGATGAAGCCGAAGAAAGTCCTCAGCGTGCCGGGTGCACCGCTGGAGATCCGCTGGTCGCTCAAAGAAGGCGAGAACTGGGCAGTCGTCGCCACGGCGCTGACGTCGAAGATCTGGCTGATCAAGGAGGGCGCCAATGGGGAATGGGAAGCCAAGGATGTGGCCACAATCGGCGACCCGGCTAAGATCCCGCTGCCGGTGGACATCAGCATCACCCGCGACGGCAAGGGTCTGTGGGTCAATACTTTCATGGACGGCAAGACCCGCTACTTCGACCTTTCCAAACCGGAAGCACCGAAACAGACCTACGAGAAAGTCACCGGCAAGCAGGTCAACATGGTGTCGCAGAGCTGGGACGGCAAACGCGTTTACGTAACCTCGTCCCTGCTGGAACAATGGGACAAGAAGGGCGCCGACAACGAGCAGTTCCTGCGCGCCTTCAACTGGGACGGCAAGGAACTCAAACCCGCCTTCGAGGTGGACTTCACCATGGAAAAGCTCGGCCGCGCCCATCACATGAAGCTCGGCTCGAAGTCGCTGAAATCCGCGTTCGACGACGCAGACGCACCCGGCGAGATCGCCGCAGCACGCTGATGCTGCGTCTCTTCGCACTTTGCGGCGGGCTATTTCTGGCCGCCGCGACTTTTGCTGCCGGTGAGAGCGCGGGTCCGGCGAGGCAACTCGAGTTCGTGCCACCGCCCGCCGGTTCTTACCGGCTCGAGCACATCATGCCCGCACCGGGCGGAACAGTGCTCGATACCGACGACCAGCCCAAACCGCTTGCCCGGTTCACCACCGGCAAGGTCACGGTACTGTCGTTCATGTACACCAGTTGCAGCGATGTCTGGGGCTGTCCGTTCGCGTACCAGGTGATGCAAGAGCTGAAGAAGTCGCTCGACCACGAAACCGCGCTGCTGCCGCACTTGCGTTTCGTCAGCCTGTCGTTCGACCCCGAACACGATACGCCGGAGGCCATGCGCCTGTACGGGGGCAGCCATAGGGCTGACACGGGCGGGCTGCCCTGGTACTTCCTGACCACACCTTCACCGATGGAGCTGCGGCCGCTGCTGGAGGGATTCGGCCAGGACCTGTCCGTGGTGCTCGACGAAAACGGCAAATCGACAGGGGCGCTGTCGCACGTACTCAAGGTGTTCCTGATCGACCGGCGCGGTTCGATCCGGGAGATCTACACCACTTCCTTCTTGTTGCCGCAGGTGGTGCTGAACGACATCAGGACTCTGCTCATCGAGCAAGGCATCAGCGTCAATTAGGCAAGCTCCGATCAGCATCGTCTTTCCGGGACGTTGTGCGATAATCCCCTGCGTTTTCCCTGCCCACTGTGAAAAACGCTCCCCTCAACGTCGTGGTCCTCGCTGCCGGCAAGGGCACACGCATGTATTCCCGTTTGCCGAAGGTCTTGCACGCGCTCGGCGGCAAGCCGCTGCTTGCTCACGTGCTGGACCGCGCCCGGGCGTTGCACGCCGACCGCGCCATCGTTATTTACGGGCACGGCGGCGATGCCGTGCCTGCAGCCTTTGCGGATCCCGCGTTGAAGTTCGTGCCGCAGGAACCGCAACTCGGTACCGGCCATGCGGTACTACAGGCACTGCCGCATTTGTTGCCCGGCGGGTCCACGCTGATTCTTTACGGCGACGTGCCGCTTACACGACACGAGACGCTGGCGCGACTGGCATCAAATCCCGCGGGGCTGTCGCTGCTCACCGCGCAGCTCGACGATCCGACCGGTTATGGCCGCATCGTGCGCGACGAAGACGGGGTGATTGCGCGCATCGTCGAGGAAAAAGACGCGAGCGCGAAAGAAAAAAAGATCCGCGAGATCAATACCGGCATGTTGTGCACGCCAACCGCCAGGCTCGGTGAATGGCTGGCCAAGCTCACCAATCGCAATGCCCAGAAGGAGTACTACCTCACGGAGATCGTGTCGCTGGCCATTTCCTCGAAGAGCCCGGTAACCGCGGTGCATCCGGCCGAGCCCTGGGAGATTCTCGGCGTCAACAGCAAGGAACAGCTCGCATACCTGGAGCGCGTCTATCAGCTGGAATGCGCGCGCGAACTCATGCGCAAAGGCGTGACGCTTGCCGACCCGTGGCGTTTCGACTTGCGCGGCGAACTGGTGTGCGGCCACGATGTTTCCATCGACGTGAACTGCATTTTCGAGGGCAAAGTGTCCCTCGCCGATGCCGCGAAAGTGGGTGCCAGCTGCGTGTTGAAAGACGCCAAGATCGGCGCCGGCACAGTTATCGCTCCCTACTCGCACCTCGACAGCGTTGTGGTCGGCAAGAATTGCAGAATCGGTCCCTACGCCCGGCTGCGCCCGGGCACGCAACTGGCCGACGAGGTGCACGTCGGCAATTTCGTCGAGATCAAGGCGACTGAACTTGGCCACAAGTCCAAGGCCAATCACCTCACCTATCTGGGCGATTCCACCATCGGACGCAACGTCAACATCGGCGCCGGCACCATCACCTGCAACTACGACGGCGCCAACAAGCATCGCACGGTGATCGAGGACGACGTGTTCGTCGGCTCCGACACGCAATTGGTCGCGCCTGTCACCGTCGGCCGCGGCAGCACCATCGGTGCCGGCAGCACCATCACCAGGAACACCCCGCCAGGCGAACTGACGCTGTCTCGCCCGAAACAGGTTTCGGTGCCCGGCTGGAAGCGACCAGTCAAGAAACAAGGATGAAGACGGAAATGGTCTCGTACCAGTTCTCCGGTCTCCGGCAACGCCAGCATTCGCTTTTCTTCATCCTTCATCCCTCATCCTTCATCCTTGGGTTCAGTAAATGTGCGGAATAGTAGGAGCCGTAGCACGGCGCAACGTCGTTCCCATCCTGCTAGAAGGCCTGCGCAAGCTCGAGTACCGCGGTTACGATTCGGCGGGACTCGCGGTCGTCAATGGCGGCATGCACCGGCTGCGCAGCATCGGCCGGGTGGTGGCGCTCGCCGAAATGGCGGAACAGGCCAAGGTGCAGGGCAGCCTGGGCATCGCCCACACCCGCTGGGCCACCCATGGCGCACCGACCGAACGCAATGCGCACCCTCACGTCAGCGAGGATGGATTGGCGGTAGTGCATAACGGCATCATCGAAAACCACGAACAGATTCGCGAGCGGCTCAGCGCGGCCGGCTACAAATTCGTCTCCGATACCGACACCGAAGTCGTTGCGCATTTGATCCACCTCAATCTCAAGAGCGGAGGCGGTCTGTTCGCGGCAGTGCGCAAGACGGCCGCCGAACTCAAGGGCGCCTACGCAATTGCGGTACTGTCAGAGAAGCATCCGGGCACGCTGGTGGCGGCACGCAAGGGTGCGCCGCTGCTGCTGGGATTGGGAAAGGGCGAGAATTTCACGGCATCGGACGCCTCGGCGCTGTTGCAGGTCACCAAGAGAATCGTCTATCTGGAGGAAGGCGACGTGGCGGAGCTCGGTGTCGACGGCCATCGCGTTTTCGACGCGAATGGCCGCGAAGCCGAGCGCGCCATCCACGAGAGCAAGCTCTCCGCCGACGCGGTCGAACTGGGGCCATACCGCCACTACATGCAGAAGGAGGTTTTCGAGCAGCCGGGTGCGGTGGCCAACACCCTGGAAATGGTGACCGGAGCGCAATCGATCGCACCGCAGCTGTTCGGGGTGGAGGCCGAAACCATGATGAAGCGCGTCAACGCGGTGACGGTGCTCGCCTGCGGTACCAGCTACCATGCGGGACTGGTGGCGCGTTACTGGATCGAGGCGATCGCGGGTATACCCTGCTCGGTGGAGATCGCCAGCGAATATCGCTATCGCGAAAGCGTGCCCAACCCGGATGCGTTGATCATCACCGTCTCGCAGTCCGGGGAGACGGCCGACACCATTGCGGCGCTGCAGTACGCAAAATCCCTCGGCCAGAACCTGAGCCTGGCCATTTGCAACGTTGCAGAAAGCACGCTGATTCGCCTCGCCAGTCTGAAATTTCTCACTCGCGCCGGCCCCGAGATCGGGGTGGCTTCGACCAAGGCATTCACGACTCAGCTGGCGGCGCTGTTCCTGTTGACGCTGGTGCTTGCCAAACTGCGCGGCCGGCTGTCGGCGGAGCAGGAAAAACAGCATCTGCATGCGCTGCGCCACTTGCCCTCGGCGTTGCAGCAGGTTCTGACGCTCGAGCCGGAAGTAACGAAATGGGCCAAGCGCTTTTCCGGCAAACAACACGCGCTTTTCCTCGGTCGCGGCATGCACTACCCGATCGCGATGGAAGGCGCGCTCAAACTCAAGGAGATTTCCTACATCCATGCCGAGGCCTATCCCGCCGGGGAGCTCAAGCACGGCCCGCTGGCGCTGGTGGACAAGGAAATGCCGGTGATCGCGATTGCGCCCAATGATGCGCTGCTGGAAAAGCTCAAATCCAACCTGCAGGAAGTGCGCGCCCGGGGCGGCGAGCTGTACGTGTTCGCCGACGCCGACAGCCACATCCAGGCAGGCGACGGCCTCCATGTCATCCGCGTGACGGGGCACGCTGGATACCTGAGCCCGATCCTGCACACCGTGCCCCTGCAGCTGCTTGCCTATCATGCGGCACTCGCCAAGGGCACCGACGTGGACAAACCGAGGAACCTGGCAAAGTCGGTGACCGTGGAGTAGGCGGCAGGTCCGCAAACCGAGGAACCGGGCAAAGTCGTTCACAGTCGAATGGAAGCGCATCCACGGTCTCCCAAACCGGCTGCCGATGCGCTATAGAATGAAGCCGTAGGCGGCCCAGTTGCCGGGCCGGAAGGAGGAGAGAGTGAACAATCCATTGAAATCGCTGTTCGCTGCACTGCTGGCGGCACTCCTGGTCGCGTTCGTTCCGCTGGCGGCAGCCAACCTCGGCGACGAAGACTCGACCTTGAGCGACGACCCGAATTTCCAGGAAGGGAAGAAAGCCGTGGAATCGCAGGAATGGAACAAGGCGGTCGAACTGCTCTCGAAAGCCGTTCAATCCGACCCCAAGAATGCGGACGCGCACAACTTCCTCGGCTACGCCTATCGCAAGGCAGGCAAGGTCGATGCATCGTTCAACCACTACAACGAAGCGCTCAAGCTCAATCCCAAGCACAAGCACGCGCACGAGTACATCGGCGAGGCCTACCTGCTGACCGACAACCTGCCCAAGGCCGAGCAGCATCTCGCCGAATTGCAGAAGCTGTGCACGCCGATCCCGTGCGAGGAGTACAAGGAACTCAAGCGCGCGGTTGACACCTACAAGAAGAACAAGAAGTAAAGCGCGGATGCCTAACCCGGCGGTGCGCGCCGTGCTCTGGGACTTCGGTGGCGTGATGACCGAAAGTCCCTTTGTCGCCTTCCATCGTTTCGAGCAGGAGCACAGGCTGCCGGCGAACTTCCTGGGGCGATATCAATGCCCGCAATCCCGACGGTAACGCCTGGGCCCGTTTCGAGCGTTCCGAACTCGCCCCCGAAGAGTTCGACCGGACGTACGCAGATGAAACCCACGCTGCGCGCATGCAACTGTGCATCGCTCCCCAACAAGCCGTTTATCTCGACGACCTGGGCGCCAACCTCCAGCCCGCGAGGGCCATGGGCATGCGCACCATCAAGGTCGAGGATCCGGCAACCGCGCTTGCCGAACTGGAATCGGCGCTGGCGGTCGTGCTCCGCTGAATCCGCGCGTGCCTGCGGAAGGGAACGACGCGCTCGCGGCCTAAGTGCCGTCGCGGCGCGGCTTGTGCGGTGCGCGACTGAACAGAGAATCGTAGAGCGGGCGTGGCAATCGCCGCATGAACCATCCGACCACCGCCATCTGCCACGGCAGCACGTAGAGGCGCTGGCGCCGTGAGATCGCATCGGCGATCTTCTCTGCCGCGACATCCGCATCCATCAGAAAAGGCATCCGGTATGGATTCCTGCCCGTCATCGGAGTGGCGATGTAACCTGGACAGATGGTCACCACCGAAACGCCGCTTCCCATCAGCTCGACGCGCAAGCTCTCGAGATAGGAAATCGCCGCGGCTTTCGAGGCCGAATACGCCGCCGCTCCGGGCAACCCGCGGAATCCGGCGATACTCGCGATTCCCGCCAGCGTGCCGTGTTTGCGTCCCTTCATCGGGTCGACGAAAGGCTGAAAGGTAAGCATCATCCCGGTGACATTGATTGCCAGGATCTCTTCGAATACCTGGTTGTCTTGCGAATTGCCGGTCAGCGTACCGGCGCTCACGCCGGCGTTGGCGATGACCACGTCCGGACAGCCAACTCGCCCGATGAAGTCCTCAGCCACGGCTGCCAACGCCCTCGCATCGCGAACGTCGGCGGCATACGTGTATGAGCGCACCGGAAGAGAGCTCGCGAGCTGGGCGAGGAGATCTCCCCGCCGCGCGATCAATGCCAGGGAGGCGCCGCGTTTGGCGTACTCGTGCGCCAGTGACTTGCCGATTCCGCTCGAAGCGCCGGTGATGACGACTCTGAGCGGCGGTTCGGTCATTGCGCCGCACGCTCCTTGCGGGCTTTGTCAACCAGGCCGCCCACCACCGGCAACAGCGCGTCGAGGCTGCCGAGCATCTCACCGCTGGTCAGATACTTGCCGTCCACTACCAGCGAGGGTGTGGCGCGGATTCCGTACGCAACGGTCGTGTCGCGTGCCTTCTGCACCTTCGCGCTCATGCTTTCGGAATTCAGGATTTTCTCGAATCTGGCGTGCTCCAGTCCGTTCATCTCCGTCCACCTGAGCAGTTCGCCCGAATCGCCGAGGTTGATGCCGTTCTGGTGGATCGCCTTGTAGACTTCACCATGCAGCCGATCGAGTGCGCCTGCTTCTTCGAGCGCGAAGTACAGTCTGGTCAGGGGCACCCATTCCATGCGTCGCAATGCCGGCACCCGTCTGAAAGAAACGTCAGGCGCCAACTTCTTGAGCCAGCCGGCAAGCATCGGCTCGAAGCGATAGCAGGAATCGCAGCCGTAATAGAAGAACTCGATGACTTCGATGCGGCCGCCGCCGGCGCCCGGCTGCGGCGGGATCGGGACGTAATCCACGTCCTCCATCGGCTCTGCCGCGGCAGCCGCCCCGGACGCCGCAAGGATGAATGCGAAACTCAGCGCGGCAGTAAAGCGCCCCACAGGGATACCTGCCGCGGGCTATTTGGCACCGCCCCGCCCCATCATAACGAGGTCGTTGAGCACCTGGAAAAAACGGTTGGGATCAACGTTGCCGTCTGCCCGCAGCGTCAGCGAAGGGGCGGTCAGATACTTGCCCGCGACCGCAACGTAAGGCGTGGCGGTAATGCGGTAACTGCGGGTGAGTTGCCCGGCACGCTGTGCCTTGCTGTCCACGCTGAAGGAGTCGTACGTGGCCTCGAACTTCCTGGCATCGACGCCCTGCTCGGCGATCCATTTGATCATCACGCCCCGGTCGGCAAGATTGACGTGCTTCTCGTGAATCTCCTCGTAGACCCTTTCGTGCATCCTGTCGAGCAGCCCCAACTCTTCGAGGGCGTAATAAGTCTTCGCCAGCGGCAACATGCGCTCGTTGAACACAGCGGGCACGTAGCGGAACTCCACGTCCTTGGGCTTGGTCTTGAGCCACGATTTCAACAGCGGCTCGAAGTCGTAACAGTGCGAGCAGGCATAGTTGAAAAACTCGAGCACCTCGACACCCTTGCCTGCCGCCGGCTGCGGAGGATTGATCAGCTTGTACTCCACATCCGGAGTCGGCTTGGCGAGTCCGGCCGGAGCGAATGCCAAACCGAGAAAAGCGGACGCGACGATCAGCGCTGTGTGAAAACGGTTCATGGGTATTCCCGTAGCGGTTTGAAGACTATTGAGCGGGTTCGCGAACCTTGATCAGGTTCGCTTCGAGATTGTTTTCTTTGAGTGCGGCGCGGGACTTGCCCAGTTCGTCCTTGTTCGAGAACGGACCCACCCGGACCCGGTGCCATACCCCGCCGTCGGGCAGCGTGGCGGTCTGGATCTGCGCCTCGATCCCGGCGAGCGCAAGCCGCGCTTTGAGATTGTCCGCATCGGCCGGGTTCTGGAACGCAGCCACTTGGAGAAAATAGACCTCTTTGCTCGAGGCCGGCGGCGTGCGCTTGAACTCCTTGTCGGTTACCGCTTCCTCGGTACCCGGCAGGATTTTGTAGAAATCAAAGCGGGGTTTAGCCTCCGTTGTTTTGGCCGGCTTGTCGGCTGAAGACGGCGTCTGAGTTGTTTCGGCGTCAGGCGCTTCCCGCCCGGTGGCCTCGGTCGGTTTTGCTTTCTGCAAAAACGGGTTTGCGCCCTTGTTGATGTACAGCGCCACGCCGAGCGCAATGCACAGACCGAGCAACAGCCCGATCAGGATCCCGACCCCCATCGGATTGCCGCGTCCGTTGGGCGCGGCAGATCCGCTGTTCTTGTAGTCGCGACTCATGGAATCGAAGTTTACCTCAGAGATTCGAACTCAAGCTCACATCTTCTCGGGGGCGCCGACCCCGAGAATCGCAAGGCCGTTGGCCAGTACCTGGCGCACCGCGCTGGCCAACGCGAGTCGCGCCAGCCGGATATTCTCTTCATCGACCAGCACGCGGGTCGAGTTGTAGTAGCTGTGGAACGCGGCGGCCAGCTCTTTCAGATAGAAGGCCAGGTGGTGCGGCGCCAGGTCTCGCGCCGCGCCCTCGATCGTCTCCGGGTAATCCATCAGCTTCTGCAATATCTCGAGTTCCTCTCCATCAACGAGCGGCCCCGGATCGGCGTTGACCAGCGTGGATGCGTCACCCCGCCATTGCTCGAGCACCGAACACACCCGCGCATGGGCGTACTGGATGTAGTACACCGGATTGTCGTTGCTCTGCGATTTGGCCAGATCGAGGTCGAAATCGAGATGCTGATCGCTCTTGCGCAGCACGTAGAAAAATCGCGC
>DASYUW010000050.1:0-90586 GCA_036000845.1 Burkholderiales bacterium
TCGACGGCCGGCTGTACGACCGCCTGCTGTTCGACCTCCTTGCTTCCGAGCACCGGGAGCTCGATGAGGCGCGCTGGCACCGCAGCGAAAGATCGCAGGGGGAAGCGGTTTTCGGAGAGCGCTCGGTTCAGCCGGGATGACGTCGATGGACGCGAAAGTCAGACAGAAGACGCTGCGGTTGCTGTCGAACGGCGTGTACGTGTTGACGTCGCGGAATGAAAACCGCTACGGCGCTGCGACGGTCACCTGGGTGTCGCAGGTCTCTTTCAAGCCGCCCCTGATCATGGTGGCGGTGCGAAGGGAAAGTAACGTGTTCAAATGCCTTGCCGATAGCCGGATGGCGGCGCTCCACATCGTGGGAAACGGGCAGCAAGAAATCGCCAGACGGTTTTTCTTTCCGACCCGTGCAAACTGCACGACGATTAATGGAGAGCCGTTTGTGGAAGGAAAGACCGCGGCGCCCATACTCGCGAACTTGCCCGCGCACATCGAATGCCAGGTTGAACGGATCGTGGACACCGACGGGGATCATGCGGTGGTGATCCTGCGGGTGGTGGAGGCCGAATGCCGGGACCAGGTCCGGCCCCTGACCATAGGGGAGACGCCGTGGCAATACGGCGGGTGAGAATGCGGGGTGCCGCACGATGATTACGTATCAATTGGCGAAGGCCTTGATGAAGGTGTATCCAGCGTATCCAACTTCGCCGGAAGAGAAAATCGGCGATTTACAGGAGGTGTTCCACCACGAGCTATTTCTGAAAGCGGATCCGCAGCAACGAACGGCCATTTTGCTGGAGTCCTCTCGAAGTAAATATGAGAGCGAGATCGCTTACCCGTGGGAGCATTATTTCGGGATCGATTTGCGTCCGCTCCTGACCGACAGGGAAGGGCTCGACTTGGGGTGTTTCAACGGCGGACGCGGCGTTGCATGGTGCGAGCGTTATGGTCTGGCACGCCTCACCGGGGTAGACGTCGACCCGATTTATATTGAGGCCGGAAACCAGTTTGCCCGGACCCTGGGCGTGCCTGCCACTTTCCAGCTTGCCCAGGGCGAGCGACTGCCCTTCGAAGATCAATCCTTTGATGCGATATTGTCTTACGACGTCCTGGAGCACGTGCGCAGCGTTGCCGAGACGCTAAGAGAGTGCTACCGCGTGCTCAGGCCGAAGGGCCGGTGCTTTCTGGTATTTCCGAGCTATTTTCAACCAATCGAACACCATCTGTCCATGGTAACGCGCGTCCCGGGCATCCAATGTTTTTTCAGTGGCAGGACTTTAATCAAAGCATACTGCGACATCTTGAATGAACGCGGGCAAGCGGCGCAGTGGTACCAACGCGAGTCTGCCGTGCTCGAGCCATGGGAGCGGGGCAATTCGCTCAATGGCATTACGCTGCACAAATTCCGGAAGATCCTGAGCGACACGAATTGGCGGATCCTACTGCACAGTCGCAAACCAATCGGAAGTATCGGTCGCACTATTGCCAATAATAAGTTGGCGCACTTCATATCTAACGCCTTTAGGCCGCTTACGTACATACCTGGCTTGCAAGAAGTCTTTCTGCATCGGCTCACGTTCATCCTGGAGAAGCCGGAAGCCTGAATGCGCGCAACCTTTTCCCCCGCTGCCTTTTCGAGGACGATGTGAAGCAAGTCCACTACTACCTTGGCAACGGCGCCTTGGACATCGGCGATGTGCCCATGCCCGCGCTCGGCTCCGGCGACGTGCTGGTGCGGAATCATTACTCGTTCGTGAGCGTGGGTACCGAAAAGATGAAGGTTTCGCAGGCCCGCATGAGCCTCGCGGAGAAGGCGAAGGAGCGTCCCGATCAGGTCAAGTTGGTACTCAACGCGCTCAGGGATCAGGGCCTGATCCCCACGCTCCGCAAGGTGCAGGAGCGCCTCAAGGCCCCGACCACCTTGGGCTACAGCTGCGCCGGAACCGTGGTAGCGGCGGGTTCCCAGGTGAACGAGTTCCGCGCAGGCGACCGCGTGGCGTGCATCGGGGAGAGCGTGGCGACGCACGCCGAGTACAACGCCGTTCCGCGGAACTTGGTGGCGCACGTTCCGGCCAACGTGAGCCTCGAAGCTGCCAGCTCGAGCGCCGTCGGCGCGATTGCGCTCCAGTCGATACGCCAGGCGAAGCTCGAGCTGGGCGAAAGTGTGGCAGTCATCGGGCTCGGGCTGCTCGGTCAGTTCCTGGTGCAACTTTGCCGCGCGAACGGATGCCGCGTGATAGGAGTGGACCTCGACCCGGGCAAGTGCGCCCTTGCGGTTCAGAACGGTGCGGAGGCGGCTTGTGGTCCGGAAATGGACGAGGCCCTCTTTTACGCTCTGCGGACGAGCGGCGGGGTCGGTGTAGATGCGGTATTTCTCACGGTATCGACCAAGGACCTCGGTCCAATCGAGCTGTCCGCCACGCTGGTGCGCGACCGCGGGCGGGTAGTTTGTCTCGGCAACACCGCGATCGAGCTGGATTGGCGTACCTGGTTTGGCAAGGAGATTGACTTTTTATTCAGCCGCGCCATGGGGGCCGGCACCAGCGAGCCCGACTATTTCACGCGCGGCAAGGACTACCCGATCGGCTACGTACGCTGGACCGCCAACCGCAACATGCAGGCGTTTCTCGATCTGATCGCGCAAGGCAGGCTCACCGTGCCGGGGCTCATCACCCACCAGTTCCCGTTCTCCGACGCGATCTCCGTCTTTGACAAGATTGCGAGCGGCGAGCTGAGTCAGGCGGTGGGAATCGTGTTCGAGTACCCCGAGCCCGAGAAAGGGGTGTTCGAACTGCAGCCGCGCACGTTCACCTTTCAGGGTGGCCAGCCGCGCGGGGTGGTTCGCCTTGGGCAGATCGGCGCGGGCAACTACGCGAAGTCCATGCTCATGCCGTGCTTCCGGTCGCTCGCGGGCTTGAGCCTCGAGGGCATCTGCACCACAAGGGGCGCCAATGCCGAGGCGCTGGCCAAGCGGTACGGCTTCCGTAAGGCCACCACTGATGCCGGCGAGCTGTTTCGCGATCCCGGGACGAACGCGATTATGGTGGCCACTCGTCACGACAGCCACGCCCGTTACGCCCTTGCAGCGCTTGAAGCCGGCAAGCATGCCTACGTCGAGAAGCCGCTCGCCATGACCGAGGAGCAGCTCGCGCCCATCGCCGCCACGCTCGAAAAGCGCGGCACGGACGGCCCGACGCTCTGGATCGGCCATAACCGCCGCTTCAGCTCGCTCAGCCAGAGTGCGCTCGCTCACTTCAAGGGCGTCGAGGTGCGGCAGGTGACCTGCACGGTGCGCTCGGCGGCCGTGCCCGCCGAGAGCTGGTACCAGGACGAGGTCGAGGGCGGCGGAATGCTATTGGGCGACGTCTGCCACTTCATTGATCTCGCTATCTACTTCGCACAGAGCCTGCCGGTCGAGGTAGGCGCCTTCGCCACCCCCGACCCTAGCCACCGCGAGGAGTGCTGGGCGATCACGCTGCGTTTTGCGAACGGAGGCCTCGGCGTGGTGCACTATGTGTGTGGCAGCCAGAAAGGCCTGGAGCGCGCGACTGTCGATATCCTCGGTGGCGGCCGCTCGGCCCGGATCATCGGCTTTCGCCGGCTCATTCTTCACGGCGGCCTCGGCGGCGGCATGCGCAAGTTCCAGCCCGACCTGGGCCAGAAGGCGATGCTGCAGGCGATGGTCGCCCAGTTTTCCGGCGCGCCCGGTGCCGTGGACTACACCGAGAGCTTCCTCGTGTCGGCGCAGGCGCTGCTCGCCGCGCAGCGATCCATCGCGGAGCGCCGCATCGTGACGATGGAACCGCGGTTCCCGTTTAGGGTCCACTAATGTGCGGTTTCGTTTTCGCATATTCCCAGACGGGCGATCGTCTGCCTGATCAAACCCTGCTGGACCGGATGGACACTACCATCCGCCATCGAGGGCCGGACGAGCACGGGCAGAAGCGCTCCGAGTGTGCCGTCATGGGACACCGTCGTCTCGCTATCATCGACATCACCGGCGGGCAGCAGCCGATGTGCACTCCGGACGGGCGGCTCTGGATCGCGTTCAACGGCGAAATCTACAACTTCCACACGATCCGGGACGAGCTCGCTGCCGCCGGACATCCAGTAAACACCAATTCCGATACCGAGGTGTTGCTGCACGCCTACCTTGTGTGGGGCGAAAAGTGTCTCGGCCGGCTCAACGGCATGTTTGCATTCGCGATTTACGATGGACGTACCCAGTCGGTCTTCGCTGCCCGCGACCGTTTCGGCGAGAAGCCGCTGTACGTGCTGGAACACAATGGGACGCTTTACCTCGCGTCCGAATTGAAAGCGTTGGTCGAGACGGGTTTGGTCGAGAAGCGCCTCGATCCCGTTGCCGTGTACAACTATTTCGCCAATTCGTACGTGATGGGTCCCCGCACCATCTTCCGCAGCGTGCGCCGCTTGCAACCTGGCTATTGGCTGAAGGCCGAAGGCGCGAATGTACGTGAGCAGTGCTACTGGGCGCCACCGGATCCAACCGAAGATCTCACGGATGAGAAGGCGATCAACGAAGAAGTTCTGGACGTCCTGAGAGATTCGGTGCGACTGCGGTTCGTATCCGACGTGCCAGTCGGTTTCTTCTTGTCGGGTGGCGTCGACTCCTCCGCCGTGGTGGCGCTGGCAAACGAGGTGAGCGGGCAGCGGCTCGAGACCTTTTCCATCGGGTTTAACGAAGCGCCCTACGACGAGCGCAAATATGCACGTTACGTGGCCGATAAATTCGGCACCCGTCACCACGAATTTCTGCTGGAGCCGGGCAGCATCGAGATCATCGAACAGATTGCCTGGCACGCGGATGAACCGTTCGCGGACTCCTCGGCACTGCCCACCTGGTACCTGTCGCAGCTGACGCGGCAACACGTCAAAGTGGCCCTGTCTGGCGATGGCGGGGATGAGATGTTCGCCGGCTATGATTCCTATCGCGGCCACGTGTTGAGCGAGCGGCTGCGCAAGCTCCCCGGTTTCGTCCGCTCGGCCGCCGTGGCTGCGGTTCGGTCAATGCCTGCGTTCGACACGGGCAAGCGCGTCGCCTGTCTCCGTCTCGCCCGGAACATCGAAGATGCTGGCCTGGAGGCTGGCGATCGTTTCGTCGCCAAGCAGCAAGTCGTGTTCCGCCGGGAGTATCTCGCAGGCATATCGCCCTATCTCGCACCGCACGCGACCGCCGCTAACGATCGCGCGCTGTTCGCTTCCATGTTCGACCACGAGCATTCGCCGCTTGCCGGAATGACGCTTTGGCAGCAAACGGTCAGCCTCGCCGACGATATGCTGGTCAAGGTTGATCGCATGAGCATGGCGCACAGTCTGGAGGTGCGGGCGCCATTTCTCGACCACCGGCTGGCCGAGTTGATGAATCGGGTGAGGTTCGACACCAAGCTGCCTCGGGGCCGGCAGAAATATCTCCTGCGCAAGGCAATGGAGCGCTACTTCCCGGCGGAGTTCCTGTGGCGCAAGAAGCAGGGATTCGCCGTGCCGCTCAGCTACTGGTTCAAGGACAGCCTTGGCGACTACATCCGCCAGAAGCTGCTGGCGCCCGGCGCCATGGTGGGTCATGTGTTCAAACGCGAAGCGCTGGAGCGCATCATCGGCGAGCACGCCCGTCTCGCGCGTGATTGGAGCTTCGCGCTTTGGACACTTCTCATGTTCGAGACTTGGTGCAGCCGCTACCAAGTCGGCCCCGACGCTCTAGCCACGTGAGTACAGGCCGTCCAAAGGTCTTGATGGTCGGCCCATGGCCGCCGACCAAGGGTGGCGTGACCACTTTCATGCGCAACGTGGTCAGGTCGCCGCTCAGAGAAAGATACGACTTCATTCCTTTTACCACCTCGCGCCCCGGCAAGCCCAATGTAAAGGGCGATAACTATGGCTATGCCGCCATGTTCCGCGGTGGTTTCAAGCGCGTTGTTCAAGGCATAGTCATAACGCTCTGGCATCTCGCCATCTATCCCTGGGTCGTCGTTGCACGTCGGCCGACGATTATTCAGATCCAAGCGAGTGACTTCCCGACTTTCTGGGAAGCGTCGCTCTACGTACTGATGGGCAAGATCCTCCGGCGCCCGACGCTGCTACGAATTGGCGGCCATTTCAATGTATTCTGGGAATCCTCGGGTGCGACGGCACGCGCCGCGATTCAATGGGCGCTGCGACAGCCCTTGATCCTTATTGTGCAGTCGGAGTATTGGAAGAGCTATGTAGCCGGCTTCGGACGCTCCGGTCCCACGGTCATCCTGAATAATTTCGTGCCTGAGACCCTGGTGGAGAAACGGACCTTGCCCGCGCCGACGGTGCCGCGGTTCCTCCTGTACTGCGGCTGGGCGCAGAAGCAGAAGGGTGCCTACGTGCTATTGAACGCGGTTCGAGAATTGATTGCGCGCGGCGTAAAGGTCGACGTCACCTTGATGGCAATAACCAGTTCTCTGCGCGATGAGATCAGAAACCTTGGACTTGACCGGCATGTCAGGATGCTTGACTTCCTTTCCCATGACGAGGCGCTGGCGGAACTCCGCCGAACGGATGTTTTCCTCCAAATTTCGTACAGCGAGGGCTTTCCAAATATGCTGCTCGAGGCCATGGCGCTCGGTTGTGCCGTGATCGTAACGCCTGTGGGTGCAGTCCCGGAGGTCGTGGGTGGGGACGGCGAATGTGCCTTTGTCATCCCCGCGGGTGACTCTGCGATGCTGGCCGACCGCATGACGCGCCTTGCTGCCGACCCTGAACTGCTCGCTCGCATGGCTGCCGCCGCGCAGGAGCGGATCGTCGAGCGTTTCACCGAGCGAACGGTGACTCGAGTGCTGGACCACACCTACCAGTTGGCCATCGCTACGAGCAGGGCTGGCATCCGGACACCGGCTACAAGCGCCTGACGCGACTCTGGCCGCCCTTGGGAGGGAGGGTTTATATCAGTCTTGCCGGCTCATTTTGTGGAAACCGGTATCTTCCATATCTTGCTTAAGGAAGCATTTGTTTTAGATAGATACCAGCCCTTCATCCAGCTGTATAAATAAACAAATCCGGTAAATAAGAAATCAGGCCACCTCGCGAGAGGCACATTCATCAATTCCCGAGGAAGCCACTGGATCTCTCTTCTAACTGTTCTGGGTGCTTTACCCGTTTGCTTGATGAGATTGTAGTATCCGGTTCTGACCCTCGCTTTTTGATTTATGAAATCTTTTACCGTCAATGGCGCCTTCACAAATACTTTGGCTTCAGGCTCATAAACCATCTTATAACCATTGTTTTGTATTATTTTGCCCATCCAGGCATCGACTGCGCCCTTCGCAAATGGAACTTCCGGGAGAGCTTTTTTCCGGAATGCGAGCAAGTATCCGGACAAATGCCAAAACACTCCGGATTTCGACTCCTGTTCTCTTAGCTCGCCTGCACGGCGGTAACTCATTACAGTCCAGTCATAGAATACATGTTCCTTGGAAATGACCGGGATGGGGTTGCCGGA
This sequence comes from Burkholderiales bacterium, assembly GCA_036000845.1. Classification (GTDB taxonomy): domain Bacteria; phylum Pseudomonadota; class Gammaproteobacteria; order Burkholderiales; family JACQAP01; genus JACQAP01. Next base: position 7,481 of record DASYUW010000050.1, read on the forward strand.
AACACCGCCTATTCGCTGATCCTTGAAATGAGAGAGCAGATTTTTTATTGCACCCTCTTGTAGCTCTACATCACCATCCGTTTGCACGATGATGTCGGATTTTGCATTCTGTATTATCAAATTTAGAGCGGAAGACTTGCCGTTTCTCTCTGCCTCGGTAATCAGTCGAACTCTTTTATCATTGCTCATCACCTTCTTTATCTCGGAGACGGTATTATCCGTGCAGCCTGATGCAACTACGATGACTTCATCAGCTTTTGAAATTTGAGAAAGGGCAGACTTAATTGATTTTGCAATAATCCTTTCCTCGTTAAATGCGGGAATTCCGACCGTAATCATTTTACATACCAATATTTCTGATTGGATCAGCAGGTGATTTCGGTGCACAGAACGATTTCGCCCGTGAGCCGGGCCCCCCATGCGATGGTCGGGGCCGGCCGCTTGTCGTCGAACCGCCTCGACACCCAGCCGCGGATCGGTGCGGTGCTGCCGTAATAAACCTGCGCAGACGCCTGCCCGGCCTGCGGAAGCCTCAGGAAAAGGGTCTTCCCCCCCTGACTTACGGCGTAGCCGTCCGGGGCGGGATCGACCTGGCAGCGCTCGCTGCAATGGAAAAATAGCTCGATGTCGTGTTCCCCCGCCATCTGCAGGGTGTCTTCGATAACCACCCGCCGCGTCCGCTTCTCGAGGCTGATTCGCCGCTGATGCACGACCGGATCGGATAACTGCGCATAACCGTCGTGCCAACCCTCGAACACGTCGCGTTCCTCTGAGGGCTGCCACAGGGTGCACCGGGCGTCCGCCTTCCGGAGCCACATGAAGTTTCCGCCGGACTGCGACTGATCCATGCCGTCGACGCGCAGGGTGTTGTGGGCGGCGGTGCCGCGAAAATAGCGGCGCCACGGGCCTTGCGTGTGGTAGACGTAGGTCCCCGGGTCGATGAGGAACTCTTTACCCCCGACTGACAGGGTGAATGCCAGGGCGTCAGCGTGGCCATGAGCCGCGGTCGTCTGATATCCCAAGGGACCGGCATCGGCGATCAGCCGGATCTCGTTCTCGGTCTCGAAGCCGCAGCCGAGGATGTAGTAACCGCCGTGGGTGAAGGCACGCCGCACCGGTAGCTGAGCCCGGGTGCCATCGAGCAGCTCGAACGTGGATTCGGTGCCCTCGCCGAAAAGCCAGCGCGTCTTGTCATCCAGCTTTACCGCCTTCGCCTTGAAATCGCCGCGGCGAAACAGGACCGCGCCGGTCGCGAGCAGCGAGCGGAATTTGCAGTGTCCGTCGTCCTGGGCAAGCCGCACGACGAAGGCGTCGTCGGAATCACCGATCATGGGCACGTTGCCGCCGGTATCGATGATCGACGCGAGATACTCGATCATCGTCTCGATACGCGACTCGTACGCCGCCGAGAATTTCTTCCCGTTCGCCCTTCCGGCCAGCAACGGGAGCAGCAGTAGATCGAGCTCGAACTGCTGATACGACACAGCCTGCTCGCGATTGACACCGTCCGGGGCGTTCTGCAGCAATGCCTCTCGTTCGAGGATCGCCTTGGCCGCTTCAGTCCACCCGTGCGCCTCCGGCCAAAACGGCCATGTGACGGCTGCGATGAACAATCCCGCTGCTTCGCCGATGAGGTGATTGCCGGCCGATGAGTAAAGCGAGAAGTGCCCGCGGATAAACTGCGCGTGCTGATAGACGGATTCCAGCCACCGTCGGCAGAAGCGCTCGCCCTCGGCGTCCTTGAAGAGCGGCGAGGACGCCCCGCCGAGTAGCTGCCAGGCCACGGACCAGTTGATCAGCCTGATCGCCGGCTCGAGCGCGCTCGACCAGTTGGGTCCCATCCGGTAGGGGCAGGAGGCGAACCAGCTGTCCAGATGCTGGCGGATGACGTCGAAATACCGCGCGTTTCCGCTAAGAGCATAGGCCTGAGCCAGCGTCACGAGATGCAAGTGCCGGTTAGGTTCCCAGAGATATTTAATATCTCCGACGAGCTCGGGATTACGATAGTTAAGCAGTTTGCCGAAACTCAGCGGCGCTTCGACACCGGTCTTGGGATCCCGGTTCCAGCGTGGCGGCGAGCCAAGCTCGACGTCCCGCAGGGCAAAGACATCAAACCTGCCCGCGACAATGCGTTCCGCGGCCTGCAGGCAGTGCGCCGCGTTCGCTTGCGCCGGCGTGCGAATCCAGGGGCGGGATGCGCGCGTGACATCCGGGGGCGGGACAGCTGCGGAGCCCAAGAGGCCCCAACGCTCCCCCTGCATCGCCAGCGCTCGCAGTACGCGATGGTGTATTTCCGCGTACGTCATGCAGCGCAAACGGTTGACGTACCAGAACAGCCGTTCGGTCACGCCGGCGGTGAAGGAATACCGCAGCCGCCAGCGCGCGTCGACAACGTCATGCTCAAGCATATTGTCGATGCCAGATTTCAAGGTTCAGCAGGGTCCATAGCAGCTTTTCGTGGTTTTGCCTGCCGTTCAGGTGCTCAGCCAGTACCTGGTCGAGAGTCCGAGCATCGTAATAGGCCCGGGTCATCGACGATGCGCTCTGCAGGTGATCCACAAGGTACTCACGCATCTCGCCGCGGAACCATTCATTGACCGGGACCCGGAAGCCCACCTTGGGGCGCGTCAGGATGCGCTCCGGAATCAGCTGCTTGCCCGCTTCCCGCAATATCCACTTTCCGCACCAACCCCTGACGCGCAAGTTGTCGGGCAGCGAGGAAACGAACGCGGCCAGCTCGTGATCAAGAAAGGGGACGCGCGCCTCTATCGAGGCGGCCATGGTCATACGATCTCCGCGCTCGAGCAGATTATCCGGCAGCCAACTCGTCTGGTCGAAGTAGAGGATGCGCCTCAGCGCGCTCGCACGCGGGTCCGCGTCGAACGGCGGCGCATCGTTGACCGGCGTACCATTCAGCCGCAGGACCGAGAGCCGGTCGCGTTCGGTACGATTGAGGGCGCCGAACCAGCGCACGTAACGCTCGCGCCAGTCCTCGATGTTCAGGTTCGTTACGGCCGTCTTGATCCTGCGAAATTCGTAGGGGAGCGCGTGGGTGAGCGGCTCTATGAAGCGGTGGCGCAGGTAGCCCGGGAGCAGCTGATAGCCCTGAGTAAATCGCTCGACAACGTGCTTGGGATAACCCCCGAGAATTTCGTCGCTGCCCTCCCCCGTCAGTACCATCTTGACGCTGCGGGCGGCTTCGCACGCCAGCATGTATATCGGGATGTCCGAGGGTTCGGACACCGGCGCATCCCGGAACGCGACCAGTCGTGGAAGCCGATCGATGATGTCGCGGTTTGCCACCACGATTTCGTGGTGCTCGGTCCCGAGATGTGTCGCGACCTCGGCTGCGTAGCCAAGTTCGCTGTAGCTGTCTTCCGCGAAGCCCACCGAGAACGTCTTGACCATCGCGTTGTGACGGCTCATGAGCGCCACGATGGTCGAGGAGTCGAGACCGCCGGACAGGAAGGCGCCGAACGGCACGTCGCTCACCATCTGCAGCTTGACGGCCTCGTCCAGCCGGGACAGGAAGGTTTCGACGATATCGCGTTGCGGCTGCTGGCAATGACGCAGGCTGCGGTCCGGAGCCGACCAGTAGCGTTTCTCCTTGAGCTTCCCGCGTTCCCATGTGGCGGCGGTTCCCGGCATCAATTTCCGGATCCCGGAGAACAGGGTTTTCGGGCCCGGCACGTAGCGATAGGCGAGATAGTCCCAGACGGCCTCCAGGTCCACTGAAGGCTTGATGCCCGGGATGCGCAGCAGTGCCTTGATCTCCGAGGCGAAGTACAGCCCGCTCTCGTCTTCCCAGAAATACAGCGGCTTCTCGCCGAAGCGGTCCCGTGCCAGGAACAGGCGTTCGTTGCGCGCGTCCCAGATCGCGAACGCAAACATGCCGCGCAGGTGATGGACGACCTCGCCTTCCCAGTGTTGGTAGGCGCGCAGCAGCACTTCGGTGTCGGAGTCGCGCGTGAAGCGGTAACCGAGCCGGCTCAATTCGTCGCGCAGCTCGCGGAAGTTGTAGATCTCCCCGTTGAAGGTCAGCGCAAGGCCGGCATCCGTGTCGCACATAGGCTGATGCGCTCCTTCCGGATCGATGATTGCCAGCCGTCTGTGCCCGAGAAATACGTGGTGTCCGGTGCCGGCACAGCGGAAGTGGCAGGTGCCCTCGTCGTCCGGCCCGCGATGGGCGATCGCCTGCAGCATCGACGCGAGCGTGTCCGCCGCGAGCGCGCGCTCTGGTGTAGCTATCCATCCCGCGATTCCGCACATGTCAGGCTGCCTCGCGCAGCCGACTTGCCGGCGTGCTCGCTCGGGCGCCGACGCCAGCCGGCAGGCCAAGGCCGGCATAGATTTCTTCCAGTTGCGGGATCACCCGGTCGGCTGCGAAGCGGAGCCGCACGGCCTCACGCGCGGCCGACGCGATGCGCGTCCCAAATTCCGGATCGTGCATCAGCCCGCGCAGCAGCCGCTCGAGCGTCGCGGTATCGCCAGGATTGAACAGAAGCCCGTTGACCCCGTCGGTCACGACGTCGGGAATGCCGCCCACCGCGGCCGCGACGACCGGCACACCCACCGCCATTGCCTCCAGCAGACTCATCGGCAATCCTTCCGCAAGGGAAGGCAGAACAAAGGCCGTGGCGCCGCACATCAATGATTGCTTTTCGATCGGCCCGATCCAGCCGGGGAGGCTGACCGCATCTTCGATACCAAGCCGCCTGGCGTAGCGCGCAACGGACTCGAGATCCCCCTCACCGGCGCAAACGAGCTTGATGTCGGGAATCCGCGCCCGCAGCGTGGCGATCGCATCGAGCAGATCGAAGATCCCCTTTCCGCGTTCGAGGCGTCCGAGAAACAGCACGACATTCCTGCAACGCGGCGCGCGGCCCTCCTCGACCACCGGCACCGGATTGGAAATGCAGACGATCCTCTGGTTTTCTGTCACCCTGCTGATCCAGGTCCGCCAGCGGTCGGACAAAACTATTACGCACACTGCCCGTCCGAGGAAAAAGCGGATGATCCGGCGCTGCGCTACGCCGCATTCCGCCTCGTAGAACTGTGCGAACCCTCCGCCGTGCAAATGAAAGATAAACGGGCATTTCGCTAGCATTCCAATCGTCATGAAAATCGCCTTGCGCCAGAAGCTCGCGCGCGAAGCGCTGTGCACATGGATAATCACGCGCCGCTCCCGGGCAAGAAGCAGGATGAACTTGAGCAGCGCCTTGACGGCGGTGAGCAGCTTGCGTAACGGGCCGCCATCGCAGTGGGTTGGGACGTAGTCGATCGGCCAGCGCTCGAAGAGGCCGTGCGCCCGGTAGGCATTGACGACCGCGGCGATGCCGCCCCGCGTTTCAAACGAGGTCCCGAGCATGATGAGGCGTCGGTACCCGGGCGTCGGCATGGGGGTCGGCGTCATCCCTTCACGGCTGCGCCAAAATAACCGCTGATGTCGAGGTGCTGGATCAGCATCTGGAACTTGCCCCGTGTCGTGCGCTCGATCCGCTCGACGCGCACGATTCTCGCCTCGCAGCTACCCTGGGTCTTGTCCCGGATCGCCGCGGCGATGCGCCGCTGCATTCCGACCGGCGGCGTGGCGGCCGTCACGATCTTCAGGGTCACCTCCCCCGGCCGCTCCTGCTCGTACTGGATGGCCTCGACCTCGGAGAGCTCGGGAAAATGCGCGGCCCCGAGAGTGGTGATCGAAATCAAACGATGGTCCTTGCACACCAGAAATTCCTGCAGCCTTCCCTCGATGCGTTCGCACACCGGATATCCGGGGAGCCTCGCGTGCTCCCGGTCGCTCAGCACCGCGACATCGCCAGTGCGGTAACGCACGAACGGCATCACTTTGTTGTCGAAACTGGTGCCGACGACGTAGCCGAGCACGCCCGGCCGCGTAATCGGCCAGCCGTCGGCGTCCAGCAGCTCGAACCAGCCGTACTGGGGCCAGAAAAAATAGCGGTCGTCATCAGGCATCGAAGCGGCCATCAGCACCCGCTCGGAGTGCCCATAATGCTTGAGCACCGGGCAGCGGAACACTTCGCGGAACATCCGCATCTGGAAGCCGTAGACGTTCTCCGAATACAGCATCACGCCCTTTACGCCGCCGGTGAACTCGGGCAGAGGATTTGCCGCCAGCCAGCGCGCGAGCGGATACAGTGCGGAAGGATAGGCTTCGATGAATGCCGGCCGGTGGCGCGCGAGCGCTGCCGTGTAGCGCGGCATATAGCGCTTTTCCAGGTGGTCCGAGCTGAGGATCAGGTGCCGTTTGATCGGTTCAACCATCCACAGGCTGCCGTCGGGCCGCGCGGCGCTCGGCACGGAGCGACCCCGTATTGCCAGCGTCAGATCGTTCGGGCCGGCGCCGACTCGATCGCGGAAATCCTGGATGAACGCATACTCCTTTGGCCGCGACAAGTGCTTCTGAAGGTAAAATTGCATTGGGTTGTGGGTGGAGCCGCCGGTAAATACCTCGAGCCGCTGCGAGGCCGGCATCGCGCTCGACAGGTAGCGGAGGGGGTCGCGCTTGATGTCCATCCTGTCCGTGACGGGCAGCAGTGCCAGAATCTGCCGTGGGTCGTCGTGACGAGCGAGTAGCGCGCGGAATTGGCGGTAGGCGGGCACAGTCTGAATCGCCCATCGTAAATTCTCCTCCAGCTTTTGCAGCGCGAGGCGCATGGCGGCGTCGCCCGGCGACGACGCGATCTCATCCCGGAAGGTGTCGTAGGCGCCGCCCCATCGGACCACTCGCGGAAGCCAGGCGTAGGCACGCGCCGCCGCCGCCGCCCTCAGCCAGTTTGGCGCCTCGAGGTAATGTCTCAGCAGCGGGTACAGGAAATCTTCAATCGACATCGGTCCGCCGTACCGCGCTCGACGCGGTGAAACAACCCGCTCCCCAGCCGTTACGGCCGCCACAGCCGCTGGCGTTCCTTGCAAAGGCCCGGGATCGAACGCCCACTTCACATCGACAAAACAGCCGTGGCTGACAACCTTCCGCATGTAGGCTGACGCCGGCAGTTCGAGAAGCTACCATCCCCGCCGGTCGGCCGGCGTCGGACGCGCCGGCCGGTCAGCGCGCACCATCCAACTTCTCGATTACTTTCAGCAAATTGAGCCCGCGGGGCAAATGCCGCGACGAGCAACTTGATTGTGGCCCTCCGAAATGAAGAGTCCGTGATTCGGTGCAGGCCGATAGAACTATGCTCCGCGCCAAACTCGCGATTGATCCAGTCCAGATCGGGTGTGCTGGAATATCGCGATTCAAGCGACGACCGGATATTCCGGGGAGTATTCCTTCGGCCGACGGCCCGCCCAGGGTGACCGGCTCTCCTCATGGGCGGGCGTCGAAAGCATCCACCACGATGTAGGCGCTGCTCGAGGCCGCGTTCTTCCGGCCCGTCACTTCGATCGTCAGCGTATGGGTCCCGGCGGCAAGGCCCGACGTCCTGAAGATGGTGTCCTGGAGCCCGTCCGTAGGGGAATACGTATCGATCTCCGTCACGAAGGCTCCATCCAGGTATACGCGAGCGATCCCGGTCGTGCTTTTACGGCTGCCGATCCAGCTGACCGACGTCCCGCTGAAGGTGAACGTCGCTTGCGCGCCCGGCTCGCCGGATACCGTGACGGTCCTCATGCTCCACGCCCGGTTGAAGTTGCCCTGGTCCCAATTGCCGGTGTAGGTGATGGACGGATCTGTCTCTTCGAAGCGCCTTCCCAGCGTAGTTACGAGGAACGCATCCACCACGACCCGAGTACCCGTCGAATTCGCGTTCTTCCGGCCCGTCGCCTCGATCGTCAACGTATGGTTTGCATCGGCCATGGTCGGCGACGTGAAGACGATGGCCTGGACACGCTGGCCCGGATTGTACAGATCGACCTCGCCAGCGAAGCTGCCATCCAGGTATACGCTGGCGATTCCGGCATCGGGCCCGCGATAGCCGATCCAGCTGATCGAAGTTCCGATGAATGGCAACCTGGCTCGCGCGCCGGGCGTGGTCGAGTCCGTGGCGAACCAGCTACTCCACGGTTTGCTGTTGTCCCACGGGGTCCAGCCGGTGGTGAAGGACAGGTCTGGATCCGTATCCTGCAACTGCGAAACTACCGGTGCGGGCACGTCGAATGCATCCACCACGACCAGGGCCAACGGCGAACTGGCGGCCTGCGAATCACCGTTCTTCCGTCCGGTGGCTTCGATCGTCAACGTATGGCTGCTGTTGGTCAGGCCGCTCGCCGTGAAGATGGGCACGTGGATCTCGTTCGACCTCATAAACATGTCGACTTCGGATACAAAGACTCCATCCACGAACACGCGAGCGATGCCGCTATCGTAGCCACGCATGCCGATCCATGTGACCGAGGTCCCGGTGAAGGTGAACGTGGCTTGCGCGCCCGGCGTCATGGATTCCGCGGCTGCCCCCCCGCTCCAGGCATACCAGCCGGTCCCGCGGAAATCGTCATCACGCCGATTCCAACCGATACCGTAGCGCACCGACGCATCCGTTTCTTCATAGCGCTTTACCGCCTCCGGTGGCGGGGGAGCATTGGAAATCGTGATCGTTACCGGCGCCGAGGTGGTCTGGTTTCCTGCGGCATCGCGGGCCACCGCCGTCAGAGTGTACGACCCATCCGGGATATTGTTCGTGTACGCGGTTGCCGTGTAGGGAGGAAAGTTGTCCTCCGCGTCGAAGTTGATTCCGTTGTACTTGAACTGGACACCCGCGACACCGACATTATCGGAGGCGTCGGCCGTCACGGTGATCGTGCCGGAAACAGTCGCCCCGGACGCGGGCGAGGTGATTCTGACCGTCGGCGGAGTGTTGTCCGGGCTGGCGCACGTTAAGCCTGGAATGCATGGCAGTAGCTGTGCGGAAGCCTGGGGCGGGATCCAGGCCAGGCTGATAATCACTAATGGGGCCGCCGCACAAACACCTTTCACAATTTTCAACATGCATTGTCCCCTTCGAAGAGCGTTGAGACAGTCAACGTGATCATGACCGTCCTATATTGAGTGTCCGTGATCCGCGGCAGGCCGATTGAATGACGATCCCTGGAATCCCTGGTTACTCGTTACGGGGATTGTCGATCCTCAATGTGTATTTCCTGGGTGTCTGCCATGGTCCAGATGGACATTCGCACTCCCTGCGGGTTCTGCCCGTCCGGGGGCTTGCGTTCCTTACGACGCGGCATCATTCATCCCGCATTCAATAAATCCTGGTCCCCTTACGCCCATTTCTCGCGCCACATCTCGAACGCGAGGAGCAGCCACACCTTCTGCACGTCGAGGCGGTCGCGCCTGGGGCCGCCGTCCCTGAAATTGCTGAGCGCGCGCTCGACCACTTTCGGATCCAGGATCCCCGCGGCACGCACCCGCCCGGGTGCCAGATAGGTGTCGAGCAGCGGCGAGAGCTCACCGCGCAGCCACCGCGACATGGGGATGCCGAATCCTTGCTTCGGACGTTCCAGGATTGCCCTGGGAACATAGCGGTACAGAACGCGGCGCAACAGGTGCTTGGTGCCGAGCGACCCGCGCCGCATACTGAGCGGCAGCCGCAAGGCAAACTCCACCAACCGGTGATCCAGCAGCGGCTCGCGCCCTTCGAGGCCCACCGCCATCGTCGTACGATCGACCTTGGTCAGAATGTCGTCCGGAAGATAGTGGCGAAGATCGCAGCAGCTCATGTGATCGGCGAAGCTTCGCGGATGGCCGTTCAGCACGGGGCGCTGAGGAACGAGCGCGCCGAGCAATTGCGCGCTTTCCGCCGGTGTCCACAACGACATGCCGAGATCGTAGAGTATTGCCGGGTCAGCTTCGGGAAGCACGACTCGCAGCTTTTCAAGGCGGTCGACGACCGCACGCCTTGCGGCGTGTCGCAACGGGGCCGGAGCAGGGAGTCGATCCAACAGTCCCTGCAACGACCGCGCGGGCAGCAACTGCAGCGCTTGCGACAGCGCAGTTCGTGCCGGCCGCGGCATCCGCGCGAGCATCCGCTCGCGGGCGAGCAGCACGCCGTAATGCTGGTAGCCGCTGAACAGCTCGTCCCCGCCGTCGGCCGAAAGTGCCACCTTCACGCTCTCGCGCGCAACGCATGACACCAGGAAGGTCGGGACGCCGGACGAGTCTCCGAAAGGCTCGTCGAACAGATCGGCCCAGCGCGTGAGGATTCTGACCATATCTGCCGGAGAAAGTATGTGTTCGGTGTGCTGAGTTCCCAGATGGGTGGCAACCCGCCGGGCCCAGCGCGACTCATCGAAGCCCGGGTCGGTGAAGCCGACGGTGAAGGTGCGCACCGATTGACCGGAATGGCGCTGCAGGATCGCGGTGACCAGCGACGAATCCAGCCCACCCGAGAGGAACACTCCGACAGGCACGTCCGCAATCATGCGATAGCGGAAAGCGTCAATGAACATCGCTTCGAGCTGCTCTTCGAGCTCGCTCTCGGATCCCGCCAGCGGCTCGCGCGGCTCAAGCGTCGACCAGTAGCGGCGCGCCACCGGTTCGCCGGTGTCGCCCAGCTCCAGCCAGTGCCCCGGCAACAGCTTGCAGACTTGCCGGTAAATGCTGCGGGGCGCCGATATGTACCCGAACTGGAAGTATTCACTGAGCGCGCTACGGTCGATTTCGGCGCGCCATGCGTGGAAGGCGCGCAATGCCTTCAGTTCTGAGCCGAACCACAGCACGCGTCCGTCCCAGGCGTAGTACAGCGGTTTGACGCCGAGCCGGTCCCGGATCAGCCAGAGACGGCGCTCGCTTTCCCGCCACAGCGCGATCGCGAACATTCCGATGAATCGTTCGACTGCGGCGATCCCCCAGTGACGCAGCGCCGCGAGAACTACCTCGGAATCCCCGCTGCTACGAAAATGATGTCCACGCTTTTCGAGTTCCGATCTGATCTCGACAAAGTTGTAGATCTCGCCGTTGAAGACCATGACGAGGTCCCCGTCGTCCGAGACCATCGGCTGGCGGCCCAGTGCGGACAGATCGAGGATCGACAGCCTCGTGTGGCCGAAAGCAACGCCCCCGCCGGTACGCACCCATGTTCCACTGTCGTCGGGGCCGCGTTGATGCAGGCTCCGCACCGCGGCCGGAAGATCGCGCAACCACGCGTCCGGCTGACCATCCCGTGTCCAGTATCCGGTGATCCCGCACATGGCCCGTGACTCACATCGCCGGTTTTCGGGCTTTTTGACCGTACATCATTCCGATCGCCAGCCACAGGAAGGCCTGCTCCGTTTTCGGCGTGAGGCTGCTGTCGGCAACAGCGGAGATCATAAAGCTCACCATTCCCGCCGCCGCCCCCAGGTAGAATCCCCGCAAGGTGGGGCTCAAGGACGGATCGACGCTCAGTGCGCGAAAGCCCTTCCAGAGGTGTACGAAATAGGCGCCAACAAGAATCAGGCCGGTTATTCCCATGTCGAGAACGATCTCCAGGTACGCGTTATGCGGATGCCCAACCCCCTTAACCGTCACCTCGTCGGCTGCGCGCATGCCGTCGGACCAGAGAATCGACGAGAGGCCGCTGCCGTAAATCGGGCTGCGCAGCACGTCGGGCAGAAGCGGCAGCCAGATCTGCTCGATGCGACTGGAGCTGATCTTGTTGGATCCACTTCCAACCCCGTATGCAATGCGGTCATAGACTGCGTCGGGAAGGAGAAACAGCGCGGCCACCCCCAGGAGACCGAAAAAGACCAGGGTTTTCGCGTTGCGGCGCCACAGCAGGAACAGCACATTTGCCGTGATGAAACCCACGTAGGTGGCGCGCGAGAACATGAGCACGATCGCGACTGTCAGCATCGCCATCGACGCAAGCAGCACCAGCCTGAACCCGACTTCCTTCGAATCGGCCCACGTGAACAGCAGCAACGCGTAGGCGATCAGGTACATTTTTCCCAGCTCATTGTCGTTTATCCCAAGCGCCAATGACATGAGCCCGCGCGCGCTGGTCGCCACCTCGAACAGCGTGAAGCCCGACAGGTGGACGAACACGATGCCCAACGAGCCCATCACCCCGATCGAGATCAGCATGGGGATCAGGAACTTTTCAGGCTTCTCGGACTTCGACACCGCGGCCCCGACTAGCAGCGCGACTATCACTATCAACAGCGGCTTGGCCACCACGTCGCGGATATAGCCGGCCGTATCGTAAAAGTCGAGTACTTCTCGCATGTAGTAGTGAGGCGCTATGTCGCCGACATGGCGCGAACCCAGCGCGCCGGCAATCAGGAAGGGCACGAGATAGAGCCAGAGCAGCGGGCGCGGCATGAATCGACGGATGCTGCCATCGAACAGCCCGTGCAGGAGGCACGAGCCGAGTGTCCCGACCAGCACCGCGTTAAAGGGATTAAGGCCTGTAATACCGAGCATCGCGTGCGGAAACATGTAGCTTCTCGAGATCGGCAGCAACAGGATGAGCAGGACGACCCCGATGCGAAAGTCGAGCAGAATAAAAACGCAGCCGATCAGCGAGATGGCCAGGTACAGTGCGTTCCAGTCGGCGACTGCAATTGCGGTTCCCCAAAAGACGCCGAGCAGCGCGATGCCCGCAATCAGGAACGATGTGAAAGCGGCACGGCGCCATGACCGCGCGTCGGCCTCCGGGCCGGCGTCGCGAAAAACCGCCGCGCGCCGCCAGAAGCCCCCCAGCCCTTCACGCAGCGAGGCGCGTAGTCGTGCCGCTGGTTGCCGGTAGTTCGAGAAGACTGCAGCCATCGTGTGACCCGCCGAATGTCGCGACCCGGTCCTCAGGAAGGCAAGGACCCGAGCAGCCTGGGAACGTCGTCCTGTCGCATCGCTCCCAGCAGCGCACTGATGAATTCCTCGTGCGCCATGAAGGCCTGCGTCGGGTTAGTGGAAATGCTCGATACCCTGACCAGCATGCCGTCCGGGATGCGGCCGGACAGTCCGAACCTGAGCTGCACCAGGAGCCGCTGCAGCCGTCCCAGGACCACGCGGTTTCCCATGGTGAGCCAGTAGGTCACGGGCTCCGACCGCGCGCGCCGCACGGCGAGCATGCGCGTCACGGGAACAGATTTTCCCAAGAGGTAGAGGTTGTCATGCAGGACTTCCTTGATTTCGAATCCCTGCGCCGAGTAGCAAACCTCCTGCCAATGCGCTTTCAAGGCGTCGCTTTGATCGCCACCGTAAGCAATCGTCAGCATCATGCTCTCGCCCCGGGCGTTGACGTACGTGCGGCTCACAATCTGGCTGTACAGCCGGGCCAGATTGGCCTGTACGTCTGGCGCCGGAACAATCGGAACGATGCTCGGATCGATGATCCAGTCACCGAACGAGACTGGGACCATCTTTGCGAGATCAAAACCCGCAGTCTCATGCTGCGCGCGAGTAGGCTTGAGGGCGGACGCCGCGCCGGCGGCGAGAACCATGACCGTTCCGACCAACAGGAACTTCCAGTCGAAGTATTTCATTGCAGCGCCCCCGATCCGCGCAAAGGAGGCAGCCGATGCAGCAGGGCATCGAATCCGAGTAGCAGCAGCAACGCGGTTACGAACAGCGCCATGCCAGCCGATCCGTGAAAGAAGCTTTGTCCCGCGTCGTACCCGAGATGAAACGTGACGAGGATCAGAATCAACACCCGGATGAAGTTTGCCGTGAACGCGATCGGCACGATACTCGCAAGCAGCAAGGCCGTGCGCGCATGGTTGCGGGAGGCGGTCAAATAGAGATACAGGAAGCCCAGCGCGGCCAGACTGTAGATCGAGTTCATCCCGGAGCAGGCGTCGGCTATCAGCATCTGGTACTGCCCGATGCTAAGCACCATCCCCGACCGCGCAATTGGATAGCCCAGGCCGTAAAGCATGGACTCGACCCCCTGCGCAACCAGGCTCTTCAACGGCCCGGTCATGGCTACGGTGACAAAACCGGGAAGCGGGACAAGAAATATAAGGAAGAAAAGCGGAAACCACAGCCTGCCCAGAGCGCGCCATCCCAGGAGCAACAGCACCACGCCGCCCAAAACCGGGATGTGAGAGCCGACTTCGAACAGCGCGATGCCTTGCGAACGACCGGTAATATAGAGCACAAGCCCCAGCGCCAGCGCCACACTTCCGGCGAGCCTGGCGCCGCCCGCAGGGCGGGCTACGAGTGCGGCGCGGTGCCGCCATATCAGCCATGCCGTCACCGCGAGAATGATCGGACCGTGGGTATGAGCCTCTTGCCTCCACAGGCCGTGCGCCAGATCGATATAGGTCGGCACATACATCAACGCCAGCCCCAGCGTCACAGGCAGCCAGCGGCACAAGCCTTCCACGTCCCACCCGGGAAAGACCCGCTGCTCCGGAACCGAGGACATTAGCCAGCCTCGGATCAAAACGCGTTGAATACAGTACCCACGATGTGAGCGCCCATATCCCCCAGCTCTCGAATTACGCTTTTCGTATCTTCGAGATGAGTTCGGTCTTTGCGGGCCAGCACCATCGCGCTGCCTGACCGGAAAGCCACGGCTTGCGCATCTGCGTAGAGTTTCGCCGGCGGCGTATCAAAGAGGATGACGTCGAATTCATTCCGCAACTCGTGCAGCAAAACGGCGAGTGCAAGTCGCGACAGCAACTCCAGTGGGTTGGGTGGACGCGCACCGGCCGGCAATAGCCAGAGAGGCCCGAACTCGGGCACCGGCGCCACTGCGCTGCGATCAGCGCGGCCGGAGAGGACCGCCGAAAGGCCGATCCGGTCAGAGACGTTGAAGATCAGATGCTGTCGCGGTGAGCGCAGGTCGGCGTCGATCAGAAGCGTACGTTCGCCTAGCTGCGAAAAAGCTACGGCCAGATTGGCAGCCACATAGCTGCGCCCTTCACCAGAGGCCGGACTAACGATTGCCAGCACCCGGTGCTCGACCTTGGCGTTGGACCAGCGGATCAGCAGTTGCGTGCGCAGCGCCCGTAGCTCCTCGGCGCGGGGGTGAAACGGGTCCAGCGCTACTACGAGTTCGCTGCCGATGCTTTCGTTGCCGGGCAGCAGATGGGGGAGATCATACTGTTTCGCAATCGCGCGATGCAGCTCATCCGCTGCGATCAGGCCCAGGCGAAGCGCCGCATCACCGAACCTTAATCCCTCCTTCCGCTGCAGCTCCATTACCCGCTCGATGTCTCCGGGGCCGAGTCTTCCCTCCTCCGCCAGAATGCTACCGATCCTGCGGTCGTCACGCCCGACAACGCGTCCCGATGCTTCCATGGGCAGAACATTTTCCTGAGCATTCATCGGCATTCCTCAGCGCGGACTCGGCAAAGCAGGTCTGGGACCGCCTGACCGGCCAAGCAAATGGTTTCCGGCAGGCTGCCACGCGTTGAGCACGGCGAGCAGCGGCACGTCCAATTCCAGGTCGCTGCGCGAACGCACCCGGCGGTCGAACATCTCCATCAGCATCACCATCCCGACGCCGAGCATCGTTCCCACCACCACCGACAAGGCGATGTTGAGTCTGACCCTGGGACTGGAAGGCTGGCGCGGCACGACCGCCGGGTTGAGCAGGGTAACGTTGGTTTGGCTGGCGCGGCTTTCGACCTGGCTGACGACGAAGCGCTGCATGGCGGTGTCGTAGGCCCGCTCGGCTGAATCGACGTTGCGCTTGAGCACCGTGAGCTCGTTGCGATTCTCCTTTAGGTCGAGCACCCGTGCGCGCTGCGCCGCCATCGCTTTCCTGGTTTCCGCCTCGCGCCGGCGGCTCTGGCGCGTCGAACTCTCGATTCCCGCCACGATCTTCTTCATTTCGGCGTCGAGTTTCTCGCGCAGGCTGTGGTTCTCGGAGAATTGACTCTGATATTGCGGATGGTTGGCTCCGTATTGCGTGGCCAGTTCCTGCAACTTCGCTTCTCCGTGCAAGAGGTCCGCCTTCAGCTTCTGGATGAACGGGTTGTCGAGAACCTCCGGCAGTCTGTCCGGCGACCTGCCCTGTTCGAGAACATCGCGCGCTTGCTGCTCCCGGGTTTGCCATTGGAGAGTCTGCTCCTGCGCTCTCCCCACTTGGGCTGACAGTTCTCCCAACCGGGTGTTCTCGACGTCGACGTGCTCGTCAGCCGAAACAATTCCTTGCCGCCTGTGATAATCGGTCAACTTGGCTTGAGCGTCCTCCAGATTGGCTCGCAGGCTCTTCAACTGTTCGTCGAACCATTCCGCTGCCTGCCGCGTCGGCTCCACGCGCAATTCAAGCATCGTGTCGATATAGGCCTTGGAAAACAAGTTGGCGACCGCCGCCGAGAATTGGGGATCGCGGGAGGAATAGCTGACCTGGATGATGCTGCTCTGCGAGGTTTCCACTTTGAGCTTTTTGAGCAGGTTCTCTCCCAGCCAGTCCTCGATCGACCCCACGCCCCCAGCATCGTCCTCGAACGCCGCCCGCGCCGTCGGGCTTTCCGCGAGCTTCAGGTCGTGCACCACCTTGCGCGCTACTTTCTGGCTGGTGATGACATCCATCTGGGTCTGCATGTAGTTCATCCTCTCCTGCGGGAGGATGAGCGGGCGCAGCGCAAGGCTCAACGACTGCTCGTCCTTGGCGTCCATCAACAGCGACACCGTCGCGGTATAGGTCTTGGGCAGCATCAAGCTCACCGCGCTGGCAGCCAGCACGGTGACAGCCAGGAGGAGGGCGAACACGCCGAACCGCGCGCGCAGTGCCGAGAGAAAGAGATAGGGGTTCATGCGATGTTTGGTGTCGTACGCTGGTTGTTAGCCGGAGCACGCTCGTCAGAATAGACTTTCCCGGACGTAGATCACGTCATCGGCCCGCACCGGTTCGAAGAGTTTCGCCTCGAGTTTTCCCACCGTTCCATCCGTCATCCGGCGGTGGATCGTGAGCCCGCGAACGCTGCCGCGCGTCGTCAATCCACCGCCCAGAGAAAGCGCATGCATGACAACCATGTTGGGCTCCAGACGGTAGGCGCCCGCGCGCTGAACTTCTCCGTAAATGTAGAAAACGGGTGCGCGCTGCACGAAAATCGTGTCGCCGTTTTGGACGTCGAAGTTCGCGGACATATCGCCGTTTCGGATCATCGCCGGGATGTTGATCTCCAGCTTTTTCTCCGAACCATTGCGGTCGGCCACGACGGTGACGGTATCGGCCCCGCCCGGGGTGATGCCGCCGGCGAGCGCCAGGATGTCGGTGAGCTTGGCGCTGGTATCATCGAGCGCATAGCGTCCGGGGCGGGCGACATAGCCGAGCACAGATACCTGCCGGCTGCGCACCTGGATCACAGATACGTTCACCTGGGGATCCTTCATGTAACGCCCCTGCTTCAGTTGCTCGGCGATCCGGGCCCCCGCGCCCGCGGGCGTCTGTCCAGCGAGCGTGACCTCGCCGATCAGTGGAAACACGATCGTGCCTTGCTCCGAGATGCGCGTTTCGGTGGTGAGATCCGGGTTCTGGAAGACCGTTACCCGAATGGTGTCACCCGCTCCGAGAGTCTCGCGGACAGCGGCATAGGCTTGAATTGCGAACGCCATCAGCGCGGCACCGGTCAATGCGACGAGCCATCGCAATGCTCCGCGGGCAGGCATCAGTAATACGGACAATCTTGCTTCGCGTTTCGGGATCACCTTTCGATCCTCAATCTGGATTCGTGCCTATTTCAGCCCTGCAAGACCTCTCTTGATGTACCCGCCGTCATCGTCGGCACCGCCGCTTGGGGTCGCACTCGAGGGGGCAGGCTGCGGTAGTGGCACCGTATGAGCGGACGCGAATTCGCCGACGTACTCGATCTTCGCCTTTTCGCGCAGCTTCCTGATCTCCTCCTGGGCGACCTCGAGTCGCTTGCGACTGGCCAAGAACTGCTTGATGATCGGTGTGGCCTGCTGCTCATTCACAGGGGCTTCCTCGGCCCCCATCAGTTGCACGACCGATGCGCCGCGCGAGGTCGGACGCACGGCGATTTGCCCGTCTTTCATTTCATACATCTGAGGCAGGATGGCCAGCGGCACCTGCTCTGCAGGGCGGGTGGAAGTGGTGAGTGTGTACGGCAACTCCCGAGATTTGAGCCAGGCCATGACACTGTTCAGGTCTTTCGCATTGGTCGCTTCTGCTTTCAGCCCGTGAAGCTTCTCCTGCGGCGCGACTACCGCGAGCTCATGAACGCGATAGATGCGTCGCCTCTCGAACAACGCCGGGTTGTCTTTGTAGAATTTTGCGATGTTCTCCTGGCTATCTGTCGATGCCGCGATCGCCACCTTGTCGATGTAGGCCTGCGCCAGAATTTGTCTCTTTGCGCCTTCGATTGCCTGCATGACTTGCGGGTCGCGATCCTGCTTGGCTTCAAGCGCCTTTTGCATCAGAAGCTCCTGATCGATGATCCGCTCGAGAGCTTCACCAGCCGCCTGGTTGGCCTGTTCCGGTGCAATGTCGCGGCGGTGCGCAATCGCGTGATTGACCTGATGCACCGAAATCTCGTTGCGGTTGACTTTCGCGGCGATCTGGCTGGAAGTCGTCTTCTCATCGGCTTTGCCGCACGCGGACAAGGCGACTGCGATGGCGATCAGCGCCGAAGGTGTGAATAGTCTCTTGACCATGGCTGGTGAACCTTCATGAGAGAGACGGTTGAGCGATCCCTGGTCCTGACGGTCTTGCAGTTCGCTTTCCGTCGGAACCGACGTCCAGATTACTCACGCCATGTTTATTGGTGATCTTCCGGTCTAGTCCGATCGGACTAGCTCTGGCACACAGCGACGCAGGTAGCGTAAGGGCCTTTGCCCAAAGAGGGGCTCCTTTAAAAAGCTCAATTTTCCGGGATCCGCTCAGACAGCGTTGGCGAAACGACGAGGGCGGGTTCTTTTGAACATCGAGAAGGTGTGCTGCTAACGGCTGTGCCTGGCGAGCACCGGCACAGTCGTTACCCGCGGTGTTTGACATCCGCTCGCACCAACCAAGGCTGAGCGGTGCAGGTGATATCAGGTTTGAAAAATGGCGCGCCGCACCCCGGCGCGCAATAGATAGATCAGGCCGTAACCAGACTGGTTTTGCGGCGTGTCATGAATCCCACGACCACGAGGCCAGCGAGCAGCATCATCCACTCGGCGGGCTCGGGCATCGCCGCGATCGCGAACTGGAAGCCGCCGCCCAACCCCCCGTCGGCTACTCCCGAAATCCGGGCGGAATAGTCGCCACCGGCGAGAACCGTCGCCAGATCGATCAGGCTGCCATCCAGAGATGTAGTCGTAGCCAATGCCGAGCCGGTGGCACCGGAGCCCGTGAACAGCTCAAGCGTCAGATTACTTACAGTTCCCACTGTCGGTGTTCCATCTGGCGCGATGCCGACTGCACTGGCCAGTACCGTGTGATTACTCCCGTCGACCGTAAAGTTGAAGATTTCCGCGAAGGACGATTCAGCGAAAAAATCGGTCTGCACTTGGCTGTCCGACGAGAGTGTTCCTAGATCCGTTACGGTTTGAGCTTGGGCCGATCCCATGACGCCCGTAGCCGCGACCACCACTAGTAGAATCTTGAGCAACTTCATGGCTTTCTCCTGACATACTGACATATCATGGAAATGGAACCTTGCATCAGCTTCAATTTATCTGCGCTCTATTACGGAGGTAAGCCGCGCGGGCCCGCCGAC
Source organism: Burkholderiales bacterium (assembly GCA_036000845.1). Taxonomy (GTDB): domain Bacteria; phylum Pseudomonadota; class Gammaproteobacteria; order Burkholderiales; family JACQAP01; genus JACQAP01. The sequence goes on from DASYUW010000050.1 coordinate 27,032, forward strand.
TATGCCCCAGTCGGACTATCACCCTCCTTCTCAGGTTGGGTTTCGGGCCCGGTTGCTCTCCAGCTCAAGGAGGAGGCAGTTCGCCGCACATCTCACCCTCCATTGGCGCCGGCGATGGTCCCTTGGTGGACTTATTCTCCTTATGAAGCTGGATGTTGCCACCGCCGCCGGTCGGGCCGGGAGGGCCCAATTCTCGCGTGGAAAGATGGTATCCGCTGCTCAGCCGGAGCCCGAACCTGTCACTGCCGCCTGGCTCGTCGTTGTCCTCCATCCTGACCCGGAACCTCAAAATAGATCTGCTTCCATTGACGGTGACCTCGCCGAACCCGCAGATATCACGCGCCTTCGGGAACGCGGGGTCCATGAGATACCCCGTGATTTCCGTGCTTTTCAGGTGACCGGGTGGGTTGGTGCTATGGTCGAGAACGTTCACATGCCCCCAGAACGCGCCATTCTTGCATCCGCCGTGAGCGCCAAAATTGACAAATTGGCCCGAGTCGCCTATTACCCATCCGCCGCCGGTTATGAAGTCGCACGGCGCCGGAACGAAGTGGGCATTGGCAGACCCGGCTGTGAGCGCCCCGGCCAGCACCAGAGGCGCGGCGACCAGCATGTAGATGATTCTACGCATTGTGTTGCTCCTCTCGTATGACTGTTGCATGACTTAGATACCGGCCTTGGCGGATCCGATGACGACATCGGTCAAGCCGTCGAAGGTCCTGATGTGCAGGGCGTTAACGATGATGCCGTCAGCCGTCTGAATTTGCTCATTCAGGATGACGCTCAGACCGGCTATCGAAATCTGCTGGTTCGGAACGCCGGCGGGAACAATGGACATGCCGCCGATCGTGAGCCCTTCAATGCTCGTCAGACCGGTGCTGCCTGCATCCGACACTGCCAGCGCTCTCGACATGATGGCATCCGCCGAGATGCCTACACCGGCCACTGACATGGCCAGATTTCCCAGCGAGGCTTCGGAAGCAACCTGATCGGTCCATCCCATCGTGACGGCGTGCAAGGCCTCTGCGCTGAGCAGACCGGGGATGCTTCCCGTGGGTTGACCGGTGCCGAGCGGGTCGGCGGGATCGGTGAGCGTGCCGGTATTCGCGAGACTGGTGACGGTTCCCAAAACAACGGCTGTGACCGCGCTCGCCTGCCCGGTGAGCGTTTGCGTTGAGCCGGTGAGCAACTGCGTGGTGTCGGCGAGAAGCTGCGCGCTGCCGGCTCCAGGCCATGCCAGCAGTCCCGCCAGGACTCCCGCAACGACCGCGGCCATACCCCTTCTGGACGAATTTCTCTGATGCATAGTGAATAGCCTCCTTAGTTCAGTTTTCAAACTGCCTGAGCAGCTTCGACGTGACCGGAATAACTGGCCACCACTCTCTATATCTATGCACGGCTATCCCCACGTCATCTTCTTCTACCTGCTTGGCCGAATGCGTTGAGGTTCGATGTCGCGTGAGCCACGACGCTCCGGTCCTTTTCGCGGAAAATGCCCGCTGCATAGGACATGAGTGTGATCCACGCTCCATTACAGAACTAAGCCGCGAAGCGCACCGACCGCGTCCCAATCGGACCACCGAACATGCACCAATCGGACTAACGTCTTGGGAGTGTCGTACCGTTGGGTGGGATGTGTGCTGTACCCGATTTTCGGGACAGCTACGAACGCAGCTTCAGCAGGCGGGGCAGGCCGCAGCGTCCTGCCTACCTTGATCAGTGTTTGCCTCATCGACGGACGTCAAAAGCATCCACCACCACATAGTTATTCGTGGCAGCAGTGTTCTGCCGGCCCGTCGCTTCGATGAGTGCGCGCCGCGAGCCAGCTTGCGGACGCGCCGCGATCTCTGCGCCTCACCATAGGTGCCAGTTTCGGGTAGCGAGAACCCAAATTCCGAGTGCGCCGTTGGTAATCGCATGCGACGCGATTGGAACCCACAGGTTCCCGGTTCGGATGTACACCCAGTTGTAGAGCAGGCCCGCTATCAGCCCGGCAAACCAGAGCGAATGCTCCGATGCAAACAGCGCTGCCGTCAGCACGAACGCGCGGGGACTGGTACGCCGCGGATCAGCCGCGCTGAAATCCCGGGCGTCCAGCCACCGGAGAAGAAATGATCGCCAGAATAGCTCCTCCATAACGGGCACGACCAGGGCCAGCTCGGCCAAGCGCAGGCTGGCGAGGATGAGGTCGATCCCGCCGTCGCGGCCGGTGGGATCGAATACCCTGGTGCTCCCGAATACGGCCCAGCCGCTGTCGAAGCGAATCCACACCACAAATACCACCAGTCCGGAACCGATAGCGAGCAGCCACTGATGCGGCTTCACGTCGCCGATTGCACTGAGTTCCCCATAGCCGCGCCAAAAACAGGCGAGGGCCAAGGTAACAGCCACGGTCCGGAGCACGTTCAGCCAGCGCAGATTCCACTCGGCGTGCTGCGGAGCCATTTCATGGACGAGCGATGAAAGTGCAACGAAAGCGATGAAAATAGCGAACGGAGTTACCCGCATCACCGCAGGATGCGCCAGCGCTGCCGCAATTTTCTGACGATGATTCAGGCGCATGAGTTTCGTCCCAAATCGCTCGCGCATCGCTTTCGTTTCGGCCGTGCGGAGCAGAAGCGGGAAATCGCCTCACACGATGTGATGCCGCCTAGGGACCTTCGAATTCGTGGCGGTTTGGACGTCCCCTGAACCTAAGGGTCAGGCTGGCCGCGCCCTGAATCGGCCGCTCCAGCGCCGCAGCTAAGCGGCAACGGCTGCGCGGGCTGCAGCGACGGACTCTCATTTACCCGATCCGCTTGCATTCCGAAGGGAGTTATCGCGAAGCGAGGAATGGTGGCCGCTGTGGAAATTGAAGAGCTGCCAGCTCCGCGACTCGCGGTGATCCATGCCGCCTACTCGACACGCACGCACTGCCTCGTCGGGACGGGCCTGGCTTGCTCCTTCCACCGGCAAGCGCTTTGCAGATTATGGGGCCAAGGTGATGACGGTTCGGGCGTCTGCCGCGACGCCCGTAGTCAAAAAGGACTAGTGTCCTGTCCCGCTGATTCGTGGGATAACTTTCGAACCTTGAAAGCCAGCCTTCTGATGAATTTGACAGCAATCCACTTTGGTCGGAAAACCCGCGAAATCGGCGTCAGGCAAGGCGCGAGTCCTTGACAGTGGCGGGGCCCCACGGCGAGGACTCGTAACACAGCATGGCGCCGATTCTCGTCGGGTTTTCAGCCAGGAGTCAGCGGGACAGGACACTAGGGTCCCGCCGCCGCCGGATCAGGTGTTCAACATGCGAAGCACCACCGACTTGCCGACCGCCTGAGTGAGGTTCAGCACCTCCAGATTGCGCAGGATCTTCTGCACGCGGTTCTTCACCGTCAGCGGACTGGTTCAGCCGGAGCACATGTTAGTCGATGAAAAACCAGAAGGTTTTGCGTGGGGCGAAGTCATCGCGTTTCGTGTCCATCCAATGGAAGGGAGGAACGCGGAATGAGGGCATGGTCGTCGCTGCGGAGGGCTGCGGGACGGATCCGGGCCGCCGCCATAGTTCTTTGGAACTAGGCCGCCGCTCTACTGGTGTCTCCAATCACGCGCTACCCTTCGCTGGGAATGGTGGCGCACAGGATCGTGCGGAGCGCCATTCCATCCATTGCCAAAGACCGCCGCTCCATATACAGGATAGGCCCGGCACGGAATCCAATTCCGCCGCCCCGATCAAGCCTTGCTCGCCACACACCATACTCAGCCACGTCTTCTAGCCAGCCAGCTCGCGCCTGGCACTCTGGTGCGGGTGTCCCTCGATCCCCTGGTGGCAATCGGCATGCTTCTCGCCTCCATCCACGCGTTTGACGAGGAGTTCGGGGGTTCCTACCTGATCCTCGCGCTCCTCGTGTTTTCGCTGACCTTTCCTGGCAGCTCCCCGAAGAGCACCAGCATTCGGGGGCTGGTGGGCGACGTCTTGGCGGGCTGGGTCGTTGTCGTCGCCCTTCTGGTCCTCCTGGGATGGGCTACGCAGACACTCGGCTCCTTCGACCCGCGCGTCATCCTCGCCTGGCTGTGTGCCACGCCCATTGCACAGTTCATCGCGCATCTCGTTGTGCCGGCCGTTCTACCGCGGCTGCTGGCAGCGGAGAACCTGCAACGGGTCGCGGTCATCGCCGGGGGTGGCGAGCTCGGCTGCAAACTCGCCGATCGCATTCGCACCATGCCCTTTCTCGGCATTGGTTTTGCCGGCTATTTCGACGACCGAAGTCACGAGCGCATGCAAGGCATCTCTCAGGACGAGTGTCTCGGCAAACTCGGCGAGCTCGCCGCTTACGCGAAATCGCATCGCGTGGACCTGATCTACATCACGCTGCCGATGGCTTCGCAGCCACGCATCCTGAAGCTGCTCGAGGAATTGCGCGATACCACGGCATCGATCTACTTCACGCCCGACATCTTCCTGTCCGACCTGATCCAGGCACGCGTGGACGCGATCGGTGAGATACCCGTCGTCGCCGTCTGCGAAACGCCGTTCTACGGTATCAACGGCCTGATCAAATGGGCAAGCGACATCGTCCTCGCGTCGACCATCCTGGTCCTGATCTCGCCGCTGCTGCTTGCGATCGCGATCGGCGTGAAACTGAGCTCCCCGGGATCGGTGCTCTTCAAGCAGCGTCGTTACGGCCTCGATGGCAGAGAAATCATCGTCTACAAGCTTCGTACGATGACCGTTCTCGAGGACGGCGACGTGGTCAGGCAGGCTACGCGCAACGACCCCCGAGTGACACCCTTCGGCGTATTCTTGCGGCGATATTCGCTCGATGAGCTGCCCCAGTTCATCAACGTGCTGCAAGGACGCATGAGCGTGGTCGGGCCGCGCCCTTACGCGGTCGCCCACAACGAAATGTACCGCAAGTTAATCAATGGTCACATGATCCGGCACAAGGTCAAGCCGGGCATCACTGGCTGGGCGCAGGTGAACGGCCTGCGCGGTGAACCCGACAACATCGACCAGACGAAGGTGTGCATCGAGTATGACCTGGCCTATCTGCGCAACTGGTCACTCCAGTTCGACCTGCAGATAGTGCTGAAAACCATCTTCTTCGTGCTGAAGAGGGCAAACGACCACTGAGCCATCGGGCCCCGCTGCAATGGGAGAAACACCGCGTGCATATATCCCCTTGGGGGTGCGCCATCGGCTGAAGAACCCGGGGAAGATTCCGCTGCAGATCATCGAAATCCAGTCCGGCGCGTATTTCGTCGAGAATGAAATCGTACGCCTTGAAGATGCCTATCACCGTGTCTGAAAGAAACCCAGCGGTGCTCGACCTCATCTCGCATCCGTTGTTGCGGTGTCTTTGCCTGGCGCTCGCAGCGGCGATGACCTTCCAGCTGTTTTACACGGGATCCGATCCCGCTGCGGCCGCGTTGATCCCCGCACCACCGTGGGACAAGCTCGCGCACTTCGTCGTCTACTCCGCTATTACGGTGCTATTGTGGTTCGGAACAGCGGGGCGCGCGCCGCTTGCGGTGATCGCAGCCATAGTCGCCGTCGGCGCACTCGATGAATTGCACCAGGGGAGCATTCCGGGCCGGGTCGCCGATGCGGCGGATTTTGTAGTGGACGTCTGCGCCGCAATTGGCATCGGCGCCGTAATGCTGCTGCGTGATGCGCGACGAAAGACCGATGACAGGTAGTGCCGCAGTTACCGTGGCGCCCGCCGTACCGCTTCGCCTCCTAGAATCCCAGTCGAGCACTCACGCTGAAAATTTCGGCTTTATAATCGCCGGAAACGAACGTCGACGAGCGCGTTTCGCGCCGTACAGCCATCTCAAGCGTGACCGACCTTACGGGCCGGTAAGACACCGCCAACCCGGCCGAACGCACCTGATCGGTCCGGGGCGGTACCGTGCTCACCACCTGCCCCGGGTCACCACGATATTCTCTCTCGCTGTACTCATAGGCTCCCGACAATCTGACCTTCTCCGTCGGCCGCAGCGACGGGCGCAGTGCGGCACCCTTGACGAGCACGAAGCTTGTATTGACTTGCTCCGTCGCGCTGACGTCTCGTTGGGCGATGGCGCTCAGCGTGAGCTTTCCGGTAGCCATCCAGTCGTACGCGGCGTGGAATATCGAGCCGGTGAAGTCGCGCTCCGGCAACTGGTCGTGGCTCCGGCTGATCCAGCCGGCACGCGCGCTCACGTGCGAACGACCCGTCAGGGTCAAGTCGGTGATGGCAGCCACCCTGTACTGCCGGTACGCGTTGTCGATAACGATTGTCCCCACCGTCTGGCTGTTCGGAAAGCGGGCCTCCTCAACCCTCATGTTGAGGCCAACCTGGTTATTGGCCGGCGTGAAGTAGCTTGCGGTGAGATCGGTGCCATCGATGCCGATGTCGTTAACCTGGAACTCGAAAACTTCGTTCGACTGCTCGAGTCTGCTCACTTCCCCCTGCAACCGCCAGCGCGGCGTCAACGTATACGCGGCATTGAAGAACGTCCGTTGAGTCTTGAGGGGATTGGGTGTACTGCTTTGTACATCACCCTGGATGTTGGCCAACGACGACAACGCAAGGGTTTCGGTATATCCCAGCTCGCCGCTAAGCTGGTTGCCGATCTGCCACTGCCAGATTGCTCGCCCGTCGTGACCGTCGAAATTGAGAACGGTAAACCGGTCGTAATTCGTGTTGTTCAGCGTCAGACCGCCCGTAAAGCGCTGTCGGCTCACCGGCACGTCGAGGTTGAATCCGAACGACGTGGTGCGGTAGGTATCCCCTGGCGAGCCCAGAACAGCCGCCGGATCGCTTTGGCTGGAGATTCGGAATACGTTATCGTCGTGGGTGACTGCTTCCGAAACGAACAGCTCGAGCCGGTCGCCCCACAAGGCGTCGGCATCGGCCACCGGCGCCATGCCGCCGACGAGCAGCAACGCCGTACTCAAGCTTCGCGGCCAGGCCCCATTACGCCGTGGCGCGGCGCCACCTGCCCCGCCCCGCCGCTCACCACAGATGCCGGCTTCCGGTAACAAGAATCCCCCCAATTCTCGCTGCGCCGCTCCGGGTAACCGTGCCCGAATTCAAGCGGGCACTGCAGCCACCGCCGCCGGAAGCAGTACGATCAGCCAGTGCAGGGCGCAAAAGGAACTTTACCGGCCGGATTCGGACAGCCGCAAAGACAGCGCGATGAATGCGATGGACTGGGCGAACGCCGCGACCGGCGCCGTCGCCGGACAGGCCAAGACCATCCGACATTCATGATAACGGGCCAAGTCAGTCGCCAGCAAATGGGCAGGCCCCGATCCGACCCTTCCCCAGAGGGGTGGCGGGTGCGACCCCGCGTCTGCGACCGGCTCAACTCAGATCGAGAAGATGCGCCGACGGGCCACCGCGCACATGGCGAGCAAGCCTGCGATCAGCAAGACAAACGTAGTATCGAGTTCGCGCATAGCGCGTCTCCTTCCGTCCTTCCATAAAGTGACGACACAAGTTAGCGCTACCGCCTTACACCAAGTTGCTGCGGCCCCCGCCTCGGCTCAGCCCGCCCTGGCTATGCACCGCCGCGCGGAACAACGATGCGCCCAGTACCGCGCCACCCCCGGGAGGGGGTCGGCCGTCAGGGCTTCAGGATGCGCAAATCCAGACCTTTGCCGACCGCTTGCGCACGGTTGACCACGTTCAGTTTGCGCAGAATTTTCTGCACGTGGTTCTTCACGGTCAGCGGACTAATGTTGAGAATGGTCCCGATCTCGAAGTTGCTCTTGCCGAGGTAGATCCATCTCAGAATCTCCTGCTCCCGTAGCGTGACGTTGGTCGCTTCTGCAGGCTTCGGACCGTCGTTACTTTTGGTGCGGCCATTGATCTGTGTGCGCACCCATGCCGAGTGCAGAAACGGCACTGCCAGTTGCGCGAGGTAGGCCTGCTTTGACCCGATCGTTCCCCGCCTACAGGCAAAGGTGAAAAAGCTGGTCACCCGGCCGTCGGCGTCGTGGGTGCCGTGCGCCAGGAGCTGTGTAGCCCCCATGCGCTCCAGTTCCCGCGCAAAGGCACCGTTAGCAAACTGGCCGCCATTACCCCCCTCGCAGATCACGGGGCGAAAATGGCGTTCCTCCCAGGCCTTGATCAGGCTCGGCGCGACCAACGCATCGCGCAGGAACATCTCGCCAAAAATTGCAGGATCCGGTGCGATCGTCGAAAAGCTGTCGGCGCGAAATGACAGCGGTTCGCCGTCGCGCAGCGCGCAGATCAGCGCCTCATGCCTGATCAGACTTTGCAGCAATCCCTGCGTCCAACTGAAGAAATGCGCGCGCTCATGCACCCTGAGCGATGCATCCAAGTTGAGCATGAGCGTTTCGAGCTGGAGTGCGTCCAATGCCTCGGGAAATCCGCTCGCGCTGCCGTTCCCCGTCGCGAGGTCTGGACATTCAATGGGATGAGGCTCGCGCTGCTGCGCTAATTCTGGTTGACTGTGTCGCACGACACCTTCGCCAAGGAAGGAAACAACCGCAATATAGACGCGTGCATATTACGCAGATGTGACACGGAAACCCCGGCACGATCGGGCCGCCAGACATTCCGCAGCCTCTTCTTTATCATGGACATTTGACGGACGTCGCGAGGCGGCCGAACGGGCCCTTGCAACTCGCAGGGCCGAATACCGATCGTCCGCCCGATGCGCTTTCAAGCGGCCGGCCATGGTCCACCAGGCGTATCAGTTCGTTGCGAAGAAAACCGCCCGGTCCCAAGCCACTGCGAAGGACTTCGCGGTAGTCCGATAGGGCTATCGCGGTCGGACTCCCACTACATCGTTAGAGAATTTTTCAGTTCGCCTCGATCCGGAAACGGTATCCGGCTCCGCGTACCGTCTCGATCGCCTTATCGTGCCCAGTCGGTGCCAGCCCCTGGCGAAGCCTGCGGATGTGGACGTCAACCGTACGTTCTTCGACGAATGCGTCGTGGCCCCAGATTTCATCGAGGAGTTTGGCGCGGCTGAAGATGCGGCCGGGGTGCGTCATGAAAAAATGCAGCAAACGGAATTCGGTGGTCCACAAATCGATTGCGCGGTCGCCGGCAGTGACGCGGCGCGCCGCGGGATCCAGTTGAAGACCTGCGATCTCGACCACGTCGTCGGCGAGTTGCGGCGTGCGCCTGCGCATTACCGCCTTGATACGTGCAAGCAACTCGCGCCCGGAATACGGCTTGGTTACGTAATCATCCGCTCCGCCCTCCAACGCCGCCACCTTGTCCTGTTCTTCCGCGCGCTCGCTGATCAGGACAATCGAGATGTCCCTGGTACGTTGATCTCTGCGCAGCTGGCGCGCGAACGGAAGCCCCGGAATGCCCGGCAACACCCAGTCGAGCAAAACCAGGTCGGGACGGACCTCGCGTACCAGCGCCTCGGCCTGCGCGACGTCGCCGGCGCAGCGTACCTTGTATCCGGAATTCTGAAGATTGGCCGTAAGCATCTGACGAGCAGATGCCTCGTCTTCGACTACCAGGATGGAACCGTCCATGGCTTTCTCCTTCTTTGTTTGACCGGTCCTGAGAAGCTCGAGCCGCGAATCCACTTCAACAGGCGAGAAACTCGTGCAGCCCGTCGCTCTTCCCATTACGGTACGGTTGACGCTCGCATGGTAGTGGCCCGCCATCCGGACCACTATACGGCGCTAACCTGATTTTTTTGTAGCAGGATCGTGTCCCACTGTAGCGGTCTATCTACAGCTACGCCTGTGGACGCGACATCGGGATCGCTACGGACACTGTGGTGCCGCGACCGGAGGTGCCCCGGATGCTCACCTCGCCGCCGAAAAGCTGTGCACGTTCCTGCATGCCCAGCAGGCCGAGCGACCTGTTACCTTGAATTTGACTTTCGGATATTCCGATTCCATCGTCCGCCACTTCGAGTTTGAGAAAATCGCCGGAAATGCTCAGCTGGACGTTGACACTGCTCGCCTTCGCATGGCGCGCAATGTTCGTCAGGATTTCCTGGAATATCCTGAACACGGCGGTCGATAATTCCTTGTCCGGAACTGCCTGGTCTTCCGGAAGCTTGATCCGGCAACGCATCCCCATGCGTTTCTGGAACTCCTTTGCCTGCCAGCCGATCGCCGCAACCAGCCCCATATCGTCGAGAATCTCTGGCCTCAGGCCGGTCGAAATCCTTCGAATAAGGTGCATCGTGGAATCGATGAGGCGGCACATGGTTTCGGTTTTCTCCACAAGCTGCGTCTCGGTTCCGGCAAGCCGCTTGGCCAGCCACATGATGTCCATCTTAAGACCGGTCAGCACCTGTCCGAGCTCGTCGTGGATCTCGCGTGCAATTCGGGCACGCTCCTCTTCGCGTATGGATATAAGGCGCGCGGCCAGCGCTCGCAACTGCACCTCTGACTCCCGCAATTGCGCCTCTGCAATTTTTCTCTCTTTGATTTCGTTGGTCAACGCCGCGTTCTTCTTGTGCAGATCGACGAATACCGACACCTTCGATCGCAGCACCTCCGGCACCAGCGGCTTCATCAGGTAATCCACGGCGCCGACTTCGTATCCACGGAATGCGGATTCCATTTCCCTCGACACCCCGGTCAGAAAGATGATCGGTGTGTGCCGGGACCGTTCGCGCCGGCGAATCATGCCGGCGGTTTCGAAGCCATCCATCCCGGGCATGCGCACGTCGAGAAGAATGACGGCCGGGTTGTGCTTGAGCACAAGGCGTAACGCCTCTTCGCCGGACTGCGCACGCAGCAGGTTTTGCCCCAGCGGTTCCAGCAGGCCTTCGAGCGCCAGCAAATTCTTGGGCTCGTCGTCGATCATCAGAATATCCACCTTCGAGTCGTCCATGCGAGATTTCATCCTCCAGTCGGCAAGATTACCAATAAGTATCCGTGGATAAAAGCAGGCTACCTTGCATCCCCGATGACATTGCGTACCATACCGGCTTGTCTGAAAGGCTCGCCCCATCCCGGGAAGTCCATGCCCCGTCGTGATACGCAGACCGTGACAGTGTCCTTTATGCGCACCTTGGTCCTGGTTTTCTCTACAGCGACAGTGCTGGCGGCCTGCGCTTCTCCGTGGCGCGAACAGGTTGTCGCGCTCCCGGCTGAAACATTGCCGACATCCGGATTCTCCTCGCTCACGCTCATCCCCACCGACAATCCGACCTTCGCCTACCGCGCGCTCGCCGAGCGCGTGCCGGCCATTCTGTCGGTGTGGAGCACCGACGAGACCGCGGTACGGGATGCGTGCGACGCGCACGAGCCGAGAGGCAACGGCAAGGAATCCCCGGCCGTGGTGCTCGTTCCTTCCGCCAACCAATACGTGCTGTGGCGTCCGGCACTTGCCGACGCGAAAGTGGAAGAAGCGATGCAAAGCTACGCCCGCGTGACCGCGCAGGACGCGCGTCGGCCGTTCTACGGCGACCCCGAGCGCCGCAACCTCGAACCGGCGTGGCGCTGTTTCCGTTTCACCCGCTTCGTCAATCGGGACGATGACGCCCCGGCATTCGACTTCGTCGGACAGCTGCGGCTCGGGGACAGCGGCGACTACGTGCAGGTGCGACCGCTGCGTCTGTACGTCGCTCCGGGAGCCCAGCGCCACCTCGCGATCGGCCTGCGGCTGGAGGCCGTGTGGCGGCAGGGAAACATCGGCAAACTGGAGACCGTGTTCGAACCGGTGTTGCTGGCGATGCGATTGAAACCCAACGTCGAGGAGTTGCACTACTTCCTGGATAAGTACTGGGAGCACTACCCGATTCTGCCGGTGGTCCCGGTATCGATGGATGCGCGCGGCCGACCGGTGCAGACGGCGCCGGCCACGGTGACCGTGACCGCGGTCGAGTTTCGCAAGCCCGACCAGGCGAAGGAAGCGCTGCTACGTACGGCACGCAGCTCCGGAGATCACCTGGGCGCACTGATCGCAGCCGCGCTGGCGGCAGATCGATAGCTGCAGGAAGCAAACCGCCGACGCGGCGCCGGACCGGTTCACGGCGTCGCGTCGCCGCCTCGATTTGCTCCGTCCCGTCGCATACGCAGGCGCAGCGTGCCGTCGGCCTGCGACACTTGGAAATGACGCAGGAAATTCTGACCGAGGAGGCCTTCTCCATCATGCGCCGGCATCACCGCAACGGTAAGGCCGGAAAGCTCGAACACGTCCGCCTTTACGGTCTGGTTTCTCACCACCCGGCCCTCGACAGTGCCGTTGGCGGTGCTGAAATAGCCGGGGATTCCTTCCGGCAATCCGGCCGAACGGGCGAACTCCGCGCCGACCGATACGTAACTGGCGCCAGTGTCGATCATGAATCGCAGAGGCACGCCGTTCACCGCACCATCGAGGTAGTGGTGACCGTTGCGCGAGACCGGTATCGCGATCTCCTGCCTTCCACCGGCCAGCGAACGCGCGACCGGCGGCGGCACCATCATGCGCTCGGTCATGAGATAACCGGCGAACACCAAGCCGACCCAGACCGCGGTCCAGAACAGATGTCCCTTCATCTGAAGCGGTGCTGGTGATTGGTGACTGGTGATTGGTAATTAGAGAAAAACAGGACTCAGGACGCGGGATTCAGGACTCAGTGAAAAGAAAGCCAGATATTGAATGCAGGACTCGATGAAAAAACACTTCCGACCGACCGCTTTGCTCCCTCTCTCCGGTACCCGGGTAGAGGGCCGGGGTGACGGGCAAGTCCTGAGCCCTGAATCCTGAGCCCCGTCTTTATTATCCCGTGGTCCGGCGCAGGTATTCGCCAGTGCGGGTGTCGATTTCGATCTTGTCGCCGATGGCGCAGAACAGCGGCACGCGCACTTCGAAGCCGGTGGCGATCTTGGCGGGCTTGAGCACCTTGCCCGAGGTATCGCCGCGCACCGCCGGCTCGGTGTAAGTGACCTCGCGCACCACCGTGTTGGGTAGTTCCACCGAAATCGCCCTGTCGTCATAGAACACCACCTGGCAGGGCAGGCCTTCCTCGAGGTAGTTGAGCGCGTCGCCCATGTTCTCCTTGTCCACCTCGAACTGGTTGTACTCGGCGTCCATGAACACGTACGAGGGCTCGGAGTAATACGAATACGTCAGTTCCCTGCGGTCGAGGACCAGGTTCTCGAGCTTTTCGTCGGCCTTGTAGACCACCTCGCTGACGCCGCCGGTCAGCAGGTTCTTGAGTTTCATCTTCATGACGGCTGAGTTGCGGCCGCCCTTGTTGTATTCGGCGCGCTGCACGACCATCGGATTCTTGCCGACCATGATTACGTTGCCGGCGCGCAGTTCCTGTGCCTGTCTCATCGTGTTTCCTGACAAATCAACAAATAGTGGGTTGGGCGAAAAGAAAAAGCGTCGAATTATAGCCTTTCCGCACAAAATTTAGCCAGATTCCCAGCCAGATCGCCGGGTCCGGCGAGTCGTTGTTCCCAGGCCTGCGCCAATTCCCGATATTCCGGCCCGCTGCAGGCCGTCCAGGCTGCCGCCAGCCCATCGACCGCGGCAAAACCGTTCCACACCGCCCACAGTTTGGCCAGATTTGCGCTGGTGCCGGGCCCGGCATGCTCGAGATAGCGTGCCAGGAAGGCCTCGACCTTCAACCGGTGCGCATCGCCGGCCTGCGGATAGGCCTGCCAGACCAACGGTCGGGCCGCCAACTGCGCACGTACGAAGGAATCCTCGCCGCGCACGAAATTCCAGTCGCAGGACCACAGTACGCGGTCGTAGTCGTATTGCGAAAGAAAGGGGAGCATTTGCGCAATGAGCGTGCCGACCCGCCCGCCTCCCGCCAGGCCGCGTGCCGCGAGCACATCCGCGGCCGCGGTGCCGGCAAACGCAAGCGCGCGCACCGGGCGCCCGCCGGTAGCCCAGACGTCCAGGAGCGCAGCGACCGGCGCCTCGGGATAGCAGAACAGCGAGACCAGCTGCTCGCCGTGGGCCCGCGGCAGCACGCCGAGCGACGCCAGAAACTGCGCCACGCCGCCCGCGTCGGACTGGAATGCCAGCCGCCGCGCGGCCAATCCCTTTTCGACCAGCACGCCGCCGGTACCGGGGACAAAGCCAGGGAAGAAGAAGTACTTCGTCAGAGGCAGCCGCTGATGCGGCGACGGCAGGCCATGGCAGCCGCCGACCCAGGGTTCGGCGCTCAGATATTCGAGATTGATCCACACCGGCGACCGTGCACGCCCGGCCATGGCCTCGACAAACGAAGCCGGCAATTCGCAGCCGAAAGTCTCCACCACCATATCGGCAGGCTCCACCGCCGGAAACGGCGTGATCCAGCGCCGCACCTCGACGCCGTCGAGCGACTGCGCACCGCTTCCGGGATCGAGCGCCGGCGCCAGCCGCCCGAAGGTCGCCAGATCATCGACCCAAAGCCGCACCGCGGCGCCGTGTTCGGCGGCAAGCTGGCGCGCCAGCCGCCAGCTAACACCGATGTCGCCGAAATTGTCGACGACGTTGCAGAAGAGATCCCAGCGCATAGGCAAGGATGAAGGATGAGGGATGAAGGATGAAGGAAAGTCAAAAGCCTTTGAACTTACTTCATCCTTCTGCCTTCCGCCTTCATACTTGCTTTCAGGCCATCCCCCCGTTGATCGAGATGACCTGGCCGGAGATGTAGCCGGCTTCGTCGGACGCCAGAAATGCGGCCAGCGCCGCGACTTCCTCGGGGGTGCCGGCGCGTTTCATCGGCACCATCGCATCGATCGTTTCTTTGGGGAAAACCTGCGCGGTCATCGGCGTGGCGATGATTCCCGGCGCAATCGCGTTTACTGTGACGCCGCGCGAGGCCAGTTCAAGCGCCAGCGACTTGGTGGCGCCGTGCAGGCCGGCCTTTGCCGCCGCGTAGTTGACCTGGCCGCGGTTGCCCATCACGCCGGTCAGCGAGGAGATGTTGATGATGCGGCCCCAGCGGGTTCCCATCATCGGTAGCAGCAATGGCTGGGTGACGTTGTAGAAGCCGTTGAGCGACACGTCGATTACGCGATCCCACTGCTCGCCGCGCATTCCGGCGAGTGGCGCGTCGTCGTGCACGCCGGCGTTGTTGACGAGCACCTGGATCGGCGCCTCGTCGATAAGCGCGCCGAGCGCTCTGGCGGCGTCGCCGCGGTCGGTTACGTCGAAAGCGATTGCCTGCGCCTTCGCCCCGCCTGCGCGCAATTGCGTGGCGAGCTCCTCAGCGGCCCCAAGCCGGTTGTTGGCGTGCACGATCACCTCCAAGCCCCGGGCGGCGAGCATGCGGCAGATCGCCACGCCGATTGCACCGCTACCGCCGGTCACCAATGCGCGTTTCGCCCTCGTTGAATCAATCATTGCCGAATTCTGCCGGAAATATTCTCTTGGGTCTGCGGTTTACGGCGGGTAATATTCGCCACACGACACGAACCCGCCTTACTACCGGAAATGTCGACGACAGCATCGCAAATCTGCGCTCCGGGTATGCCGGCGTGAGCGCGCCGGCTGCAGCGACGCAATTCGCCGCTTCACACTGCGACGTGTTCGTTCTCGGCGGCGGTCCCGCCGGTTCGACCATCGCCGCCCTGCTTGCCGAACGCGGCTGGAACGTGGTGATCGCGGAGAAGGAGCACCATCCGCGCTTCCACATCGGCGAATCGTTGCTTCCGATGAACCTGCCGATGCTGGACAGGCTCGGGGTCAGGGAGCAAGTGGAGCGCGTCGGCTTGATCAAGTACGGTGCCGAGTTCACTTCGGCGCAGCACGGCGCGCCGGTCACCCTCAATTTCTGCAGCGCCTGGGACAAGGCTTTCCCCCATTCTTACGAGGTGCGCCGCTCCGTCTTCGACCACATCCTGTTCAGCAACAGCATCGCCAGGGGCGCGCACGCTTTCGAGGAGTGCCGGGTGACCGGCGTGGAGTTTGCGTCCGGCGAAGACGTGCGCGTCCGCGCCGCGCAGAAAGAAGGCGGCGCCCGCGAATGGCGTGCCCGCTTCTTCGTCGACGCCTCCGGCCGCGACACGTTCCTGGCCAACCGCTTCGGCATCAAGCGGCGCAATTCCCGCCACAACAGTGCGGCGATTTACGGCCATTTCGAGGGGGCGAAGCGCCTGCCGGGCAAAGAGGAAGGCAACATCAGCATCTTCTGGTTCGAGCACGGCTGGTTCTGGTTTATTCCCCTGCTCGACGGGGCGACCAGCGTCGGCGCGGTGTGCTGGCCGTATTACATGAAGACCCGCAAGACCGATCCTGCGCGCTTCCTGCTCGACACCATCGCGCTATGCCCTGCACTGGCAGAACGGTTGCGCGATGCAACGCTCACCGCCGGGGCCACCGCCACCGGCAATTACTCGTATTACTCCGAGCGCATGTACGGCGATCGCCACATCATGCTCGGCGACGCGTTCGCATTCGTGGACCCGGTGTTCTCTTCCGGTGTAATGCTGGCGATGAACAGCGCCTTCCTCGGCGCCGAGGCGGTGGATGCCAGCCTCCGCGATCCGGCCACGGCCGACGCGGCCCTGTGCAGGTTCGACGAAAACGTGCGCGCCGGAGTGAAGGAGTTCTCCTGGTTCATATTCCGCATGACCAATCCGACCATCCGCGACCTGTTCATGGGACCGAAGAACCTGCTGCGCATGGAAGAAGCGCTGCTGTCGCTTCTTGCCGGGGACCTGTTCCGCGGCACGCCGATCCAGTGGAGCCTGCGCGCCTTCAAGTGCGTGTATTACCTGAACAATCTCGCTCATCCGTGGCGCAGCTTCAATGCCTGGCGCAGACGCAAGCGGGCGATACGCGACCGGCAGGACGAGTCGCCGGCACACGCGTGATGCGGCGGCGAGGGGGCAGGATTCCGCCACTGCGATGGAATGCCCTCCCGTGCGGTGGGCTGGCGCTTGCCATGATAGTTGCAACGCCTCTCGCACGCGCAGCCGAACTGCCACTCTGGGAAGCCGGGGCAGGCACAGCGGTCATCGACTTTCCCGACTACCGCGGAGCGGACGAGCGTCGGGTACTTGCGCTCCCCTTCCCCTACATCGTCTATCGCGGCGAGTTGTTGCAGGCCAACCGCGAGGGGCTGCGCGGGCAGTTCTTTAGGACCGACCGGGTGGATCTGCACCTGAGCGTGAACGGCTCGATCCCCGTGGACAGTTCCGACAACGCCGCCCGCCGCGGCATGCCGGACCTGGATCCGACGCTGGAGATCGGGCCGCGACTCGATCTCAATCTCCTGCGCAAACCCGACCATGGCATCGAAATGACGTTACGCCTTCCGGTGCGTACTGTGATCGCGTCGGACTTCTCGCACTCGAAAAACATCGGCTGGATATTCCAGCCACAACTCAATGTGGACTTTCGCGGTATCTGGCCGGGTGAAGGCTGGAACCTCGGCCTGGCGGCGGGGCCGCTATACGGCGACAGGCGTTATCATAATTATTTCTACGGCGTCGCGCCGGCTTTCGACACGCCGCAGCGTCCCGCGTTCAACGCCGAAGGCGGCTACGCCGGCAGCCAGATTCTCGGCGCCGCCAGCAAGCGCTTTCCCTCCTTCTGGGTGGGCGGTTTCGTGCGGCTGGATACGCTCGCGGGTGCAACCTTCGAAGCGAGTCCTCTGATCCGGAAAAATGACTCGTTTGCGGCAGGCTTTGCGATCGCGTGGATACTCGGAAGGTCGGATAGGATAGTCGAGGCGGAAGATTAAATGCGTTTGCACCGGACAACGAATGAGCCTTCATGGAGGCATCGGCGGCAGCCGGCCTCGGCAGGGCACGACATGACCATGCCGCAAGGATCGCCGGACCGCGGCCTTGAGCGGCCGCCGCTGTGGTTCCCGGCCCGCTCGGCGCGCCTAGCTTACGAATACTTCGTTTTTTGCTTCGGATACCTATACTTCGGCGCCGGGTGTGCCCTGGTTTCCCTGGTCAGCATGGTGTTGCACCCGCTCCTTCCTGCCCGCTTCGGCGTGCCGCTGGGCCGATGGATGACGGGCGTGCATTTTCGCGGCTTCCTGGCACTGCTCAGGGCGAGCGGGCTGGTGCGTATCGACCTCGCCGCGCTCGACCGGCTCTGTGGCGAGCACTCGATCATCATCGCGCCCAACCACCCCTGCCTGCTCGACGCCGTTTTCGTGCTCTCGCGGCTTCCGCAGGCAGCCTGCATCATGAAAGCGGCGATCTGGGACAACCTGTTCCTCGGCGGCGGCGCGCGTCTGTCTGGCCACATCCGCAACGACGCGCCGATCAACCTGGTGCGGCTGTCCACCCGGGAACTGCGCGCGGGAAACCAGTTGCTGGTGTTCCCGGAAGGCACGCGTACGCGCGCGGCGCCGGTCAATGCCTTCAAAGGCGGGTTTGCATTGATGGCGAAGAAATCCGGCGCTGCGGTGCAGACGATATTCATCGAAACCAACAGCGCGTTTCTGTGCAAGGGCTGGCCGCTGCTGAAAAAACCGGACTTCCCGCTGTTCTATCGAGCGCGCCTGGGCATGCGCTTTAGTGGCGAAAGCGACGTGAAGGCGTTCGTGTTGAAACTGGAAAACTATTATCGCCGGGCACTCTCCACGCCGATCCCGGTTGAGCCAACGACGGCTCGCGAATCGCGCCGGGCCGCCACGTCGAGGTCTCTATAGGAGGCATTGCGGTCTAGAATGGCGGTTGTGCAACCCCGGCATGACGCCGCCAGATAACTCCAACAAAAAAGCAGTCCGCCATGCCTGACCGCTCCAAGACACATCTAGTTCTGATCCCCAGTTACGACACCGGTGACAAGGTCCTGGAAACAGTCCGCAAAACGCAGCGTCTCTGGGAGCCGGTGTGGGTGGTGGTGGATGGGAGCACCGACGGCACTGCGGAGCGACTGCAGGCCCTCGCCCGCGCCGACGCCGGACTGCGGGTGTTCGTGCTGCCCCGCAACCAGGGCAAGGGTGCCGCAGTACTGCACGGCCTGCGCGCGGCGGTCGCGCAAGGCTACACCCACATACTGACCTTGGACGCCGACGGCCAGCACCCGGCCGAGCGCATCCCGGCATTCATGCAAATGTCGGCGCTGCAGCCCGAGGCGCTGGTGCTGGGCAAGCCGATGTTCGACGCCACAGCCCCCAGGCTGCGGGTGATGGGCCGGCGCATTTCCAACTGGTGGGCAAATCTCGAGACGCTTTGGGCGGGTATCGGCGACTCGCTGTTCGGCATGCGCGTCTACCCGGCTGCGGCGCTGCTGCAGGTGATGGAGTCGCAGCGCTGGATGCGGCGTTTCGACTTCGACGTCGAAGCCGCGGTGAGGCTGGTATGGGGTGGCGCCCATCCGGTCAACCTGCCAGCGCCTGTCCGCTATTTCCGCCCCGAGGAAGGCGGCGTGTCACATTTCAACTACCTGCGCGACAACGCGCTGCTGAGCTGGATGCACACCCGGCTGTTCTTCGGGTTCCTGATAAGGTTGCCGGTATTGATCGCAAAGAAGCTGAGAACAGAGAGGACAGGGGAAAGAGGAAAGACAAAAGCTTAAAACCCAAGGAACGGGCTCGGCATCGGTCCGTTCTGCTTTTTCTTGCCTCTTTTAACTTTTCTCTTTTGTCTCGCTTCTTCCCGTCAGAATCGCGGCGAACACCAGGCTTAGAAAGGCACCGATCGCGACCGTGGAGCCGATGGCCGACAGTACCGGGGTGCTGGCGAAACCGATGACGCCGAAGCCGATGACTGTGGAGAGATTGCAGAGCAACAGCGAGGTCACGGTACGCTCCGGGATGGCGTTGGCCATGTTGCGGCGCTCGAAGAACAAGGTGTAGTTGGAACCGACACCAATCACCAGCAGCAGCGCGACCACATGGAAGATGTTGAGCCGGTCGCCACCGGCAATCAGGATCGCGACGGTGACGATGACAGCGGCGGTGAGCGGCGCAAGCACTTCCCAGGAACGCCGCAATGATCGCAGCGCTGCCGCCAGCAGTAGCACAATCGCGGCCGCACCGAACAGCGCGAACTGCAGCACCCTCGCCAGGTAGCCCTGATACAACGCATCGGATTCGCGCTTGAGGTCGAGCAACACCACCCCTTGCGGACCGAAGCGCTCGATTTGCTGTTCCAGCGCGACGGTGTCGGTCACGCCCCGCAGCGGCAGCATCGCAAACCACTGTGCGCGCCGTTGAACCAGCAGCGCCTCCAGCTTCAACGCCAGCGCTGTGCCCTGCAGGTCCGCACGCACCAGCGCGGGCTGCCTCTTCGCCGCTTGCGCTTCTTCGACGAACGGCGTAAATACCCCGGCGCGAAACGGCAGACCCTCCGCAGCTTTGGCCAGATCGCGCCGCAGTTTTTCGGCGTCCGGTATCGCCCTCTGGCGGGCCCGTTGTGCGGCCACGCTCGGAAGATAGTGCGCCGGGGAATCGTAGCCCGCCAGCACTCCAGCGGACTGGAGTCCGGCGAGTACAACACCCACGCGTTCGGCCGTTTCCAGCGCTGCCTGCTCGGAATCGCCCGTTACCACGACCAGCTGACGCACGTCCGGCGCTCCAAGATCGCTGCGCAATGCCTCGTCCATGCGTTGATCGGACGCCGATACCGGGCTCAGGCCGGACAGGTCGTCGTTCCACGGTGTTGCACCCTGCAAGGTCAGCCATACGGCCAGCACGAGAACAATCCCAATCAACGGCACGCGCAATGCGCGGCCGCGCGCGATCAGGCGCAACAGCACCGGCGCCAGCGTGCCCACGGCCCTGACGCTATAGCCACGCGGCACCAGTTCGGGCAATACCCAGCGCGTCACCGCCGCCGCCGTCACCAGTCCGGCGATCGAGAACAGCCCGAGCTGCGCCAGCCCTGGGAATCCGGAGAACAGCATCGCGGCGCAGCCCAACACCGAGGTGAGCACGCCCAGCCGCAACGTCGGCCAAATGCGCTTGAGCGCGGCTTGCGGCGGGCTGCCCGGCGCCGTGTTGGTGAACAGGTAAATCGCGTAGTCAACCGCCTCGCCGATCAGTGTGGCGCCGAAGCCGAGGGTCACACCGTGCACCGAGCCGAAGCCCAGGCTAACCGCAGCGATACCGGCCAGCACCCCGCTGGCCACCGGCACCAGTGTCAGCGCGAGCACCCGCACCGAGCGATACGCGATCAGTAGGCCTGCGGACACCAGGACTGTGGCAATCAGGGAAAAACGCAGCGCATCCTGCTTGATGCCGGCGCGGGACCTGACCGCAAAGACGCCCGGTCCGCTGACTAGCAAGCGCGCGCTGTCGGCACGCTGTTCGTGCACCGCCTGCTCGAAAGCCGTGCGGATCGCTGCATGCGCCTGCTCCTGCGCGTCCAGGTCGAAACCCGGGGCGCGGGTCTGAGCCAGCAGCAGCGCGCGGCTACCGTCGCGCGAGAACCAAACGTCGCCGCGCTTGTCCGGCCCGCCTTCCTCGCGCAATTGCTCGAGCAGACGCAGGAACTCCCCGGTCGGGTCGCGCGGCAATAGCGGCCCAACAAGCATGCTCGCCGGCGAACCGAGCAGGTCGAGCTGGCGCTCCAGCGCCGCGCGCAGGCCGGTGACGCTGAAGCGTTCCGGCGCCACCGCCCCGCTGAGCAGATAACGATTGCGCAGCAGGAATTCACCGTCGACGCGCAGCCGGTCCTGCGCACCGTTGGCAACGTGGGCAAAACGCGCATCGTGCTCCAGCCGGGCGGCCAGTCCCCGGCTTACGGCGGCGAGCCGGTCCTGCGGCGCGCCTTCGATTCCGACTAGGGTCAGCCGCGACACCACGCCGTCGCGCAGTTCGTCCACCAGCATCTGCTGCGCCGGTGTGGGGGAACGCGGTAGAAAGGCCGCGAGATCGGTGCTGAACTGCGTGCGCGCGATGACGAAGATGCAGGCGGCCACAAGCGCGAGCCACATACCGATGGCCAGCCGTGCCGGAGATGTCACCGGTCTTCCCCGTAAACCCTCATCACTGACCGATCGCCGTTGGCTTCGTGGACCTCGATCAGATCCACGCGGTCGCGGCTTCCCCCGATCCTGATCAGGCTGATCACCGTACGCATCTCCTTGTCGCGCGGCACCAGGTACAACCGCCACTGCGCCGGCCCGCCCTCCAGGTCGACACGATAGAAACGCTCGAGCGCCTGGATATCGCCGCTCAAGGTCGAGCGTATGCTTTCCACGAAGGCACGCAACACCGGGTAATCCTGCAGCCTCAGGCTGCGGCTCTCCCGGCGTGCCGGATTTTCGATGGTGAGCTTGTCGCCGTCCAGCGTGAGTGTTTCCGGCCTGGGCGAGTGAGTGCGTTTCTCCAGCCGGCCGGGCGCGCTATAGGTCAGCGTTCCACGCAACTCCAGCGGCGCGTTCAGGACCTTCAGATACTTGCGCTCGACGAAGCGCGCTTTTGAACTCCGGACTTGGCTCAGGTCGCGCATCAGTTTCTCCAAACTCCAGCCTGCGGCCGGTTCCTGTGCCCATGAACAGGCGCCGCCCAGCAGTCCGGCGATGAAGATCAGCGCGGCCACCGCGGCTTCAGCGCGATGCCGTCGTATCGGCCCAGAAGTCATAGAAGTTGAACCAGTTGTAGGGTGCCAGCCGACAGTAGTGCTCGATGCGTCTGGCGTAGAGTTCGGTCCACTGGCGCAAGGTCGCATCGCGCGTGGCGCGTTCCAGCTTCGGTGCGTCCACGAGGCGTTCGAAACACAGGTCGTAGCAGTTGCCGCCGCGGTACAGCCCCACCATCAGCACCACCGGCCGGCCCAGCAGCGCGGCAATGCGGAACGGCGCCACCGGAAACTGCGCCGGCTCGCCTAGGAACGGCACTTGCACCGTCGCCGAGTTGTCCAACCCGCGATCTCCCAGCATGCCGACCCAGTCGCCGCGCTCGAAACGCTGGCGCAACTCAAGCATCGATTGTGGCGAACCCAGGCCGATCACCGTCCCTTCCAGTTCCGGATTAATGGCTTTGGCCAGCGCGTTGACGCTGGGGTTGGCGTGCTCGAACATCGCCAGGCTTACCTGTACCCGGCGGTCGCGGCCAAGCGCGCGCAACACTTCGAAGCTGCCGAGATGGGCGCCAAGCAGAAGGCAGTTTTCACCGCGCGCCATGGTCTCGAGCAGAATTTCCTCGCCATGGATCCGTACATCGAACTGGTCGAACCGATCGCGCAGCAGGAACATGCGATCGAGCGCAACGGTCGCGAAATAGTAGTAATGGCGAAACAGGTCGGCGATCCCGGGCCGGCGTCCGAGCACCTTACCCAGATATTTCCTCGACGCCGCCTTGGCCTTGACCGAGAAAATCAGAAAGTAGGCGCACACCGGATACAGCAGCGCCCGCGCGACGGGGCGGCCCAGGCCAAGCGCTACCCCGACCAGCAGACGGATCGCCGCGGCGTTGGAGCGCTCGCGTTGCTCGAGCCATTGCCGGCTCAAGCCGCATCCTCGCGCTGCGAGGCTCCGGATCGCAGGGTTCCGCTCAGCACGACATCATCCCCGACCCTGCACTCGAACCGGATCGCGCCCGGCCCCTGGAGTTCGAAGCGGATCAGCACCTCTTCGCCGGGACGCACCGGACGCAGAAACTTTGCCGAATTCACCGTGCAGCCGGAGTCGGGAAGCTGAAACTGCCCGGCGGCGGCGGCGATGACTTCGTCGAGCAACACTGCCCCGGGGATGATCGGGTTCCCCGGGAAATGTCCTTGCGCCGCCGGATGGTCCGCGGGAAAGCGCCGGTGGACGATGGCGGCGCGACGCCCGGCTGCCGACGTCGATGTCCGCACAAGGCGCGTGAGCGCCTTACGTGGCAGCTTTCCGGTGGCATCGCGCGGCAGCGCATCGACGAAAACCAGCGGCCGCGGCAGGAACACCGGATCGATCCTCTGCCGCAGCGCCTGCAGCAGCGCCTCCCGCGACAGCGCCGGCGCTACCACAAACGCGGCGAGCCGGGTGACCCCTTCGCTGCCTTCGTCCGGCATGAAGAACACGCCGTCCTGCACTCCTTCGATGCCGTTTAGCTGATGGTTGAGATACGCGAGCGAGCTACGTTTTCCGGCGACATTGACCAGGTCCGCGCTGCGTCCGTGCAAAACGAAAGTCCCCTGGCCGCGCAATTCGATCACGTCGGTGAACGGCACTTCGGCTTCGATGTGACCGCCCTTTACCAGCACTTGGTCCCCTTGCCTGCGCAATTGCAGATCCGGCAGGCTGTGCCACTCGGGGCCCTGCACCGTGCGCCGGGAAGCAACCATTCCCGCCTCGGTAAAGCCGTAGATCTCATGCAGCGGCGCGGCATAGCGCGCCTCGGCCTGCGCCGCCAACTCCGGAGACAGCGGCGCGGTGGCGCAGATGATGAGCTTGAGCGGCGGCAATTCGATGTCCCCGGCAAGCAGCGTGCGCAGATGCACTGGAGTGGTGACCAGCACGCGATTGCCGGGAATGTCCGCAAGCGCCGCACGCACGTCGGCCGGATAGAATGGTCGCGCCGCATGCAGCGCCAGCCCGTTGTGCAGCGCCAGCAGAACGGTGGACTCCAGTCCGTACATGTGCTGCGGCGGAACGGTGCCGACCAGCGTGACCGCACGATCGCCATCCAGCCCGAAACGCCGTGCCTCGCAGACGGCTCCGCACGCAAGCGCGCCCCAGGTCTTCCGGTGCGGCGTGGGGCGGCCGGTCGAGCCGGAGGTGAAGGCAATCGCCGCGACCTGGTCCGGCGGGAATGCCGGCACGGTGCTCGAGCCTTTCCGCGCTGTGTCGGATTTCGGATACGCCACCTGTTCGATGCGATGGTCCTGCCGCGGCGCGTCCGTCAGCACATACAGTTCAGGGTAATCGCACTCGAGCTGGCGCAGCATTTCCGGCGCCTGGTTCGGCGGCAGCAGGCTGACTTGTCCGCGCGCCAGAGCCGCCGCCAGGCCGACCGCGAAGCGGTAGCGGTCGGCGCAGTAGTTGACCAGAAAGCGCCGCGACGGAAGCTGTTCCGCCACGCACTCGATGTCGCCCAGAAAATCCGCCACGGTTGCGGCGTGCGACCCGCGCCGGGCAATCACGTCGTTTGCCTGGCGATGGCTGATCAGGGGAATCGCCGCCATGGAGATCGCATGCGTGGATCAGTTGCGGGCCAACCCGCTAGCGGTTGCGGACCGGATCCTGCGCCGATCCGGCGAATTCCCGGAACGCCCGGACCACCGTCGGAATGGAGGCATGGGAAAAATCCGGATAACGCAGCAGCCGGTAAGCGTACTCGCCCAGGTACATGGCAGCGACCAGAGGCAGGTTCAGCACGTTGGCAAACAACGACCAGGTCGCCAGCGGTGCCAGGGCGAACAGCAGCACCGAAGTCAGCGCCATCCCGGCGAAGAACAGGCACCACGCCCAGGTGACGCGGCGCGTGTAGCCTTTGATTTCATCCGGCAACGCGCCGTGCACGTAAGTTGCGAGCCGCGTGATCAGCGCCTCGTTTCCAGCCCGCAGCGTACGGCCGAAATACCACAGCAGAAAAAAGTAGACCGAGACATGCGTGAGTGGGTATACGATGGCCGGGCTGGCACCGGCGGCACGCCACGCCCACCAGCCTGCGAAAGCAGCCGCGCCCAGCGCCAGCAAACCAATCCGGCCCCGCCTTGAACGGGAAAGGAACCATACCAGCAATGCGATCAGCGGCGCCGCCATGAGCCATTCACCCAGGCCGCTGTCCGGACGCGCCGAAACCGTCAGATGAACCAGCAACGGATAGGCGATCAGCGCCGCCGCCAGCAACACGCCGCGGCGGCGGCCGGCACGGCCGCGCCGCTCAGCGGGCTCGATGGCGTTGGACATGCTCGTTCAGGCAGCGCAGCGAGTTGAAGGTCTTGACGTTGTCGTTGTCGTCGGATCGCAGCTGAAAACCGTATTTTTTGGATACCGCCAGGGCGATCTCCAGGATGTCGATCGAATCCAATCCCAGACCCTCGCGGTACAGGGGTGCATTCGGGTCGATCTCGCCGGCGGCAATTTCCAGGTTCAACGCCGCCACGATCAGCCCGGCAAGTTCGCGTTCCTGAGCGGTCATGGGCTCGACTGTGTCCATGTTCTGCGATCTTTTCCTTTGAAATTCAGCCGGTGCATGCGTCGTTTCGGATTATAACCGCTTGACTTGACCCGGGACCCGCGACGCGGCGGCGCACCCGCACGTTGACGCACTATCCCGCGGCACGTAACCTCGCCGGCGAACCGCTGCGACGTCGCGGCCGGTCAACGCACATCAACAGGAACCCGCGCAGTGCAGCGTCTTTTCTTCAGCCGCATGGCGATCGCCAGCAGCGCCGGCATAGGACTCGAGGCCAGCCTGGACGCCCTGCGCGAACGGCGCTCGGGACTCGCACCCTGCAGATTCGAAACCGCGGAACTCGAGACCTGCGTCGGCCAGATACCCGACGAGCGGCTGGCGCCGGTACGCGCCGACCTGGCTGCGTTCGATTGCCGCAACAATCGCATCGCCCAGCTTTGCCTCAGGCAGGACGGTTTCGAAAACGCGGTGATCGAGTCTCGTGAGAGGCACGGGGCCGGCCGTATCGGTGTTTTCCTGGGCACGAGCACATCGGGGATCCTCTCGACCGAACTCGCTTATCGCCGCCGCGATCCGGCAAGCGGCGCGTTGCCGCCGGACTTTCGTTACGCCGGCACGCAGAACAGCTTTTCGCTTGCCGGCTTCGTCCAATCCTACTTCGCCTTGACTGGTCCGGCGGTGGCGGTGTCCACCGCGTGTTCTTCGAGCGCGAAAGTATTTGGCAATGCGGCGCGCATGATAGCCGCGGGGCTGTGCGACGCCGCCCTGGTCGGCGGCGTGGACAGCCTTTGCCTGACCACGCTTTACGGTTTCGGTTCGCTGGGCCTGTTGTCTGCGTCGCCCTGCCGCCCTTTCGATGCGGAGCGCGATGGCATCTCGATCGGCGAGGGCGCAGGCTTTGTGCTGCTGGAAAAATCCGATGCGCATGCCCCGCCGGATGCGGTCAGGCTGCTCGGCATCGGCGAAAGCGGCGATGCCTACCACATGTCCTCTCCCCATCCGGACGGACTGGGCGCACGGCTGGCGATGGAACGCGCCCTGAAGGATGCGGGCACCACCCCGCAAGCAATCGACTACATCAACCTGCACGGCACCGGCACCCGGAGCAACGACGCCACCGAGGACAAGGCGGTGTTCGCGCTGTTCGGCGGCGACGCGCCGTGCAGTTCGACCAAAGGCTGGACTGGACATGCTTTGGGCGCCTGCGGCGCGATCGGGGCGATCATCTCGGCCTTGGCGATCGAGCGCGGATTCCTTCCAGGCAGCGTGAATACGCGCACGATCGATCCATCGATGAAGGCAAGGTACCTGCTGGAAAACCGGCCCGCGAGAGCAAACCTTGTCATGAGCAACGCTTTCGGTTTCGGCGGCACCAACTGCAGCCTGGTGCTGGGACGGGCGGGCGGATGAGAGTCTTCGTCGAGAGCGTCGGCATCCTTGCCCCGGGGCTGGCCGGATGGGCGGCAAGCCGTGCGGTGCTTGCCGGGACGGCGCCCTACCGTGCTTCCGCGCTGCAGCTCCCCAGTCTGGATGTGCTGCCTGCGGTGGAGCGTCGGCGCACCGGCCTGCCAGTCAAGCTGGCCATTGCGGTGGGACAGGACGCGCTCGTCGGCAGCGCCAGATCGGGCGCCGAATTGCCCACGGTGTTCACTTCCTCGGGCGGTGACGGCGAAATCATCCAGGAAATTTGCGTCACCCTCGCGGGGACGGAACGGCAGGTGTCGCCGACGCGATTCCACAATTCCGTTCACAACGCGCCGTCCGGCTATTGGGGCATCGCCATGCAGTCGCGCGCGCCCTCCACTAGTCTGTGCGCATTCGACTGGAGCTTTACGGCGGGGTTGATCGAGGCCGCTACCCAGGCGAGCGTTGCAGCGGACGCGGTCCTGATGATCGCCTACGATCTGCCTTATCCCGAACCGTTGCGCGGCGTACACCCTGTATCGGCGCCGTTCGGGGCAGCGCTGCTTCTCACCCGCGATCGTGACAGCCGTTCGATCGCCGGACTGGAACTCGTTGTCAACCGCGATCGAAGCCGCACTTCCCGCCACGACGATGCCGGACTCGAAAGCCTGCGCCGGGGAAATTCCAGCGCGCGCGGCCTGCCGCTGCTTGCCGCGCTGGCCAGGCAGCGTCCGGACGACGTGGTGCTGGAATACGTAGCGGGAAACATGATCGACGTCGCGGTGTCGCCGTGCTGATCGCCGGGCCCCGCATCCGCGAACTGATTCCGCACGCGGGGGCGATGTGCTTGCTGGATTCGGCGTTAAGCTGGGATGTCGAACGCATCTGTTGTACCGCGAGCAGCCACCGCGACCCCGCCAATCCGCTGCGCCGCAACGGCCGCCTCGCCGCCGTCTGCGGGATCGAGTACGCGGCACAGGCGATGGCGCTGCACGGCGCGCTCACCGCGCTGGAAGGAAGACAGGCCCCCGCAGGACTGCTCGCCAGCGTGCGCGAGTTGGTCTGCAACGTCGGCTACCTGCATGATGTGGAACGCGACCTGGTGATCGAGGCCGCGCGCCTGCTCGGCGACGAATCGCGGGTGATCTACCAGTTCCGCGTCACCGACGGCGGCAACGAATTGATCTCCGGTCGCGCCGCGGTCGTGCTCGATGTCGGTTGAACTCTCGGTCGAATCGTGTTCCGGGTTTGCAGTTTTTTTCGAGCTCTTGAATTCGCTCTGGGAAAAGAAAACGCCCGCTTTCGCGGGCGTATTGATTTCGACGGCAGGGAGCGATCAGCGCTGCGCGCGCAATGCCTCGATGCGCTCGTCGAGCGGCGGGTGCGACATGAACAGGCGCTTGATGCCCCAGCCGTCGCCGCCGTTGATGCCGAAAGCCTTGATCTGGTCCGGCAGTTGCGAAGGCATGTGCGCCTGCTTCAGCCGCCGCAGTGCGGCGATCATCTTCTCGCGGCCCGCCAGCGCAGCGCCGCCGGCATCGGCGCGGAACTCGCGCCGGCGGCTGAACCACATCACGATGATGCTGGCCAGGATGCCGAGTACCAGTTCGGCGATGATCGAGGTGATCCAGAAAGCCGGACCGTGGCCGCGCTCGGTCTTGAAAACGGTCTTGTCGACGATGTTGCCGATAATGCGCGACAGAAAGATCACGAATGTGTTCACTACGCCCTGGATCAGCGCCAGCGTCACCATGTCGCCGTTGGCGACGTGGGTGACTTCGTGGCCGAGCACGGCTTCGGCCTCGTCGCGGGTCATGTTGCTGAGAAGTCCGGTGCTGACCGCGACCAGCGCATTGTTCTTGTTTATTCCCGTGGCAAATGCGTTGACCTCCGGCGCGTTGTAGATCGCCACCTCGGGAATCCCGATGCCGGCCTGGCGGGCCTGGCGCTGCACCGTCTGCACCAGCCACTGTTCGGCTTCGCTGCGCGGGCTGTCGATGACCTTGGCGCCGGTCATCATCTTGGCCGACCACTTGGACATGGCGAGCGAGATAAAAGCGCCGCCGAAACCGATCACCGCGGCGAAAACCAGCAGCGCGTTCAAATCCAGTCCGCCGCCGGATTCGGCGAGGATGCGGTCCACCCCGAGCAGCCTCATGGTGATGCTCAGGACAAAGACGACCGCCAGGTTGGTAATCAGGAAAAGAACGACGCGCTTGATCACAAGTGACCCTTTCAAATAAAAGTTGATTCTTTAGAGCAAGACCGAAACTTCCAGTTCCGCATGACAGCCCCTTATCCGCCAGCGGTCAATTGCTCGAGCTCGGCGGACAACACAAGCCAGCGCTCCTCCGCCTCGTGCAACCTAGCCGCCACCTGTACCTGCTCCAGCAGGCAGCGCTTCAGGTCGTCTTTGCGGCTGTCGCCGTACATATCGGGGGAGGCGATCAGCTTTTCAAGGCGCACCCTTTCGGTCCCCAGCGCCTCGATGTCCCGCTCCGCCGATTTGAGCCGCGCCTCGAGCGGCTTGCGCCGGGCAGAGCGCCGGTTGCGCTCCTCGGCTTCGAGCCGTTTCTGCTCCTTGCGGCCGACCACGGGCTCCGCAGCGGCGCTTTCGGCCTGTTCCCTGGCGCGCAGCCGTCTGGCATAGTCCTCCAGGTCGCCGTCGAAGGGCTCGACCGTGCCGCGCTCCACCAGCCACAGTTCGTCAGCGGTGGCTCGCAGCAGGCTGCGGTCGTGCGACACCAGCACCAGTGCGCCCTCGTAATCCTGGAGCCCGAGGGTCAGCGCGTGGCGCATTTCCAGGTCCAGATGGTTGGTGGGTTCGTCCAGCAGCAGCAGGTTCGGCCGTTGCCAGACGATCAGCGCCAGGGCGAGCCGGGACTTTTCGCCTCCCGACATCGGCGCCACCGGTTCGGTCACCTGATCGCCGTGGAAATCGAAACCGCCGAGAAAATTGCGCAGGTCCTGCTCGCGCGTCCTGGGCGACAGCCACATCAGGTGCCACAGCGGGCTCTCCTCGGGGCGCAACTGCTCCAGCTGGTGCTGCGCGAAGTAACCGATCTGCAGGCCTTTGCCCTCGACCCGCTCTCCGGTGAGCGGCGCCAGCGCGCCCGCCAACAACTTCATCATCGTCGACTTGCCGGCGCCGTTGCGGCCAAGCAGGCCCAGCCGGGTGCCGGCCCGCAGCGTCATCCCGATTCCGCCCAGGATGGTTGCATCGCCGTAGCCGGCTTCGACGCCGTCCAGCGTCAGCACCGGATCGGGCTGCACCACAGGCTGCCGGAACGCGAACTCGAACGGCGTATCCACGTGCGCGGCGGCGATTCTCTCCATTCGGGCGAGCGCCTTGATGCGGCTCTGCGCCTGGCGCGCCTTGGTGGCCTTGGCCTTGAAACGGTCGACGAAGGACTGCAGGTGGGCGATTTCGCGCTGCTGCTTGAGGAAAGTGGCCTGCTGCTGCGCCAGTTGCGCGGCGCGCTGCGTCTCGAACGCCGAATAATTACCCGAATACAGCCGCAGGCGTTGGCCTTCGATGTGGCAGATGGCGTCGGCCACCGCATCGAGAAAATCGCGGTCGTGCGAGATCAGCAGCAACGTCCCCGGGTAACTGGAAAGCCACTGCTCTAGCCAGACGATAGCGTCGAGGTCGAGGTGATTGGTCGGCTCGTCCAGCAGCAGAATGTCCGAGCGGCACATCAGTGCGCGCGCCAGGTTCAGCCGCACGCGCCAGCCGCCAGAGAACTGCGCGACCGGCCTGTCGATTTCGGAATACGAGAAGCCGAGGCCATGCATCAGCTGCGCTGCGCGGGCGCGCGCTGAATAAGCGCCGATGCGCTGCATGTCTTCATGCAATTCGCCGATTCGCGTGCCGTTGTGCGCCTGCTCCGCGACCAACAGTTCGCCTTCGAGTTGCCGCAGTTCCGCGTCGCCGTCGAGCACGTACTCGATCGCGGCCTGATCGGTGGCGGGAGTTTCCTGCGCAACGTGCGCGAGCACCAGCCCGGGCTGAATTTCGAACCCGCCCGCGTCCTGGTGAATCTCGTCGAGGAGCAGCGCGAACAGGCTGGACTTGCCGCTGCCGTTGGCGCCGGTGACGCCGATCTTCTGGCCGCTATTGAAGGTGAGACTCGCGCCTGCGAACAGTAGCTTGATGCCGCGGCGAAGTTGCAGGTCGCGCAGAACGATCATGACTTGCGAGTCAAGGGTTGAAGCGGGAGGAAACGCAGATGGGGTGGCTGATGGGACTCGAACCCACGACAACCGGAATCACAATCCGGGACTCTACCAACTGAGCTACAGCCACCACTGAAACGTTTGCCGCGTGGGGTGCGCTGGCGTGCCCGACAGGAATCGAACCTGTAACCCCCAGCTTAGAAGGCTGGTGCTCTATCCGGTTGAGCTACGGGCACGACTCTGAACCGGGCACGACTCTCGCTATCTGGTCGGGGTGGAGAGATTCGAACTCCCGACATCCTGCTCCCAAAGCAGGCACGCTACCAGGCTGCGTTACACCCCGGAGGGTCGCAACTATACCGATCAGAGGGTTAAAGGTCAATTTGAAGGTCCCGAAGGCATTGCGTTTTCGCGGCGTTGAAACTAAGCTTGCACCCCCCTGCTATTTCTGCTATTAAAGCGATTTTTTTTCGGACCGAACTGGCGAATGACGACCGAATTTCACACGAACTTCAAGCCTTATGTGCCGAAAAAAGGCGAGGCTTACATGAATCCGAAGCAGCTCGAACACTTCAGGAAAATGCTCAATCAACTGAAGATCGAACTCTCGCAGGACATCGACCGCACGGTGCATACGATGCAGGACGAGGCGACTGTGTTCGCCGATCCGAATGATCGGGCGAGCCAGGAATCGGATATGGCCCTGGAACTGCGCAATCGCGATCGCGAGCGCAAGCTGATCAAGAAAATCGACGAAACGATCGCCAAGATCGACGCCGGCGAATATGGCTACTGCGAAAGCTGCGGCATCGAGATCGGTCTGAAGCGCCTGGAAGCACGTCCCACCGCCACCCTTTGCATCGACTGCAAGACCCTCGACGAGCTGAGGGAAAAGCAAGTGGCGAAATAACTTCGCCGCTTGCTTTCAGTGAAGGCTAACCTGTCCCTTGGCAGGTTATGCCGGAACTAAAATCCCCACACGAAATAACTTCGCCGCTTGCTTAGTGAAGGCTAACCTGGCCACGCAGTGGTCAAGCTACGTGCGAAGCACGGCCGGACCTAAAAGCAAGTGGCGAAGTAACACTCGGCCGCTCAACCTCTCGCTATCCGAAACAAGTCAACGCCCCGCCCATGCGGGGCGTTGTCGTTTTCCATCGGACGTCGCTAGGCGCTTGTCATGAACCGTCATATGCGGAACTTTGTGGTTGTGGCCCTTGACAAACGCATGTCAGCAACCCCAGTCCGCAACCGGCACCCCGACAACCTTGCGGCCATTTGGAGATGAAAATGCTTGCGAAAATTCAGAACCCCCGCGGTATCCGCCGGCGTCTCGGCATGAATCAACAGGAATTCTGGGGGCGCATCGGCGTGACCCAGAGCGGCGGTTCGCGCTACGAAAGCGGCCGCAACATGCCAAAGCCTGTGCAGGAACTGCTGCGCGTGGTGCACGTGGATCAGATCGATCTGAAAAAAATCAACAAGAGCGACGTCGCCGTGATTTCCTATCTGAAGACCGTCGAGCCGGCGCTGTATCGCCGCCTGAAGACCGAAGCAACCAGCCACGTGTCGCGGCGCCGCGCTCGCCGCTGACCGTCAGGGGGTAACCTTGACCTCCAGGCCCAGCGGGCGGATTTTGTCCGCAAAGGCGTCCAGCCACCCAAACGGGAGGGCGCTGAGGCGCTTGGCTTCCGGCTGAAACGATTGCCGCGCCAGACCGTACAGCAGCACGCCCCGCAGCGGCAGTCCTTCGGCAACACACTCGCGCAGGAAGTCGAGGTAAGCCTGTTGCTCGGCCACTTCGGGGGGGGCGCCATCGATCGCAAACACACAGGTCTGTATCCAGGTCGGGCACAGGCGCACCGCAATCTCGAGGTTTGCGCGCATCCTGGCGACGTCCGTGCGGGTATTGTTGACCTTGCGCAAGCCCGATTTGGTGGCACGGTCCACCTTGAACCACACTTGTCCGCTGAGCGCCGCCAGTTTCCTGACTCCGGCCTGAACGCCGGCGCGCTGCATCAGACTGCCATTGGTGATCAGCACCGTTTTGACCCCTGCCGGCACCCCGGTTTGTCGCCGCACCTCCCCGACCAGGTCCACCACGCTCTCGAATTCCCTGGCACTGGTCGGTTCGCCGTTCCCCGAAAGCGCAATATCGTTCAGGCGACGTGCTTCGACCGGCACGCGCGCGGAAAGGAAATCGCCGTGCAACACGTCTTGCAGAAATCCGGAGAGTTCGCGCTTGAGCTTGCCTAGATCCACCGGCGGCGGAGCGCCACGGGTGAGGCCCGGAACCTGGCAGTAGATACAACGCCAGTTGCAAGCATTGTTGACGTTGAGATTGATACCCACGGAAACGCCGCCCGCGCGCCGAGACACCACCGGGTACACGTAGGTCAGTCCCGCGTTTGCGCGGTCATGGTCCGCAACCGTCAAGGGGCCGCGTCGTGATTCGGACATGTATCGTTGTAGTGCGGCGTTGAAGCGCCTCTGGAGAGACTCAAGCGTGTTCCAGTTTCTGATTTAGAATTCGTAGCTTACGAGAGACATCGAGCGCCCGGAGACGGCACATCGCCATCCCCGCATGGCTTCCGGACCGGCCCCGGCACCCACTCGCGATGTCCCGTCTATATTGCATTATCGAGACCGTACACGGTGCCGGGCAATAAATGTCCATACCAGGCTTAGGGAAAAAAGTCTCACGAGCATGTTGCCGGCAGCCGGAGACGGCGATCCGTGCCGCTCGCTGATACCCATATCCGTGTCCGCTCCGCAGGGACTGGTTGGAACCGGTACCCTGCCCGCACGCAGTTGCTCGCGATTGCCCCGGATCATGATTATCATGAGCGCGAAATCAGCGTTTCCGTCTGGGGCCGCGCGCTCCCGAGCACCAGAATCGCAGGGCTGCACCAAAGGTCAAGAGGAGCAAGAACAATTTTTGGAGGGAACTGCAATGAAGAATGCATTTGTCGCATCGCTCACGCTGGCGGGCCTGTTGGGACTGGGCGCAGGCGTTGCGCTCGCTGCCGGCGAGGAAGTCCAGGGCATCAAGGTAAACAAGGAAAGCAGCGCGGCCGGCGACGGCAACAGCGTCCTGATGAAAGGCAGCCCGCTGCCGTTGCGCGGTCAGGCGGTCAAGGTGGGTGAACCGCTTCCTGCCGCGATCGTTACCGGCGCCAACCTTGGGCCGGTCAATATGGCCGATGGAAGCGGCAAGGTGCGCATAATCAGCGTCGTGCCTTCCGTCGATACGCCGACGTGCGAGGCACAGACCCACCTGCTCAGTGAGAAGGACCGCAAGCTAGCCGACCAGGTCGAAATGGTTACGGTGAGCATGGATCTGCCGTTCGCGCAACAGCGTTTTGCGAAAGAGGCAAAGATCAAGAACGTAACGTTCTACTCGGATTACAAGACCGGGGAATTCGGGATGAACAACGGCTTGCTGATCGAACCGCTGCACCTGCTGGCGCGCGCCGTGATCGTCACCGACAAGAACAACGTGGTGCGCTACATCCAGGTCGTGCCGGAAGTCACCCAGCTTCCCGACATGCCGGCGGCGATGAATTTCGCCAAGACGCTGCTGTAACCGATCCGGTATTCGGAATGCAAAAGGCCCCGCCAAACGCGGGGCCTTTTGATTGTGGCGGAGGGTAAGTGTCAAGATGCTCGCGTAGCGAGCCTCTTTAGGCGCCCGCTAACCGGTCGTCGGCCGCGTTAAGCGCGCGCCCAGCGCGGCGAGGCGCCATACGAACCCACGATCACACAGTGGCGGAGGGTGAGGGATTCGAACCCCCGATACCCTTGCGGGTACGCTGGTTTTCAAGACCAGTGCATTCAACCGCTCTGCCAACCCTCCGCTGCAATAACTCTGCCGGTTTTAGCTCCGGCTAACCTGAAGGTTACCCTACCCTAGCGCAAGCTTTGCGTGCGCCAAGACCGGTGCATTTAACCGCTCTGCCACCCTTCCGTATCACGCCTGATTTAGCTCCGACATAACCTGGAAGGTTAGTCTACGCAAGCGCCGGCTTTGCAGGCGCCAAGTCAGGTGCATTCAACCGCTCTGCCAACCCTCCGAAGGGCGCAAATGATACGCGCATGGCCCGCGCCCGCCAAATGAGGCGTTGAAACTTTGACCCCGGTTAAGTAGTCTTATGACCTGTAAATTCCATCCCTGAGGAGCCTGTAACCATATGCAACCAGAAATCCAGTACGGTGCGCAATCGACCCAGCTGACGCTTGTGCAGAACAAGGTGTTGCGAAACACCTACATGCTGCTTGCACTGACCATGGTTCCAACGGTGATCGGAGCGCTGGTGGGCATGGCCACCGGCGGTATCATCATGCAACACCCGATCATGATGTCGCTGGCAATGATCGCCGGTGTAATCGGCTTGCAATTTGCCATCGCCGCGAATCGCAACAGTGGCCTCGGCGTGGTTCTGCTGCTCGGGATGACGTTCATCCTCGGCTGGTGGCTCGGACCCCTGCTCAACGTCGCGCTGTCGTTCAGGAATGGCCCGCAACTGATCGGCATGGCCGCCGCAGGCACAGGCGGCATTCTGCTGGCGATGGGCGCGATTGCCACCACCACGAAGAAGGACTTCAGCTTCATGGGCAAATTCCTGTTCGTGGGCATGGTCGTTCTGCTGCTTGCCATGATCGCCAACATGTTCTTCCAGATTCCGGCGCTGGCCCTGACGCTTTCTGCGCTGGTAATCGTGGTGTTCTCGCTGTTCCTGTTGCACGACGTCAGCCGCATCGTCAATGGTGGCGAGACCAACTACATCATGGCGGCAACAGGTGTGTACATGAGCCTGTTCAACATTTTCGCCAACCTGCTGCAACTGCTCATGGCATTCTCCGGCGAACGCGACTGATTCTGCCGCGCCTCAAAAAAAGGGCAATCCTCGGGTTGCCCTTTTTCATTCCGACTACCTCCTCAAATCATCTCGAACAAGGCAACCGATTCCACGTGTGAGGTATGCGGGAACATGTTCACCACGCCCGTCGCGGACAGCCGATAGCCGTGTGAATGCACCAGCACCGCCGCGTCGCGCGCTAGCGTCGCCGGATTGCAGGATACGTAGACGATGCGCGCGGGCGGCGATCCACCAATCGCCTTCACCAGCTCGATGGCCCCGTCGCGAGGCGGATCGATCAGCACCCGATCAAAAGGCGCAAGCCCGCGCCAGTCGTCTCCAGTGATGGTAAACAGGTCGCACTCGACGAACCTGCACCGTGCTTCCAGCCCGTTGCGCACGGCGTTCTCGCGGGCGCGCTGCAGCAGTCCGGGATTGCCTTCGATGCCGGCAACCTGTGCGCCGCACCTGGCGATCGCCAG
This sequence comes from Burkholderiales bacterium, assembly GCA_036000845.1. Lineage (GTDB taxonomy): Bacteria > Pseudomonadota > Gammaproteobacteria > Burkholderiales > JACQAP01 > JACQAP01. Next base: position 63,834 of record DASYUW010000050.1, read on the forward strand.
CGAGAAATTTCCCAGGCCGCAGAAAAAGTCGCCGATGTGATCTTCCGGCTGCGGGTCCAGCAGCGTGATCGCCCGCCGCACCAGCGCCCGGTTAATCTCGTGATTCACCTGGGTGAAATCGGTGGGATTGAACGGAAAAGTGAGATCGAAATCGGGAATCCGGTACTGCAGCGGCGGCGCATCCAGCGGAAAGAAGGGATAGATTGAATCCGGACCCTTCGGCTGCAGGAAAAGCTGCACCCGATGCTGGACCGCGAACTGCCTGAGCTTGTCCTGATCGGAGGCGTCAGGCGGCTCCAGGACGCGCAGCACCAGAACATCAACCGCATCGCCGATGGCCAGTTCCACCTGCGGCAGACGCTCGCGGATGGACAGCGAGGCGATCAACTGCCGCAGCGGTACCAGCAATGCGGAAATGCGAGCCGGCACGACCTCGCAAGTCCGCATGTCGGCCACGAAGCTGCTGTGACGTTCGCGAAAGCCGACCAGCGTGCCTTTCTTTGCGACGTAGCGCGCCGAGAAGCGCGCGCGGTAGCGGTACTCCCAGGTCGGACCATGAATCGGGGAAAGCATGGTCCCAGCTGCTATTTTGCCGATGCGGGCCAGATTTTCCTCGAGGACGCGCTGCTTCGCGGCCACCTGCGCACGCGGCTCCAGGTGCTGCATGCTGCAGCCGCCACAGACGCCGAAATGGCGGCAACGCGGCACGACGCGCGAGGCCGAAGCGCGTACGATTTTTTTTGCCTCGGCGAACTCGTAATTTTGTTTGCGCAGAAAGGATGCGAACTCGACCACTTCGCCGGGAAGCGCGCCTTCGATGAAAATCACCTTGCCGTCCGCATGCGCAACACCCCGACCTTCCTGGTCGAGTGACTCAACCAGCACCGCAGGCCCGACCGATTCGCATTTCATATTAGTGTCCAGTCCCGCTGATCATCGATCGGAAAACCCGCGAAATCGGTGTCAGGCAAGGCGCGAGTCCTCGCCGTGCGTGTCGGAGCGCGGAAGAGGACTCGTAACACAGCATGGCGCCGATTCTCGTCGGGTTTTCAGCCACGAATTAGCGGAACAGGACACTAGGCCTGCCAGCCGTCCAGAAATTCACGCCAGTACGCTTCCGTGGACTTGGACAGTGTCGAGCGCACCAGATCGCATTCGCGCCGGTACTGTGCCTCGTCGAGCGCACCACGGACCAACTGGAAACGCTGATAAACGAGGTAAGTATTGGCGACGTCGGTCTCACAGTAATGCCTGATCGCTTCGATTCTGCCTGCCTGGTAGGCGTCCCAGACTTTCGAGCCGTCCATGCCGAGTTTTCCCGGAAGCCCGAGCAGTTGCGCGATCTGGTCGAGCGGCGCATTGCCACGGCCTTGGTACATCGCCAGCACATCCATCAGGTCGAGATGACGGCTGTGGTAACGGCTGATGTAATTGTTCCACTTGAAGTCGCGGTCATCCTCGCCCATGTCCCAGTAGCGCACGGCACGCACGCCGTGGATCAGCGCGCGGTAATTGAGCACCGGCAGATCGAAGCCGCTACCGTTCCAGGAAACTAGCTGAGGGGTGTACTTCTCGATGCCATCGAAGAAGCGCCGGACCAGTTCCTGTTCGGGTTCATCCGCCTCGCCCAGAGACCACACGCGAAAGCTGTCGCGATCTCGCAGCGCGCAGGAGATTGCCACAACGCGATGCAGGTGTAGCGGCAGGAAATCGCTGCCGGTGGCCTCGCGCCGGCGATCAAACGTCGCTTGCGCCACTTCGGCATCGCTGGTGTGCGGTCCATGGCCGTACAGGCGCCGCAGCCCTTCGATGTCGGGGATGGTTTCGATGTCAAATACCAGAACAGGAGTCATGCCAGCCGGAGGCGATTGTCAAGCCGTGTAAGCGCGTCGGGAGGACATCACCCGGTCCCTGCGCGCGGTAGAAACGCGTCAGGATATCGGAAAGCACGCCAGTCACTCCACATGCCGTCTTCGCATCGCGCGCGCGGATTCCCTCTCAATCTGCGGCGTGGCCCGCCGCTCATGCGGCGCAACAATGCACTGCGAGACCGGACGAGGGTATGCCGATTTCCGCGTTCATCTTCGTCGACTATTTCGCCCACTGGCTTGGAATCGGTCGCGCGCTCTTGGCGGCCAAAGTACTACTCGGCGGGGAACACCCCGGTGGAGAGATAGCGGTCGCCACGGTCGCAAACGATGGTAACGATGGTGGCGTTCTCCACTTCCCGAGACAGCTGCAGCGCCGCCCACAACGCACCGCCGGAAGAAATGCCGGCGAAAATGCCTTCTTCCTTTGCCAACCGGCGCGCCATCTCCTCGGAGTCGGCCTGGCTGACATCGATAACCCGGTCCACACGTTTACGGTCGTATATTTTCGGGAGGTAGGCCTCCGGCCATTTGCGGATGCCGGGAATCTGTGAACCTTCGGTCGGCTGACAGCCGACGATCTGGATCCCTGGATTCTTTTCCTTGAAGAAGCGCGAGCAGCCCATGATCGTGCCGGTGGTGCCCATGCTGCTGACGAAGTGGGTGATCTGGCCGCGGGTGTCGCGCCAGATTTCCGCGCCGGTGCCTTCGTAATGCGACAGCGGATTGTCGGGGTTGGAGAACTGGTCCAGGATCAAACCTTCGCCGCGCGCCTGCATCTGCTCCGCTTTGTCACGTGCCGTTTCCATCCCGCCTTCCTTCGGCGTCAGCACGAACTTTGCGCCGAACGCCGCCATGGTCTGCCGACGCTCCACCGACAGATGCTCTGGCATCACCAGCACCATGCGGTAGCCGCGCATCGCCGCCACCATCGCCAAGGCAATGCCGGTGTTGCCGCTGGTCGGTTCGATCAGCGTGTCGCCGGGTTTGATCTGCCCGCGTTCCTCCGCGCGCCGGATCATGTACAGCGCAGGACGGTCCTTCACCGATCCCGCAGGGTTGTTGCCCTCGAGTTTGGCGAGGACGACGTTGCTGGTCTTGCCTGGGATGCGCTTCAGGCGCACCAGAGGCGTATTGCCCACGAAGTCGTCGAGGGTTTGATAGGCACTGACGGGATTGCGATCCATGGAAATATGATACTCGCGCGGCCTTGGGAGCGGAGAACTCACTGAACGCGGCTGACGAAATTACTAGCGCACGGCGTCGAGCAGCCACTCGACGTAGCGCGTGACGCCGGTTTCGACGTCGAAGAGCGGTGCGGCGTATCCGGAGGCGCGCAGCTTGCCGAGATCGGCCTCGGTATAGTTTTGGTACTTTTCCCTGAGGCCGGCGGGAAACGATACGTACTCGATCATTCCCTGCGACCTGAGTTCCGCAAGACTGAGCGGGTTCTTGTCTTCGGAACGCCGCAACGCGTTGATGGTTGCAACCGCAATGTCGTTGAAGGTCTGCGAAGCGCCGGTGCCGCAGTTGAAAATGCCCGTCTTCTTGGGATTATCGAGGAAATACAGATTCACCTTCACGACGTCCTCGACCGAGATGAAGTCGCGCCGCTGCTCGCCTGCGGCGTAGCCGCCGCTGCCATCGAACAGCTTCACCTTTCCGGTTTCCCGGAACTGGTTGAAGCAATGGAAAGCAACGGAAGCCATTCGCTCCTTGTGCGCTTCACGAGGGCCATAAACGTTGAAGTAACGCAGCCCCACCACCTGCGCCGTGTTGTCCTCCCAGCGCCGGCGCACCAACTGGTCGAACAGAAACTTCGAGTAACCGTAGACATTCAGCGGCTTCTCGTTCTCTCTGCCCTCCTTGAAAACCGGTCCGGATCCGTATACCGACGCCGAGGATGCATAGATCAGCGGCACCGCCTCCGCCTGAGCGTACGCCAGCAAGTCCACCGAGTAACGGTAGTTGTTCTCCATCATGTAGCGCCCATCGGTCTGCATCGTGTCCGAGCAGGCGCCCTGGTGAAGGATGGCCGCGATTTCGCCGTCGAAGGAGCCCGCATCGAGCAACGCGCGGAAGTGCTCCTTGTCCAGGTAATCGGCGATCTCGCAATCCACCAGGTTGCGGAACTTCTCGGCGCGCGTGAGATTATCCACCGCAAAAATGCCGGTCTCGCCGCGCGCGTTCAGGGCCTTGACGATATTGGAGCCGATAAATCCTGCCGCGCCAGTGACAACGATGTACATGCGAACGATCCAGAAATGCTAGTGACGAGGGATAAAAAATGACGATTGAACGACGGACATCGTGAATCGAACGACGCCCGCGGCGTATCCGCACTTCATGCTTCCGCCTTCAGCCTTCATCCTTGACCTTCGAACAATTCTTCGGGGTGAACCACGGCGGTGCCGAGCTTGCCCACGACGATTCCGGCCGCCTTGTTGGCGAACTGCACTGCCTCGGCGAAGCCGGCGCCGGCCGCAAGCATCACGCCGAGTACGGCAATGACGGTGTCTCCGGCGCCGCTGACATCGTATACTTCGCGCGCCACGGCGGGCACGTGCAGCCGCTGCTGGTCGCCATACAGCGTCATGCCCTCCTCGCTGCGTGTGATCAACAGAGCATCCAGCCCCAGTTCACGGCGCATCTTCTGCGCTCTTTCGGCGAGATCGTCCTCGCTTTTCCAGCGTCCCGCCACTTCGCGGAACTCTGCGCGGTTGGGTGTGACCAGCGTCGCGCCGCGATAGCGGCTGTAATCGTCTCCCTTCGGATCGACCAGCACCGGCTTTCCCGAGGCACGCGCCAGCTCGATCATCTTCTCGATGTGCCTGAGCCCGCCCTTGCCGTAGTCGGACAGGATCACCACGTCCGCTTTCGGCAGTCGCGACTCGAAGTCGGCGAGTTTGGACATCAGCACTTCATGCCCCGGCTCGGTTTCGAAATCGATGCGCAGCAACTGCTGCTGGCGGCCGATCACGCGCAACTTGATGGTGGTGGCGAGCCCGGGATCGCGATGCATCTGAGCGGTGATACCATCGGCCTCGAGCAGGCGCTGGAGGCAATCGCCGGCTTCGTCCTGCCCGACCACTGACAGCAGCGCAGCCTGCGCACCGACAGCGACGATGTTGCGCGCAACGTTGGCCGCGCCGCCGAGGCGCTCCTCGGTGCGCCCCACCTTCACCACCGGCACCGGCGCCTCCGGCGAGATCCTGCTCACCTCGCCGAACCAGTAGCGGTCGAGCATCACGTCCCCGACCACCAGTACCTGCGCGGAACGTAAGGATGAAGGGTGAAGGATGAAGGATGAAGGAGGGTCCGAAGCCATTGAACTTACTTCATCCTTCCGCCTTCATCCTTGCCCTTATCCCTTCCGCCTTCATCCTTGGCCTTCATGGCCTTCCCATTGAGAAATACTCGAACCCCGCTTCCCGCATCAAAGCCGGATCGTACAGGTTGCGCCCGTCGAACACGATCGGCGCCTTGAGGCGTCGCTTCATGTCGTCGAGATCCGGGCTGCGAAATTCCTTCCACTCGGTGACGATGATCAGCGCGTCCGCGCCATCGAGCGCCGCCGTGGTGGACGGGGCGAAGTGCACCGCCGGTTCCTTCGCGAAGACCTGCTTTGCCTCCTTCAGCGCGACAGGATCATAGACGCTCACGCTGGCGCCGCGGGCTAGCAGGCCGTTGATCACCACGCGGCTCGGCGCCTCGCGCATGTCATCGGTGTTCGGCTTGAAAGACAGGCCCCACACGGCGAACCTGCGGCCGTCGAGATGCTCACCGAAACGCATGCGCACCTTCTCCAGAATGCGCTGCTTTTGCGTGCGGTTCACCTTCTCTACCGCATCCACAATGGTCATTTGCATGCCGTACTCGCCGGCGGTGTGCTGCAGCGCCTGGATGTCCTTGGGGAAGCACGAACCGCCGTAACCCACGCCGGCATAAAGGAAGTGATAACCGATTCGCTGGTCGGAGCCGATTCCATGACGGACCGCCTCGATATTTGCGCCGAGTTTTTCGGCAAGATTGGCCAGCTCGTTCATGAAGGAAATACGGGTGGCGAGCATCGCGTTGGCGGCGTACTTGGCAAGTTCCGCCGACCTGAGGTCCATCACCAGAAGGCGGTCGTGATTGCGCAGGATCGGCGCGTACAGCTGGCGCATGATCTGCGTGGCGCGCTCGTCGCTGCTGCCGACCACGATGCGGTCCGGGCGCATGAAATCGTTGACCGCCGCGCCTTCCTTGAGGAACTCCGGATTGGAAACCACGCTGAACGGCAGCTTCATGCCGCGGTTCTTCAATTCCTCGTCGATCACCGCGCGAACCCGTTCCGCGGTGCCCACCGGTACCGTTGACTTGTTCACCACCACGCGATAGTCGTCCATGTAACGGCCGATGCTGCGGGCGCCGCCGAGCACGTGGCGCAGGTCCGCTGAGCCGTCCTGGTCGGCCGGCGTGCCCACGGCGATGAATTGCAGGCTGCCGTGCGCGACACTTTCCTCTACATCGGTGGTGAAGCGTAATCGACCTGCCGCGGCGTTGTGTCTGACCAGATGCTCCAGCCCTGGCTCGTAGATTGGAATGCCGCCGGTGTTGAGCGTCGCGACTTTCTGCTCATCGAGGTCGAGACAGACCACGTCATTGCCAAGATCGGCAAAACAGGCGCCCGATACAAGTCCGACGTATCCGCTGCCGATGATGGTTATCTTCACTTACCGTTCTCCAGTGTAGCCATTTCCGAATTGATTCGTGCCAGCACCTCAAGAGGCTGCGCTGAGCGGGTGACTGGCCGGCCGATGACCAGATAGCTCGACCCGGATTCGAGCGCTTGGCGCGGCGTCATCACGCGCATCTGGTCGCCCACCGAGTCTTCGGGCAGGCGAATTCCCGGCGTAATGCGCAGAAACGCTTCGCCCAAATGCTGACGGATCGCGCCGGCCTCGTGCGCGGCGCACACCACGCCGTCCAGGCCGCACTCCCCTGCCAGTACGGCGAGACGCAATGCTTCGTCGCGCGGCGTGGCATCGATCCCAACTTCATGCAAATCCTTCTCCACCATGCTGGTCAGCACGGTCACGGCGATCAACCGCGGCCTGCCTGGCGCGGTCCCGATCGCGTCGCGCGCCGCCTGCATCATCGCCCGTCCACCGAGCGCGTGCACGTTCAGCATCCACACGCCCAGACCGGTAGCCGCCTTGCATGCCTGCGCCACAGTATTCGGAATGTCGTGAAATTTCAGATCGAGGAAGATATCGAAGCCGCGTTTCGCAAGCATTGCAACAAATTCCGGTCCTGCCGCGGTGAACAGCTCCTTTCCGACCTTGAGCCGGCAGGCCGAGGGCTGGAGGCGATCCACCAAAACCGTTGCCGACCTCGCGTCCGCGTAGTCGAGCGCGACGATGATCCGGGAACTGGTTGTCAAGAAGCTAGCTCCCGCTCTTCGGTGCGCCTGGGGGAGTAGGTTTCCCAGCCGTTGCAGGCTGGACAGTGCCAATAGAACTGGCGTGCCTTGAAACCACAATTGTCGCAGCAGTAAAGCGCCAGGCTCCTGGTGTGCTGGTGCACCAGGTTCTTGATCAGCTGGAGGTCCTGGCGGCGCTCGGCAGGCACCTCCAGTAGTTGGGCTTCGAGCAGCTTGTCCAGTCCCAGCAGCGTGGGATTACGCGCCAGCTCGTCGCGCACCAGGCGGTAAGCCGAATCCGCGCCGCGTTGCTCGAGCTCGCCCTCAAAAATGGCGTTGAGCAGGTCGAGTGAAGGATAGCTGCCGAGATAGCCGCGCAGCAACTGCAGCCCGTCAGATTCCCGTCCGAGGTTGCGATAGGCAAGCAGCAGCTTGTCGGCAACCAGCGAGAAATACGCGGGATTCTGCCCCTCGATTCGTTTCCAGGCTTCGACCGCCTGTTCGTTGTTCTTCCGGGCCAGCTCGATGTCGCCAAGCAGGATGTTGGCACGGGCGCACTTTCGGTTGACGTTTAGCGCCTCCAGTAGATAGTCGCGCGCCGCCTCCCAGCGTGAATGGGTCATCTCCCCAACGGCGAGCTCGCAGTAGAAATTGGCGATATCCACGGCGCTTGACTGGCCGACCACCGCATCCATCCTGCGCGAGGCCTCGATCGCTTTTTTCCAGTCCTTCTCCTGCTCGAAGATCTCCAGCAGGAACTTCAGCCCCTGCTGTTCATACTGCGTGCCCTGCAGCTTTCCGAACATCTCTTCGGCGCGATCGAGCAACCCGGCCTTCAGATAGTCCTGCGCCAGCTCGTACAGCGCAGTGACCTTCTGATCCGGTGCCAGATCGGGCCGGCCGAGCAGATTCTCATGCATGCGGATCGCTCGCTCCACTTCGCCGCGCCGCCGGAACAGGCTACCCAGCGCAAAATGCAGTTCGATGGTCTGCGGATCGACCTTCACCACCTCGATGAAGGCTTCGATCGCCTTGTCCGGCTGCTCATTGAGCAGGAAGTTCAGGCCCTTGAAATAGGAAAGCGGAAGCGCGCGAGATTCGGACAACAGTTGCTTGATGTCCACCCGCGCCGCCAGCCAGCCGAGCGCGAAGAACAGCGGAAATCCAAGCAGCCACCAGAGCTCGAATTCCATGGGCAAGGTCAGACCGGAACGCCGACGCCGGTGTTCGCGGCCATCGTTCGCGCTGCACGCTCGCTTGATGTCGCGTTGCGTCGCATACGGGGGATACGGGTCGGGAAACTGGGAATCGCCATCCGGCTAACGCGCGTCCTCTGGCGCAGTCGGCTTGGCCCGCAACTCCTTGCGCAACTGCAGGATTTCGCGACGCTGACGGTAGACATAAGTCAGGCAGGCAACCACGCCTGCCACCGCGCCGACGCCGAAAAAGACCAGCACCACCATCGCCAGCGGTGCCTCCCACTGGCTGCCGAGATAGAAGCGCACGATCACCGGATCGGTGTTCTTCAGCGCGAAGCCGAAAAGCAGCAGGAACAGAAGGATCCGCAAGGCCCAGGAAATGTAGCGCATCAGTTGCCCGGCGAAATTAGGCGAAAATCAGACGAAAAAAAGCGGCACGATCCCGCGACGATGCCGCTTGCATTGTGGCGCCGGTGGAACACGCCGCCGCCTACTGGCTCTTGAAATCCACGCGCTCGCGCAGTTCCTTGCCCGCCTTGAAATGCGGCACGTACTTGGCCGGCACGTGAACCTTGTCGCCGGATTTCGGATTGCGGCCCACGCGCGGGGGACGGTAATTCAATCCGAAACTCCCGAATCCGCGAATTTCGATGCGATGGGCCTGAGCCAGGCTTTTCGCCATGGCATCCAGGATCATCTTCACCGCAAGCTCGGCATCGCTCGCGACCAACTGGGGAAAGTGCCCCGCCAGCTTGGCAATCAGCTCCGACTTGGTCATGGCGCGTCCTATTGCGCAGAGTTCTTGTTGTCCAGCTTGGCCTTGAGCAAAGCCCCGAGGTTGGTCGTACCTGCATTCGACGCGCTCTCGGCGGCGTGTTTCTGCAGCGCCTCGGACTCGTCGGCCGCATCCTTGGCCTTGATCGAGAGATTGATATTGCGGTTCTTGCGGTCGATGTTAATGATCATCGCATTCACCTTGTCGCCTTCCTTCAGGTGCGTGCGGATGTCTTCGACGCGGTCGCGCGCGATCTCGGAGGCGCGCAGATAACCCTCCACGTCGGAGTCGAGCTGAATTACCGCACCCTTGGGATCGATGGCCTTGACCACACCATCAACGACCGCGCCCTTGTCGTGCGTGGCCACGAAATTGGTGAACGGGTCGCCCTCGAGCTGCTTGATGCCCAGCGAAATGCGCTCGCGCTCGACGTCGATGGAAATGACCATCGCCTCGACTTCGTCGCCCTTCTTGTAATTGCGCACCGCCTCTTCGCCGGGAACGCTCCAGGAAAGATCGGACAGGTGAACCAGGCCGTCGATGCCACCCGGCAGGCCGATGAAGATTCCGAAGTCTGTGATGGACTTGATCTGGCCGCGGACCTTGTCGCCTTTCTTGTAATTGGCTGCGAACTCTTCCCAGGGATTGGGTTTGCACTGCTTCATGCCCAGCGAAATGCGGCGGCGGTCCTCGTCGATCTCGAGAATCATCACCTCGACCTCGTCGCCGAGCTGCACCACGCGCGAGGGATGAACGTTCTTGTTGGTCCAATCCATTTCGGACACGTGCACCAGTCCCTCGATACCCTGCTCGATCTCGACGAACGCGCCATAGTCGGTAAGGTTTGAAACCTTGCCGAACAAACGAGTGCTGGGAGGATACCGGCGCGACAGGCCAACCCAGGGATCTTCCCCGAGTTGTTTCAGGCCCAGGGAAACGCGATTCTTTTCCTGATCGAACTTGAGGATCTTGGCGGTGACTTCATCACCGACATTGAGAACTTCGGAAGGATGCTTGACGCGGCGCCAGGCCAGGTCGGTGATGTGAAGCAGGCCGTCGATGCCGCCCAGGTCGACGAACGCGCCATAATCCGTGATGTTTTTGACGATGCCCTTGACCGTGGCGCCTTCCTGGAGACTGGCAAGCAGCGCTTCACGTTCCGCACCCTGGCTTGCTTCCAGCACGGCGCGGCGCGATACCACCACGTTGTTGCGCTTGCGGTCGAGCTTGATGACCTTGAATTCGAGATTCTTGCCTTCGTAGGGGTTGGTGTCCTTCACCGGGCGGATGTCCACCAGCGAACCGGGAAGGAAAGCGCGAATGCCGTTCACCATGACCGTGAGTCCGCCCTTGACCTTGCCGTTGACCAGCCCCTGCACCAGGGTGCCCTGCTCCATCGCCTTTTCAAGATCATGCCAGGCGGCCAGGCGCTTCGCCTTTTCGCGCGACAGACGGGTTTCCCCGTAGCCATCCTCGAGCGCTTCGATCGCGACGGTCACATAGTCGCCGGGCTTGACCTCGAGCTCGCCGCGGTCGTTCTTGAACTCGTCTGCCGAGATAAAGCTTTCCGACTTCAGGCCGGCGTTTACCACGACGAAGTTGGGATCTACACGCACCACTTCGGCCGTAATGACTTCACCTGCGCGCATCTCCTTTCGCGACAGGCTTTCTTCGAACATCGCGGCAAAGTTATTCTCGGAGGTGGAGGCGTCAGGGGTTTGGGTTTCGGTTGTCATAAAAAGAGGGTTGGTCTCGCAATAAAAAATCGGTTGCTTGAAACAGGGTTAGTTAATGAACCCGTCAACGGCGGAAAAAGACCCTCCTGGGGCGTGCAGCTGCCGGCAGTTTGCAGGTCTGATTCAGCGGGACGGGGCCCGGCGCTGCACAGATTCGAACCACTGGATCACTCGGACGACTGCCTCTTCTATTGAAAGTCCAGTGGTGTCAAGAACTTGCGCGTCTGCGCTCTTTTGCAGAGGAGCCACGCTGCGCGCGCTGTCGCGGGCGTCGCGTTGGCTGATTTCCTGCAAAAGGGTGGCTAGATTAGCATCGAAACCTTTGTCTATCAACTGTTTATGGCGACGCAGCGCACGCTCCTCTGCGGACGCGGTGAGGAACACCTTGAGTACCGCATCGGGAAAAACCACCGTGCCCATGTCGCGCCCGTCGGCAACTAGCCCCGGGAGCCGGCGAAACGCCCGCTGCCGCTGAATAAGCCCTTGACGTACTTCAGAAATCGCGGCAACGTGGGACGCGGCCGCAGAGACTTCTTCCGCACGAATTGCCTTGGTCACGTCCTCCCCGCCAAGGCTAATGTTGTCGCCATGAAACTCCACCGGCAACGATTGGGCGAGCCGTCCAAGCGCGCCGGCATCGTCCCTGGCGATTCCTTGCCGCATCATCGCCAGCGCCACCAGCCTGTACAGCGCGCCGCTGTCGAGATAATGGAATCCGAGTCGCTGCGCCACCTGTCGCGCGACCGTGCCTTTTCCCGAAGCCGACGGCCCGTCGATGGCGATGACCGGCACCGCGGCGCCGGCCGTAATCTCGGCAAAGCGATCGAAAAAATCCGGAAACGTCTTGGCCACACACTTCGGATCGTTGATGCGAACCGCCACGCCGCCAAGCGCCACCAGCGCAAAGCACATAGCCATCCGATGATCGTCGTAAGTTTCGATTGACGCGTGAGGCGTAAGCCTTGATGCATGAGGCGGCGTAATTACGATGTAGTCCGCGCCCTCCTCCACCGTTGCCCCGACCTTACGCAGTTCGGTTGCCATCGCCGCGATGCGGTCGGTTTCCTTCACCCGCCAGCTGGCGATATTGCGAAGCCGGCTCCCGCCGTCGGCAAACAGCGCTGTCACCGCCAGCGTCATCGCCGCGTCGGGAATATGATTGAGATCCAGGTCGAAAGCTTGCAACCGGCCCGTTGCCGGTGCGCGCGCTTCGATCCAGTTCTCTCCCATGTCGATGCGCGCGCCCATCCCAGCCAGGGCCGCCGCAAATTTCACATCGCCTTGGACGCTGTTGCCACCCACGCCTTCCACCCGCACCGGCCCGCCACCGATCGCGCCGGCAGCGAGAAAATATGACGCGCCCGAGGCGTCGCCTTCGATGAAGATTTCCCCGGGACTGTGGAAGCGGCCGTTGGCAGAAACCGTGAATGAAGACCAGCCTGTGCGGCGCACCTGTACGCCGAACCGCTCCATCAGGTTGAGCGTGATCTCGACGTAGGGTTTGGAAATCAGATCACCGACAACTTCGATCGTCGTTTGCTTACCGGTCAGCGGCAGCGCCATCAGGAGCGCAGTCAGGAACTGGCTGGAAACCTCGCCGCTCACCCGCACCTTGCCCGCATCGCGGATGTTTCCGGGCCGGATTTCCAGCGGCGGAAAGCCTTCCTTCCCCAGGTAACGCATGTCGGCGCCGAGTTGGCGTAATGCGTCCACCAGGTCGCCGATCGGACGCTCGTGCATTCGCGTTACGCCGGATAACCGGTAATGCCCGCCGCAAAGCGCCAGCACGGCAGTCAGAGGCCGCAACGCGGTGCCGGCATTGCCTAGAAATAGCTCGGCGCTCTTCACCGGAAACGCACCTCCGCAGCCACTGATGATCCGGCGCCCCGGCTCTTTTCCTTTCTGCAACTTCACGCCCAGCTTCTCCAGTGCTTCGAGCATGCGGTCCACGTCATCCGCCGACAGCAAATCGTGAACGTCGGTGGTCCCGCGCGCGAGCGCAGCCAGCAACAGGATGCGATTGGAGATGCTCTTCGAGCCCGGCAGGCGCAACTTGCCCGCCGCCCGGTCGAAAGGTCCAAGTTCCAGATACTCAGGGTACGCGGCCATGCCTCACGATCCGTTGCGTATCCAGGCATTGCGTGCGCTGCGCGCCGCCTCGAATAGGCGCTTGATTTCCGGGCCATCGGCCTGACGCAGGCGTTGCACCAGCTCGGCGAGCTGCTGCTGATACGCCTCGATGTCGGCCAACAAGGCTTCTCTATTAGCAAGCGCGATGTCGCGCCACATTTCCGGAGAACTGCCGGCGATGCGGGTGAAGTCGCGGAAGCCGCTGGCGGCAAAACCGAACAGCGCTTCCGCGTCCGGCCGGGTCGCGATCATGTGCACCAGCGTGTAGGCGAGCATGTGCGGAAGGTGGCTCACGGCGGAGAACACGCGGTCGTGACGTTCCGGAGTCATTCGGCTAACTCGCGCGCCGCATGCCTTCCACAATGCTTCGACGCGATCGACTGCGGCGGCTTCATTTTCTTCGAGAGGCGTGAGCACCACGTTCCTGCCATTGAACAAGCTGGAACTGGCGGCATCCACGCCGGTAAGTTCGGCGCCGGCGATCGGGTGTCCTGGTACGATGGACGCAAGATGCCGGGGAGCGATGCGCCGCACTGCGGCGACGAAATCCTGCTTGGTACTGCCCGCGTCGGTGACTAGCGTCCCCGGTGCCAACGCATCGGCGAGCGCACCCAGCACGCGCTGGTTCTGCTGCACCGGCACCGCGATCAGAACCGCGTCGGCCCCCTTGACCGCAGCCGTGATGTCCTCGACCGCATCGTCGATCACGCCGAGTTCGAGGGCTCGGGCGACGTTGGCGCGGCCCCGGCCGACGCCAATCACGTGGCGTACCCTTCCGGCACGCCTGAGCGCCGCCGCCACCGATCCGCCGATCAGGCCGACACCGATGACAACCAGTCTGTCGCTACGGAAATTGCTCAAGGAGATTTCGGCGCGTGTTGCCGCAAACTTAGCGCAGGTCCGTCAAAACCGCTTCAAGCACAGCGAGAAAGCGTGCGTTCTCCGCTTCCGTTCCGACCGTCACGCGCAGATGTTCAGGCATGCCGTAACCGGCGATCGGCCGCACGATCACGCCCTGCCTGAGCAGGTGCTGGAAAACCTCTGCGGTTCTCGGCACCTTGAAGCTGACGAAATTGGCGTAGGACGGAATCCACGACAGCCCCAGCAGCCCGAAGCCGCCAGTCAACGCCTGCATCCCTTGACCGTTGAGCGCGCGACTTTTGCGCACGAAGTCCTGGTCAGCCAGCGCCGCCACAGCGGCCGCCTGGGCGATGCTGCTGACGTTGAACGGTTGTCTGACGCGGTTCATCAGGTCGGCGACCTGCGGATGGGCGAATGCGAAGCCGACCCGAAGCCCCGCGAGTCCAAAAGCCTTCGAGAAGGTGCGCGAGATGACCAGGTTGGGAAACTGCTCCAGCCATTTGGAGCTGTCGCCGCGCAGCCTAGGATCGAGGTATTCGTAGTAGGCCTCGTCGAGCACAAGCAGCACGTGCGCCGGCAACTTGCACAGGAAGGCATGGAGCGCGTCAGGGGCCAGCCACGTGCCGGTCGGGTTGTTCGGATTGGCGACGAAAACGACGCGGGTGTCGCCGCGCACAGCTCGTCCCATGGCGTCCAGATCGTGGCCGAAATCGCGCGCCGGCACTTCGACTCTTACGGCGCCGGTGGCCTGCGTCACCAACGGATACACCGCGAACGCATGCTGTGAATAAACCGCCGACGCGCCCGGCGCAAGAAAAGCGTGCGCCGCCATTTCCAGCACGTCGTTCGAGCCGTTGCCGATCACGATGCGTTCCGCTGCGACACCATACATTCTTGCCAGCGCCATTCGCAGCTCGAAACCGTTGCCGTCTGGATAGCGCGACACTTCGTCGAGCGCCGCACGCATCGCCGCCAGCGCCTTCGGGCTTGCCCCAAGCGGGTTCTCGTTGGAAGCCAGCTTGACGATGCTCTCCTCCTTCAATCCCATCTCGCGCGCCAGCTCCGAGATGGGTTTGCCCGGTTGATACGGGGCAATGGCGCGAACATACGAGGGCGAACGTTCGCAGACGTCAACGACGCCCCGCAGCGAGGACACAGTATTCATTGCGCGGCCACCGGGTAGGAACCGAGGATCTTGAGGAAGGCCGCTATTCCGCGCATTTCGTCCAGCGCGCGCGCAACCTTGTCCTCCGTCTGGTGCCCTTCAAGGTCCACGAAAAACACGTATTCCCATAGCCCGGTACGCGACGGACGCGATTCCAGCCGCGTCATGCTCACCCCGCAGCGCGCCAACGGCGTCAACAGCTCGTGAATCGCGCCCGGAATGTTGCGGGTGGACATCACGAGCGAAGTCTTGTCGTTGCCGGACGGCGGCACTTCCTGACTGGAGATCACGGCGAACCGGGTGGTGTTGCTCGGTTCGTCCTCGATATTGGCGGCCAGCACCGGCAGGCCGTAGTGTTCGGCCGCTGAACGGCCGGCGATGGCCGCGGCATCGGCCACCGCCACCGCTAGGCGTGCGGCCTCGGCGTTGCTTGCGACCGGGACCAGTTCGGCATGCGAACAGTTGTGGTTCAGCCAGCGGCTGCATTGCGCAAGACTTTGCGCATGTGAGTAAATCCGCTTGACCGCGGCTATCGTCGCCGCCTTGGACAACAGATTCTGGTGCACCGGCAACACCACTTCCCCGCAGATCCTCAGCGGCGTGGAAAGCAGATTGTCGAGAGTGCGTCCCACCGCGCCCTCTGTGGAGTTTTCCACCGGCACGACCCCGTATCCGACACTGCCGGCCTCGACGGCGCGAAAAACCTCGTCTATTGAAGCGCAAAGCGTTGTCGGCGCCTGGCTGCCGAAGTGCTTTACCACCGCTTCCTCGCTGAACGTGCCCTTCGGACCCAGGCAGGCAACGGAAAACGCATCTTCCAGCGCCCGGCACGCGGAAATGATTTCAGTGAACAGGTGCATCACCACTTGGTCCGGCAACGGGCCGGGATTGCACTCGGCGAGCTGCCTCAGCACCTGGGCCTCGCGTTCGGGCCGATAGACCGGGCCATTGCCCTTGAGGTTGCCGATGGCATGCGCTGCTGCCGCGCGCGCGCTGATTAGCTTTAGGATCTCCTGGTCCAGCGCATCGATGCGGCTGCGCAGTTGCTTAAGCTGCTCCGACATTACGACGCCTCCGAGGGGAGGTAGCGCACCGCAAGCACGCCTTCGATCGTGGCTATCCGGTCGATGACTTTCGACGGTACCGGGCTGTCCACATCCACCAGCGTGTAGGCCATGTCTTTTTTCGACTTGTTGAGCATGTTGTGAATATTAAGGCCGGCCTGGGCGACGGCGGTAGAGATCTGCCCCACCATGTTGGGCACGTTGGCATTGGCGATGCCGAGCCGGTAGGGGGACTCGCGCACCATGGTCACGTCCGGAAAATTCACCGCGTTGCGGACGTTGCCGTTTTCCAGATAGTCGCGCACCTGCTCCACCACCATCACCGCACAGTTATCCTCGGCCTCGCGGGTCGAGGCGCCCAGATGCGGCAGCGCGATCACGCCGGAATGCCCGCGAAAGCTGCCGCTGGGGAAATCGCAGACATAGGCTTTGAGGCGCTTGCCGTCCAGAGCCTGCAGCACTGCATCGTTGTCGACGATGCCTTCCCGGGAAAAATTAAGCAGCACCGCGCCGTGCTTCATCAGGCCGATGCGCTTGGAGTCGATCAGATTGCGGGTCTCATCCAGCAAGGGCACGTGGATGGTCAGGAAGTCGCTGTTACGCATCACTTCCTCGATGATGTGCGCCTTCCTGACCTGGGACGGCAGGCTCCACGCCGCGTCCACGGTGATTTCAGGATCGTAGCCGTGCACGTTCATGCCCAGCTTGATCGCTGCGTCGGCGATCAGGCTGCCGATCCTGCCAAGCCCGATGATGCCGAGCACATGGTGCGGCAGCTCGGTACCGGTGTAGTGCTTCTTGCCTTCCTCGACCGCCGTGCTGATCTGCTCATCGGGTCCGGAAAGCGCATTCACGAAGCGGATGGCGGGAATCAGATTGCGCGCCGCCAATAGCATGCCTGCGAGAACCAGTTCCTTGACCGCATTGGCATTGGCGCCGGGAGCATTGAACACCGGCACGCCGCGCTTGTTCATTGCCGCGACCGGGATATTGTTGGTGCCGGCTCCGGCGCGGCCGATCGCCTTCACCGACTGCGCAATGTCCATCGCGTGCATGTCCTGCGAGCGCACCAGGATCGCGTCCGGTGACAGCACGTGCGTCCCCACGGTATAGCGCTCCGCGGGCAACCGTTTCAAGCCGACCGCGGAAATCGAATTGAGCGTCAGGATGCGCAGAGGGTCAGCCATGTCGGGCTTCGAACTCGCGCATGAATTGGACCAGTGCCGCGACTCCTTCCACCGGCATGGCGTTGTAAATAGAAGCGCGCATGCCGCCCACCGAGCGGTGACCCTTGAGCTGGGTCAGGCCGCGCGCCTTGGCCTGTTTAAGGAACTCCTCGTCCAATGTGCCGTCCTTGAGCCGGAACGGAATGTTCATGATCGAGCGATCTTCCTTCGCCACCGGACTGCTGAAGAACCGGCTGCCATCGAGAAACTCGTAAATCAGGCCAGCCTTGACAAGGTTGACCTTTTCCATCTTGCCCAGCCCGCCCATTTTCTTCAGCCATTTGAATACCAATCCAGCGATATAAAGCGCATATGTAGGCGGCGTGTTGTACATCGAGTCGTTGTCGGCATGAATCTTATAGTCGAACATCGTGGGCGCGCCCGGCAACGCCTGGCCGATCAGGTCCTTGCGCACGATTACGATGGTCAGTCCGGCAGGCCCGATGTTCTTCTGCGCGCCCGCATAGATCAGACCGAACCTCGACACATCCAGCGGCCGTGCCAGGATGTGCGAAGACATGTCCGCAACCAGCGGCACACCACCGGTATCGGGAAGCCAGTGATACTCGATGCCGCCTATAGTTTCATTGGACGTGATGTGCACGTAGCCCGAATCCGGGCTGAGCTTCCACGCAGTCTGTTTCGGCACGTAGCTGAAATTCCTGTCCGCCGAACTCGCCGCCACGTTGACGCTGCAGAATCTCCCTGCCTCGGCAATCGCCTTCTTGGCCCATTCTCCAGTGTGGACGTAGTCGGCCGACTTTTTTCCGCGCAACAGGTTTATCGGCACCATCGCGAACTGCGCGGTTGCCCCGCCTTGCAGGAACAGAATGTTGTAGTTCGCCGGAATGGCGAGCAACGCGCGCAGGTCGGCTTCCGCCGCTTCTGCGATGGCGATGAATTCCTTGCCGCGGTGACTCATTTCCATGACCGACATGCCGGTGCCATGCCAGTCGAGCAATTCGTCGCGCGCCTGCTCCAAGACCGCCTGCGGCAGGACCGCCGGTCCCGGACTGAAGTTGAAAACTCTTTCCACTTTTTCTTTCGTTCTACGGACTGGAATTCGATGCAGACTGCTTCAACTCGTTTCGTCCTCACCCAAGTCCTGGTCCGACCGCCCCTCGGCGGAGTCGTTCCGGTCCGGATCCGCGTCCGCAACGGGGGCCGGTTCCAAGTCGGAAGCCGAGTCCGACTCCGGGCCTACATCATCGTCCTTGTCCACGATTTTTTGCAGGCCGGCGAGTCTTTCTTCCGGACCAAGGTTGATCAGCGTCACGCCCTGGGTGGAACGACTCATTTCGCGTATTTCCTTGACCCGGGTGCGGATTAGCACGCCGCCGGTGGTAATGAGCATGATTTCGTCGCTTTCCTCGACCAGTGTGGCCGCGACCACATTGCCGTTGCGAGCGCTGGTCTGGATCGCGATCATCCCCTGGGTGCCGCGGCCGTGGCGGGTGTACTCTGCGATCGGGGTACGCTTGCCGTAGCCGTTCTCGGTCGCCGTGAGCACCGACAAGTTCTCGTTGTCCGCGACCAACAGGGAGATCACCTTCTGGCCGCCGGAAAGCTTCATGCCGCGCACTCCGCGCGCCACGCGCCCCATCGGCCGCACGTCCTGCTCGTCAAAACGCACCGCCTTGCCCGCGTCAGAGAACAGCATGATGTCCTGCCGGCCCTCGGTAAGCGCCACGCCGATAAGGTAGTCACCCTCGTCCAGATCCACCGCGATGATTCCGGACGGGCGCGGGCGCGAAAAATCGGAAAGCGGCGTCTTCTTGACCGTGCCGTTGGACGTGGCCATGAACACGTACTTGTGCTCGTCGAAGTCCTTGACCGGCAGGATCGCAGTGATTTTCTCGCCATCCACCAGCGGCAGCAGGTTAACGATGGGTTTCCCGCGGCTGGCGCGCCCGCCCTGCGGTACGTTGTAGACCTTGATCCAGTACAGGCGCCCGCGATTGGAGAAGCACAGCACGTAGTCGTGGGTGTTGGCGATGAACAGGTTGTCGATGAAATCGTCTTCCTTGGTCGCCGTCGCCTGCTTGCCGCGGCCACCGCGCTTCTGCGCCCGGTAGTCGGCGAGCGGCTGGGCCTTCACGTAGCCGGTGTGAGACAGCGTCACCACCACGTCCTCGGGAGCAATCAGGTCCTCCATGCTGAGGTCCTGGGCGTCCATCACGATTTCGCTGCGGCGTTCGTCGCCGAACTGGTTGCGGGTCTCGGCAAGCTCGTCGGCGATAATCCTGGTGATGCGCTCCGGCTTGGCAAGGATGTCGAGCAGGTCGGCAATGTTGTTCATGACCTCCCTGTACTCGTTGACGATCTTTTCCTGCTCCAGCCCGGTCAGGCGCTGCAACTGCATTTCCAGGATGCGCTGCGCCTGCACCTCGGAGAGCCGGTAACCGCCGGACTGCAATCCGTAGTCGCGTCCCAGGCCCTCGGGGCGTGAAGCTGAAACGTCAGCGCGCGCCAACATGTCCTCCACCAGTTGCGAGTGCCACATGCGCGACATCAACTCGCGCTTGGCGTCGGCCGGAGCGGGCGCGGCCTTGATCAGCGCGATGATCTCGTCGACGTTGGAAAGTGCCACCGCCAGTCCTTCCAGGATATGGCCGCGTTCGCGCGCCTTGCGCAATTCGAACACCGCGCGGCGGGTGACCACTTCGCGCCGGTGGCGCAGGAAGGCGTCGAGAATCTCCTTCAGATTGAGCAGCCGGGGCTGGCCGTCCACCAGCGCCACCATGTTCATCCAGAACGTGTCCTGCATCTGCGTTTCTTTGTACAGGTTGTTCAAGATGACTTCGGGCACTTCGCCACGCTTGAGTTCCAGCACCACGCGCATGCCGGACTTGTCGGATTCGTCGCGGATTTCGGAGAGGCCATCGAGGCGCTTGTCGCGCACCAGCTCGCCGATTTTGATAAGGAGTACCGACTTGTTGACCTGGTAAGGCAGTTCGTCGATGACGATGGCCTGGCGGTTGCCCTTTTCCAGCTCCTCGATGTGGGTGCGGGCGCGGATTACCACGCGGCCGCGGCCGGTGCGGTAACCCTCCTTGACTCCCGATGTACCGTAGATGATTCCGCGGGTCGGAAAGTCCGGTCCCGGGACGATTTCCATCAGCTCGTCGACGTCGATCTCGGGCCGTTCCAGGACCGCCAGACAGGCGTCGACGACTTCGCGCAGGCTATGCGGTGGTACGTTGGTCGCCATCCCCACCGCGATGCCGGCGGAGCCGTTGATGAGCAGGTTGGGAATCCGGGTAGGCAGGACACTGGGCTCCTGCTCCTTGCCGTCGTAGTTCAGTACGAAATCGACGGTCTCCTTGTCGATGTCGGCCAGCAACTCGGAGGCAATCTTCTCCAGACGGCACTCGGTATAGCGGTAGGCCGCCGCCGAATCGCCGTCCACCGAACCGAAATTGCCCTGTCCGTCGACGAGGGTGTAGCGCATTGAGAAGTCCTGCGCCATGCGCACCAGGGCTTCGTAGGTGGCGGTATCGCCGTGCGGATGATACTTGCCGAGGACATCGCCGACCACGCGCGCGCATTTCACGTAAGGCCGGTTCCAGACGTTGTTGGCCTCGTGCATCGCAAACAGGATGCGGCGGTGCACCGGCTTGAGCCCGTCCCTTACGTCCGGTAACGCGCGCCCCACGATCACGCTCATCGCGTAGTCGAGGTAGGAGCGGCGCATCTCCTCTTCGAGGCTGATGGGGAGGGTTTCTTTGGCGAATTGATCCATCAGGAAAGGTCAGTTTTCTTGTTGCAAACAGTCACGATTCTGTCCCGCTCGATCCGATAGACTTGCCAGGACGTCTGGAGGGGATGGCTCGCTGGGAAGCCCCTTGGATTCGTTCCAGCGCAAGCCGTGCATTTTATCATGGCGCTTCTCCCCGAGACATTGTTCGGCGCGCTTTTTTGGCTGACCTCGAAGTCGTATCGGCCGAAAGGCAATTCGGGGATGATGCATGCGCCCCGGCCACGCCGCCGTGAACCGTTGCGCTTCGAGTTAAGCGTTGTTAAGCGACCCGGGAATGGGCAATAATGCAGAAGTCCTTGACCAGCATGATCAGGAGAACCCGAAATGCGACCCAAGACCAATCGGTTGTTGATGTTGTTGATCGGTGCAATGCTAGCAGGCTGCGCCAGCCAGACCGAGCGCAGCAGTTCTGGCGGCGGTGCGGAACAAGCGCAGGCCCCGGCACCCACACCCGCTCCGGCCCCGGAACCCGTGTATGAGCCACAGAGCGAGAACGTACAGTTCGTCGATCGCCCGCTCGAGGAAACACCACCTCCGCCACCGGCCCCGGTCGCAAAGGCGCCCGAGCAACCCCTTCCTGATTTTCCGATAACCACGTACGAGGTCGAACCCGAAGAAGAAGTCGGAGACCTCGGCACGCAGCCGGACGAGTCGGGCACCATGCAGTACCCTGAAGAAGATCTCGCCGCCAAGGACAGTATGGTTGGCGAACCAGCAGAGGTGGCCGACGAACCTGAAGAGGAAGTCGCCGATCTGGGAACGCAACCGGACGACTCCGGCACCATGCAGTACCCGGAAGAAGACCTCGCAGCGAAGGACAGCGCCGTCGGCGAACCAACGGAGGTGGCCGACGAACCTGAAGAGGAAGTCGCCGATCTGGGAACGCAGCCCGACGAGTCGGGCACGATAAGTTACCCCGAACAGCAACTTGCGTCCGAACAAGTGGTAAGCGAGCCGACGCAGTTTGCCGACGAGCCTGTGGCCCCGTCCATGGTGACAGTCAGCTTCGAAGCAGAACCGCTGTTCAGTTTCGACAAATCCGTCATTCGCAGTGACCAGCGTGGCAAACTCGACGAATTTGTCGCCGGGCTGAAGGGAACGCAATACGACTCGATCAGTGTGATCGGCTATGCCGACCGTATCGGTACCGAGGCATACAATCAGAAACTATCGGAACGCCGTGCCAACGCGGTGAAGGCCTATCTAGTACGCCAAGGCGTCCCCGCGCGCAAAATCAATACCGAGGGACGCGGCGAATCGGAGCCGGTGACCGGAGATACCTGCAGCGGCCAGCGCGGCAAGGCGTTGATCGCCTGCCTGGAGCCAGACCGCCGCGTGGACGTCAGCGTCACCGCGACCAAACCTGCAAACTGACGCCGTGGATTGAAGACAAGCGAGCGAAAGCCCTGCGAATGCAGGGCTTTTTTTTGAAGCATCCGTGCATCAAATGAGCCCAATCTTTTCTGCCGATACCGTCATAGAGGCACGCTGGGTGATTCCCATCGAACCGCACGGAATCGTTCTGAACGACCACAGCGTGGCGATCGCCGGCGACCGCATCACCGCGGTGTTGCCGCGCGCCGAAATGCGCCGGCGGTGCAAGGTTGGCCGAACCCTCGATCTTTCCACCCATGCACTGATCCCGGGGCTGGTGAATTTTCATACTCACGCGGCGATGACGCTGATGCGCGGAATTGCCGATGACCTGCGTCTGATGGATTGGCTGGAAAAGCACATCTGGCCGGGCGAGGCCAGGCACGTCTCGGCGCAGTTCGTGTACGACGGCACCCTGCTCGCTTGTGCCGAAATGCTGCGCGGCGGCGTCACCTGTTTCAACGACATGTACTTCTACCCGGAGATGGCGGGACGCGCGGCACTGGAGGCCGGGATGCGGGCCGCCCTGGGGATTGTGCTCATCGAATTTCCCACCGTGTATGCCGCCGACGCCCAGGATTACCTGCGCAAGGGCCTGGCGATGCGCGATGAACTCAAGAGCGAGCCCCTGTTGTCCTTCTGCATGGCGCCGCATGCCCCCTACACCGTCAGCGACAGGAGTTTCGAACAAATCCTTACGCTTTCCGAACAGCTGCAGATCCCGATCAACACGCACCTGCACGAAACTCGCGACGAAATCCGGGAGAGTAAAAGCAAGTTCGGAATGCGGCCGGTCGCCCGGCTGGAAAAGTTGGGCCTGCTGGGCCCGAACTTCATCGCCGTTCATGCTGTCCATCTCGATACGGCCGAGATCGACCTGCTGGCGCAGCTTGGTGCCTCGGTCGCGCATTGCCCTTCGTCGAACCTCAAGCTTGCCAGCGGCATCGCGCCAGTGGGTGTCATGCTGTCGGCGGGAATGAACGTCGGCCTCGGCACCGACGGCGCGGCAAGCAACAACCGGCTCGATGTACTTTCCGAAATGCGGCTTGCGGCGCTGCTGGCGAAGGCGGCGAGCGAGGACGCGGAAACGCTTCCCGCGCATGTCGCGCTGCGCATGGCCACACTCAACGCAGCCAGAGCGTTGGGCCTGGAACAAAAAATCGGCTCGGTCGAGACGGGTAAATGCGCAGATCTGTGCGCCGTGAACTTGGCGTCGATCGAACTGTCTCCCTGCTATGACCCGGCCTCGCACCTGGTCTATGCTGCCGGTCGAGAGCACGTCAGTCACGTCTGGGTAGGTGGCAAACTTCTGGTCGAGGAAGGCCGGTTGTTGCAAGTTGACGAGAAGGCCGTCGCGCGCAAGGCAATCGAGTGGCAATCGCGCATCACGGCGTCGAACTGAATGGGGCGTCAGCCTGAGATGATCAACGTTGATCCGCTCGAACTCGAAAAATTCAGCCAGCTTGCCCACCGCTGGTGGGATCCGAATAGCGAGTTCAAGCCGCTGCATGACATCAATCCGCTGCGGCTGGACTATATCGATCGCATTGTGAATCTACCGGGAAAGAAAGTACTCGACGTAGGCTGCGGCGGAGGCTTGTTGTCCGAGGCGATGGCGGCCCGCGGAGCGAAGGTGACCGGCATAGACATGGGCGACAAGCCCTTGAAAGTGGCGCAGCTGCACCTGTTGGAGAGCAAACTCGACGTGGAGTACCAAAAGGTGGAGGTCGAGCAACTCGCCAGAGATCAGCCGCATCACTATGACGTCATCACTTGCATGGAGATGCTGGAGCACGTGCCCGACCCGGCGAGCGCGGTTAATGCTTGCGCCGAGTTGCTCGCCCCCGGCGGCCGCTGCTTTTTTTCCACCATCAACCGCAACCCGAAGGCTTACCTGTTCGCGATCGTCGGCGCGGAGTACATCCTGAAATTGCTGCCGCGCGGCACACACGACTATTCCAGGTTCATCACTCCGGCGGAACTGGCTCGATTTTGCCGCGGCGCCGGACTGTCGCCGCAGCGCGTGACAGGGATGAGCTACAACCCGTTCACCAGGACTTATTCGCTTGGCACGGACAGTTCTGTGAACTACATCCTCAGCGCGCAGGCGGACTGACCTGGGCACGATGACGCTCCTGCTGCATTATTGGTTGTTCGCAGCGAATTCACTGTTGGCAAGATATCCATGGAGGATCACATCATGAAGACAAGACTCTGGTTCGCTTTGGCGGTGTTCGGCATGACGGCCGCGATTCACGGCTGTGCGCTGAAGCCGCAGAATCTGCGCATCGATCCACCGGTGAAGGTAAATGAATCGGCCCTCGGCAGCGGCAGGATTATCGGACTTGCCGTATCTGACGCACGCACGGACAAGAAGCTCGGCGAAGTCGGCGACCCGAACACCAAGATGGTAGACGTCTCGGTGGAGGAGGACCCGAGTGCGGCCGTGTATGCGCGGCTGCAGGAGGCCCTTGCCAAACTGGGTTTCTCGGTGGTTCCGTACAGCGAAGCGATGGAACTCACGCTTCAGGTGGAGATCCGCAATCTCGAACTCAAGTCGGTCAAGACGGCATTTACGTTCGAAACGGAGTTGCGGGCGGAAGTCGGCGCCCGCGCCGCCAACGGCCCCGAATACTACGACCGCCAGTTCAACGTCCGGACCCGTAAAGACGGCGCCGCGCCACCGTTCGAAAAGGACAGCACCCTGCTGGTGAACACCGCGGTATCGCAGGCTCTGGAGGACATGCTGGCCGACGAACAGTTGCTGGAACTGCTCGCCAAATAGGGATCCAAAAAACTCGATGGCGGTACCTGTGAACCTGCCCGGTCGTGGCGTGCTCTTCGACCTCGACGGTACGCTGGCGGATACCGCTCCGGACCTGGCCTTTGCGCTGAATCAACAGCGTATCGCCCGCGGCATGCCTGAATTGCCAATCGAGGCGGTCAGGTCGCAGGCCTCGTCCGGCGCGCGTGGCCTGTTGAAAATCGGCTTCGGCATCGAACCGGGTCAAAGCGGCTACGACGCCATGCGCGACGAATTCCTGGACATTTACGAAGAAAATCTTGCCCGCGGCAGCCGGCTGTTCCCGGGCGTCTCCGCCCTTCTGGAGCAGATCGAACGCCGCGGATTGCGCTGGGGCATTGTCACCAACAAGGCGGAACGATTCACTTTCCCCTTGCTGCGCGCGCTGACACTGATCGAGCGGGCCGCGTGCGTCATCTGCGGCGACACCACGCCGAACCCGAAGCCGCATCCGGCGCCTTTGCTCGCGGCGGCGGAAAAGCTCGGCGTTTCCCCATGGCAATGCATTTATGTCGGCGACGACGAACGCGACGTGCAAGCCGGACATGCCGCGGGAATGCCTGTGGTGGTGGCACGTTACGGCTATCTCGGCAATGGAACACCGCCGGAACAATGGGGCGCGGACGGTTTCGTCGATGCCCCTGCGGACCTGCTGGGCTTACTTTTCGACGGGACAGCGCGACCGATCTGATAGAATGGGTCCGACTCCGCTTGAACCATTCCGGAGCCTGCACCATCTAAGCTTCACATGGGGGCGACCTGGTTTCGACGTGGGTCGCGAAGCAGCGCAGTGCATACCAAGGCCCAGTTACCTTGTTAATACAGCTGGAAAACGTATAGTCGCTAACGACGAACGTTACGCTCTAGCCGCCTAAACCCGGCTGGACTCCGCACCGGTTCTCTCACGGGCCGGGCTGGGCAACCAGCAGCGGAGCCATATACGTGAGATCGTGCTGCCGTGGGTTACTTATTGCAGCATTAAAACCAAGGTGACTCGCCGCTTCCCAGCCTGTCGGCCGGCGTGGAAGTGGTTAGATCAAATGACCTGACTAAGTATGTAGGACTGCCTGTAGAGGGCTTGCGGACGCGGGTTCGATTCCCGCCGCCTCCACCAAACAAAAAAGCCACCCTTGGGTGGCTTTTTTGTTTGGTGAGTCCGGTTGGGATGAGAACCCGCTGGTTCGATAACCCGGTGCATAGGGAGTATCGAGAAGCCCGGGAAAAACTCTCTACTGCCCGGACACAGGGGTTTTCTTGCTCTCGTAATATGCCACCACTTTTTCCTGTAGTTTCGGTACGGCCGCAAGCCCGGCTTTCTCGCCCTCGATGATGGCATAGTTGCGCGAGTCGAAGTTGGCTGAGTTCAGATTGGTGATGTCCGGAACCAC
>DASYUW010000051.1:0-45407 GCA_036000845.1 Burkholderiales bacterium
ATAAATGACCTAAAAAGTGGATAGGTGTTTGGCTTCAAGGATACTGCAGTACCGGTTTTGCCGATAACGCGGACTTGAAACTCAAACAATCGGCGGGTTTCCGGCCCGCGTTTTTCATCAGGGGAAGGGGAGTATGGCAACTGGTACTGTAAAGTGGTTCAACGATGCAAAGGGCTATGGTTTCATCACGCCCGACGACGGCAGCGAAGATCTGTTTGCCCATTTTTCGGCAATTCAGATGAACGGCTTCAAGACGCTCAAAGAGGGCCAGAAGGTGAGTTTCGAAGTCACCCAAGGACCAAAGGGGAAACAGGCCTCCAACATCCAGGCCGCCTAAAGGCTGCCGGGCGGCGCAAACGACTCCGCCGGCAGAGTCAGAACATTCGAAGCCCGCGACACCGTCGCGGGCTTTTTGTTTTTGCGGGTCGCGCAATTCTACATGCGCTCGATCATGGCGTTGCCGAACCCGGAGCAGGAGACCTGCGTGGCCCCGGCCATCAGACGCGCAAAGTCATAGGTCACGACTTTGTCGCGGATAGCCGCCTCGATGGAACTAACGACGAGATCTGCCGCTTCCACCCAGCCTATGTGACGCAGCATCATCTCCGCCGAGAGAATCAGCGAACCCGGGTTGACGTAGTCCTTGCCGGCATACTTCGGCGCGGTTCCATGAGTTGCTTCGAACATTGCCACCGAGTCGCTGATATTTGCGCCGGGCGCGATGCCGATGCCGCCAACCTGTGCCGCCAGGGCGTCGGAGATGTAGTCACCGTTCAGATTGAGCGTCGCAATGACATCGTATTCGTCCGGACGCAGCAGGATTTGCTGCAGAAAAGCATCGGCGATCGCATCCTTTACCACCATCCCGTTCGGCAGTTTCATCCACGGCCCGCCGTCAAGCAGCTCCGCCCCAAACTCGCGCCTGGCGAGCGCGTAACCCCAGTCCCGGAAAGCGCCTTCGGTGAATTTCATGATGTTGCCCTTGTGCACCAGGGTGACCGACCTGCGCTTGTTCGCGATAGCGTACTGGAGCGCCTTGCGCACCAGGCGCTCGGTGCCTTCGCGCGAGACTGGCTTGATGCCGATTCCCGAGGTCTGGGGGAAGCGGATTTTCTTGACCCCCATTTCCTTGATCAGGAAATCGATCACCTTGCGGGCACTTTCGGATTCCGCGGCCCACTCTATGCCCGCATAGATGTCCTCGGAGTTCTCCCGGAAGATCACCATGTCGGTCTTTTCGGGCTGCTTCAGCGGGCTGGGCACGCCCTTGAAGTAGCGCACGGGGCGCAGACACACGTACAGGTCGAGTTCCTGGCGCAATGCAACGTTGATCGAGCGTATGCCGCCACCCACCGGCGTGGTGAGCGGTCCCTTGATCGAGACCACGAACTCCTTGCTGGCCCGAAGCGTTTCTTCCGGCAGCCAGACGTTTTCGCCATAGACTTTGCAGGATTTCTCTCCGGCGTACATCTCCATCCACACGATCTTGCGCTTGCCCCTATAGGCCACCTGGACCGCTGAATCCACGACCCTGCGCATCACCGGCGTAATGTCTACCCCGGTACCGTCACCTTCGATGAAGGGAATGATCGGACTGGCGGGAACGTTCAGCGTGTAATCCTTGTTTACGGTGATCTTCTCTCCCGTGGAAGGGACCTTGATGTGCTGGTACATGAAATCAGCCTCGAGTCGACGTGTGGATGGATGTAATTGAATTGCAAGCAGTAATGCGAAGCAATCGAAGGCGCCAATTGTAAAGCAACGCCCGATTGCGGCCCACCGGAACGCACTCTGAACACGCGCCTGATCCTGCCCTGTCAATTTCTCCGATGACGCCGAAAGAAGGAATCACGCACCGGCCATCTACAAGGCTCAGTACATGCAACGGGCATCGTGCCAGCCTTGCCGGCGCACGCATTCAACCAATGCAATCGGCCGACGAACTTAAATCGGAGAAAGGCCATTGAAACCAAATTTCGCATCGCAAAATCGCGTAATTCTAAAATATACAACTTACTGATTATTTGTAACAATGAGCTCAATCACTTTTTTGTTGCGGTGCATGAAAATCATGATGTACTGTCGGCGGCACCACCGTTGCGTCAATAACCGCTGGCGCAATGCGGATGCGAGGCCAAGCTCAAGCGCGATGCCTCCGAGCGGTGTGCCAGATACGATCTCTGGCTTCCCCGTGGTTGCGAGTGCCGGCCCGCCGGCACTCGGCAATGCAGGGATCTGTGTCCAAGATGTTCGCGTGACCCGCGACACAAGCACGGCATGATTTGTTGCGAAGACGCGGCCCGATTGCGTCCAAATAAAACACTCTACGTACTTGCCGATAGGAGAGAGTTCATGACCCGCGATCTGGAAATCGCAAGAATCAGGAAGGATTGGTCCGATCATCCGCGCTGGAAAGGCGTGCAACGCCCATACTCCGCCGAAGACGTCTACCGGCTGCGCGGCACGCTTGCCATCGAGTACACGCTCGCACGGCGTGGTGCCGAAAAACTGTGGCAGCTGCTCAAGCAGGATCCGTTCGTTAACGCTCTTGGCGCGCTCACCGGCAACCAGGCTTTGCAACAGGTCAAGGCCGGGCTTAAGGCAATCTACCTCTCCGGCTGGCAGGTGGCGGCGGATGCCAATCTTTCCGGCGAGATGTATCCCGATCAGTCGCTGTATCCGGCCAACAGCGTTCCCGCCGTGGTCCGCCGAATCAACAATACCTTCATCCGCGCCGACCAGATTCATCACGCCGAGGGCAAGGACGACATCGACTGGTTCGCTCCGATCGTTGCCGATGCCGAAGCCGGCTTCGGTGGCGTTCTGAATGCATTCGAGCTGATGAAGTCGATGATCGAAGCCGGCGCGAGTGGCGTGCATTTCGAGGATCAACTGGCTTCAGCGAAGAAGTGCGGCCATATGGGCGGCAAGGTGCTGGTACCGACCCAGGAGGCCGTTCAGAAGCTCGCCGCCGCCCGGCTGGCTTCGGACATCATGGGGGTGACGACAGTGCTGTTCGCGCGCACGGACGCCGAAGCGGCGAATCTGCTGACTTCGGATTTCGACGAGAACGACAAACCGTTCTGTACCGGCGAGCGTACCGCGGAAGGCTACTATCGGGTGATCAACGGCATCCAGCAGGCGATCTCGCGGGGCCTTGCCTACGCACCGTTTGCCGACCTGATCTGGTGCGAGACCGGAAAACCCGATCTCGCATTCGCTAGGCAATTTGCCGAGGCAATCCACAAGCAGTATCCAGGCAAACTCCTCGCATACAACTGCTCGCCGTCGTTCAACTGGAAGAAGAACCTGGACGACGCATCGATCGCCAGGTTCCAGCGCGAACTGGGTGCAATGGGCTACAAGTTCCAGTTCATCACACTGGCCGGCTTCCACTCGCTCAATTACGGCATGTTTGAACTGGCGCGCGGCTATGCCACCGAGAACATGAGCGCCTACGTGCGGCTGCAGCAAGCCGAATTTGCCGCCGAAGCAAACGGCTATACGGCGACCAAGCACCAGCGCGAAGTCGGTACGGGTTACTTCGACGACGTGACCCAGGCGGTACAGGCTGGACGCTCATCGGTCACGGCACTGACCGGTTCGACCGAAGAAGAGCAGTTCGTCTAGGCTCCTCGCCAATTCCCACGCGGCCGCGGTTTGGCAAGCTGTGCTTGCCGCCGCGGCCTTTCACTTTTATCATTTTGCGAAATTATTTTTCATAATGTAAAAACCCGAACCAACCGAAAACCCCACATGACCCAGCCGAATATACCCGCCGGCATGCAAGTGCAAGGACGCATCACACCCGAATACGCGCAGATTCTCACACCCGACGCACTTGTTTTTCTGGCCAAGCTGCATCGGAACTTCAACGCCCGCCGTGTCGAACTCCTCGCGCGGCGCGCGCGGCGCCAGAAGGAACTCGACGCCGGCGAGCTGCCCGATTTCCTGCCCGAAACAAAGCACGTCCGTGAAGCCGACTGGCAGGTCGCATCGGTACCGCAGGATCTCCAGGATCGGCGCGTAGAGATCACCGGGCCGACAGACCGCAAGATGGTGATCAACGCGCTCAATTCCGGCGCCAGCATGTTCATGGCCGACTTCGAAGATTCTTCGACGCCGACCTGGGACAACCTGTTGCTGGGCCAGACGAACATGCGCGACGCGGTCAATCGCAGCATTTCCTTCACCAGTCCCGAAGGCAAGCAATACCGGCTTGCCGACAAGACCGCTACGTTGCTGGTGCGGCCGCGCGGCTGGCACCTCATCGAGAAGCATGTGTTCGTCGACGGCCAGCCGATGTCGGGATCGCTGTTCGACTTCGGCCTGTACTTCTTCCACAACGCCAAGGCCCGGATCAAGCAGGGTTCCGGCGTGTATCTTTACCTGCCGAAAATGGAATCGCACCTCGAGGCGAGGCTGTGGAACGACGCTTTCGTGTTCGCACAGAAAGAACTCGGCGTTGCGCAAGGCACGGTCAAGGCCACGGTATTGATCGAAACCATACTCGCGACTTTTGAAATGGAAGAGATCCTGTACGAGTTGCGAGAACACTCTGCCGGACTGAACTGCGGCCGCTGGGACTACATATTCAGCTGCATCAAGAAATTCCAGAAGCAGAAGGACTTCATCCTCGCCGACCGGCATCTGGTGACGATGGTGAGCCCGTTCATGCGTTCCTATTCCCTGCTGCTCATCAAGACCTGCCACAAGCGCGGTACCTTCGCGATGGGTGGTATGGCCGCGCAAATTCCAATCAAGAACGATCCGACCGCAAACGAGGCAGCACTGGCGAAAGTACGCGCTGACAAGGATCGCGAGGCCAATGACGGTCACGACGGCACCTGGGTCGCGCATCCCGGACTGGTGACGATCGCCAAGGAAGCCTTCGACAAGGTCATGAAAACCCCGAACCAGATCCACAAGAAGCGCGACGACGTCAACGTCATCGCCAAGGACCTGCTCAATTTCCAGCCCAAAGGGCCGGTCACCGAAGGCGGGTTGCGCACCAACATCAGCATCGGCATCCAGTACCTGGGCGCTTGGCTCGCCGGCACCGGATGCGTACCGATATTCCACCTGATGGAAGACGCCGCGACCGCGGAGATTTCGCGGGCGCAGATCTGGCACTGGATCCGCAGTCCCCTGGGAATCCTCGACGATGGGCGCAAGGTGAGCAAGGAATTATTCCGTGAACTGGTGCCGCAGGAACTCGAAAAAGTGCGGCTGATGCTCGGCGACAAGGGTTATGCATCGGGGAAATACCCGCAGGGTGCAAAGATGTTCGAGGAGCTGACGCTCGCCGAAGACTTTGTCGAGTTCCTCACTTTACCGGCGTACGACTACCTCATCGCGCACGAGCACCGCTGAATCCCGCCGGCCCGGCTTCTCGCTGGCCCATTCCATGCCGAGTGTTCTCCTCTTCAACAAGCCCTGCGGCGTTCTTTGCCAGTTTAGTCCGAGCGCGGGCACGCGCACGCTCAAGGACTTCATACCGGTCGCCGCCGTCTACCCGGCCGGCCGGCTCGATTCCGACAGCGAAGGTCTGGTGGTACTGACCGACGACGGAAGGCTCCAGCACGACATCAGCGACCCGAAAATGAGGCTGTCCAAGGCTTACTGGGTACAGGTAGAGGGCGAGCCCGACGAAGCGTCGTTGCGGCGCTTGCGCTCCGGCATCGACCTGGGCGACTTCGTCACACATCCGGCAGGCGCAAAGCGCATCGACCAGCCGCCCGGGCTATGGGAAAGGATTCCGGCGATCCGCGTCCGCAAGAGCATTCCGACCAGCTGGATCGAAATGGAACTGCATGAAGGCAAGAACCGGCAGGTAAGGCGGATGACTGCGGCAGCAGGTTTTCCGACGCTGCGCCTGATCCGCTCCCGTATCGGACCCTGGACCCTGGAAGGTATCCTGCCCGGCCAATTCCGCCTGATCGACCAGGCGCAATCCCAGAATTGGAATGGCTCCAACTGATTGTAACAATTTGTGTCAACCGGGCTTTACGGACCGCGTTACTGCACCTGACGCCCGATGGGTGTCTATACCCCCGTTAAAACAGACCATGGAGAGTCCTGACATGAAGAAGCTATTTGCCACCCTGATCGCCGCCTTGTTTGCCGCAGTGACTTTTTCCGCGCTTGCCGCCGACACGACAGCCACGCCGGCTGATCCGGCCAAGCCCGCGAAGGCCGCAAAGGCCGCGAAGAAGCATCACAAGAAGGTAGAGCACAAGGCTGAAGAAGCTGCTCCGGCCAAGAAGTAAGCTGCGTCGCTGTTTTGGCAATGCAAGGCAGGCCTCAGGCCTGCCTTTTTTTAGTTTCGTCCTGCGTTTGACGCTGTCGCAAAATATCCTTATTCTTTGCGGCGATTTTTGTGCGTGGCGAGCGGATCAAGCCAGCCGAACTCGACGGCCAAAGCAATTGGATCCGTCGTGTGAGATCACCCTCTTCGCCCTGTCGCTTGCGATCGCGGTGCCGCCTACAATGGCGCTTGCCGGAGGTGCCCCGAATTCCGGGAAATCCGCGATGAGCCAATCCGGCGCCAAAGTCGCGCCCGCGAGACCGCCTGTAGAGGTCAAGAAAGAGCAGCACGAGGACGGCAAGGAATCCGCGAAGTAACGGCGGCGTGACCCCGCGGAGAAGGGCAGGGCGGTGCCCCTGCCTTTTTTCATTTCCCTCGAGCCTGGAGCGGCACTGAATCCCTCAATGAGCGAATGGGCCGACATCCTGAAGTTGACCGTCACCCTGCTGGCCATCGTCGATCCGATTGCCAGCATACCGGTGTTTCTGACCACCACTGATGGCGAACCCAACGTACAGCGCGCACGCATCGCCCGGGTCGTGGCGATCACGGTATTCTGCGTCCTCGGCGCAGCCGCGCTGATCGGCACCGAGATTCTGCATTTCTTCGGGATCAGTATCCCTTCCTTCCTGATCGGCGGCGGGATCGTGCTGCTGATGATGGCGATTTCGATGCTGCAGGCCAAGGAAAGCAGAATCCGGCAGACGCCGGACGAGGCCGAGGAGGCGGCGGAAAAACACGCGGTAGCCGTGGTGCCGCTGGGAATTCCGCTGCTCGCCGGTCCGGGAGCGATCAGCACCATGATCATCGCGACCCACCAGTCGCCGAATTTCACTTATCACCTCATGCTGCTCATCCCGGCGCTGATCATCGCCGTCTCGGTATGGGCAACATTGGTCGCTGCCACCCGGATCTCGAAACGCCTCGGCAAGACCGGCATGAACATCATCACCCGGGTAATGGGCCTTATCATCGCGGCGATTGCGGTCGAGTACATTTACCGCGGACTCATAGAACTGTTCCCGAAGCTGATCTGAATGATTGCAAAGGTGTGGAAGCCGAACGTGACCGTCGCGGCAATCGTCGAGCGCGAAGGAAGATTCCTGCTGGTCGAGGAAGAAACCGACGGCGGACTGATGCTCAATCAGCCGGCGGGCCATCTCGAGGCCAACGAGTCGCTCGTAGAAGGCGTGGCGCGCGAAACGCTGGAGGAAACCGCATACGAGTTCACGCCCAAGTACCTGGTCGGTGTCTATCGCTGGCCGCATCCCGACCGCAACGTTACTTACCTGCGCTTCGCCTTTGCAGGCAGGCTGGGCACGCACCACCCCGAGCGCGCCCTGGATACGGGAATCGTGCGGGCGTTATGGCTGACTGCGGCAGAGGTCCGCGCCAGTCGTGGCCGCCATCGCAGCCCGCTGGTGGTCCGCTGTATGGAAGACTATCAGCGCGGTGCGTGTGCGCCACTCGATCTGCTGGTGCATCTCGACTGAGCGGAAGCGGCGAATGCAAAAAAAGCGCGTCGTTGTAGGCCTGTCTGGCGGAGTGGATTCGTCGGTCGCTGCCTGGCTGCTCAAGGAACAGGGCTTCGATGTCGTCGGCCTGTTCATGAAGAACTGGGAAGACGACGATGACGACGAGTTCTGCACCTCGCGCCAGGACCTGATCGACGCAGTTTCGGTTGCCGATCTGATCGGCATCGATATCGAGGCGGTGAATTTCTCCGCCGAGTACAAGGACCGGGTCTTCAACAATTTCCTCGCGGAGTACCAGGCGGGCCGGACGCCCAATCCGGACGTGCTGTGCAACGCCGAGATCAAGTTCAAGGCCTTCCTCGATCACGCGCTCCAGCTCGGCGCCGAACGGATTGCCACCGGCCACTACGCACAGGTGCGGCAAGTTGACGCCCTGTTTCAACTGCTCAAGGCCGAGGACGGCACCAAAGACCAAAGCTATTTCCTCTACCGGCTCGATCAGTCACAGCTTTCGCAAACGCTGTTTCCATTGGGCGCGATGTACAAGCGCGACGTGCGTGAGCTGGCGAGAAAACTCAGGCTGCCAAATCACGACAAGAAGGATTCGACCGGAATCTGTTTCATAGGCGAAAGGCCGTTCCGCGAGTTTCTCAGCCGCTATTTGCCGACCCAACCCGGGGACATGGTGACCCCGGAGGGCAAGACCGTCGGCAGGCACATCGGCCTGATGTACTACACCATCGGCCAGCGCCAGGGACTCGGAATCGGCGGGCGCAAGGATGGCGAAGGTGAGCCCTGGTACGTTGCCGGGAAAGACATGACGACCAACAGGCTGATAGTGGTGCAGGGCCACGACCATCCGGCGCTGTTGGCGGATGCCCTGACGACAACGGACCTGAACTGGATCAGCGGCACCCAACCGCACTGTCACTGGGTTTACGGTGCGAAAACGCGCTACCGGCAGAAGGACGCCCCATGCGAGGTCGAGCGCGTCGACGGGAAGCACTGCGAGATCAAGTTCGCGGAACCTCAGTGGGCAGTCACGCCCGGTCAGTCGGTCGTGGTCTATGAATCGAAAGTGTGCCTCGGCGGCGGAATCATCGAATGCGCAACGGCTCCAGGCAAATAATTGCCGTGCACATGTCACAACACCCCATCCGACGTTTCATCAACCGTCGAGAACCTGGTGGATGGCCAGCCGCAGGTATGGAATCACCTCGCCAGCGAACCAGGGGTTGCGCTTGAGCCACATCTGGTTTCGCGGGCTGGGGTGTGGCAGCGGGATGCAGTACGGCAGGTACTCGCGCCAGGCACGCACCGTGTCGGTCAGCGTCGACTTGCGCCGCTCGCCGAGGTAATACGCCTGCGCGTAACTGCCGACCAACAACGCCAGGCGCAGCTTCGGCAGATGTGCCAAAAGTTGCGGATGCCAAAGCGGCGCGCACTCCGGCCGCGGCGGCAAGTCCCCGCCCGGACCGGTCCCCGGGTAACAAAACGCGGTCGGAACGATGGCGATGTGGCGTTGATCGTAGAATCTTTCGCGATCGAGTTGCAGCCAATCGCGCAACCGGTCACCCGAAGGATCGTTCCATGGAATCCCGGTTTCGTGCACGCGGCGACCCGGCGCCTGGCCAACGATCAGCAATTGCGCGGTAACCGCGGCGCGCAATACTGGCCGGGGACCGAACGGCAAATGCGCTTCACATACACGGCAGGCGCGCACCTTCTTCAGCAATGCTTCGAATTCGCGTCCGCTGCGCCAACTGGGGGCCGGCCTCGTGGGCGCCTTGCGGGTCACCGAAAGACCCCGGTTGCGATGCTCATCGTGTTAAAATTATTCATACTGATTAGATACTTGGATGACTCACCCCACTCCTCTTACCGCCCTGTCCCCGCTTGACGGCCGCTATCGGGACAAGGTGGCCGGGCTTGCCCATTACTTCAGCGAATATGGGCTGATCCGCTACCGCGTATGCGTCGAGATCGAGTGGCTGAAGGCGCTGGCGGCGGCCAAGGCGCTTGCGGAGATCAAGCCGCTTGCGCCCGAAACCATCGCGCAGCTTGATGAACTGGTTGCCAAATTCTCGGTCTCCGACGGTGAAGCCGTCAAAGCCATAGAAGCTCGCACCAACCACGACGTCAAGGCCATCGAATACTGGCTGCGCGAGAAACTCTCCGGCAACCGGGAAATCGCCGGCATTACGCAGTTCATTCACTTTGCCTGCACTTCCGAGGACATCAACAATCTCTGTCACGCGCTCATGCTGAGAGACTCGAGGGCGCAGGTGTTGCTGCCGGCCATCGATGCGCTGGTGGACAAACTGGTCAGCCTCGCGCACGCCAATGCCGAGCTGCCGATGCTTTCGCGCACGCACGGCCAGCCGGCCACGCCGAGCACGCTGGGCAAGGAACTGGCGAACGTCGTTTATCGTCTGCGCCGCCAGCGCGACCGCGTCGCCGGCGTAGCGCTCACCGCCAAGATCAACGGCGCCGTCGGCAATTACAATGCGCACCTCGCGGCCTACCCGGATTTCGACTGGGAAAAATTCTGCCGCCGCTTCGTCGAGAAGCTGGGCTTCGAATTCAACCCCTACACCACCCAGATAGAGCCACACGACTGCATCGCCGAACTGCTGGATGCCTACGCAGGGGTCAACACGGTGCTGCTCGACCTCGACCGCGACATGTGGGGATACATCTCCATCGGTTATTTCAAGCAGAGGCTCAAGGAAGGCGAAGTCGGATCGTCCACCATGCCGCACAAGGTGAACCCGATCGATTTCGAGAACTCGGAAGGCAATATCGGTCTGGCCAACGCCCTGTTCACCCATCTGGCGTCCAAGCTGCCGGTCTCGCGCTGGCAGCGCGACCTCACCGACTCGACAGTGCTGCGCAACCTGGGCGTTGCGCTCGGTCACAGCCTGCTCGCCTATGACGGCTGTCTCAGGGGCTTGAACAAGCTCGAGCCGGACCCCAAACGCATCGCCTCCGATCTGGAAGCCAATTGGGAAGTGCTCGCCGAACCGATCCAGACGGTCATGAAACGCTACGGAATCGAAGATGCCTACGAACAGTTGAAGGCACTCACCCGCGGCAAGGAAGGCATCCCCCGCGACTCCCTGCACCAGTTCATCCGCGCGCTCGCCATTCCCCAGTCCGAGAAAGAGCGCCTGCTCAAGTCCACCCCGGCCAATTACACCGGGCTTGCCGCCCAACTGGCAAAGCGCATCTGATAATCCACGCTTACGACGCGCGACGCGCGCGCCAGAACTCGATGATTCCCGGCATGATCGAAAGCACGATGATCCCGACAATGACCAGAGTGAGATTGTCCTTCACCACCGGCAGATTACCGAAGAAATAGCCCGCGTAGGTCAGCGACGCCACCCAGAGCAGCCCCCCGGTCACGTTGAAGAGGAGGAATTGCCGGTAGCTCATGGTGCCGATCCCGGCCACGAAGGGCGCGTAGGTGCGGATGATTGGCACGAAACGGGCGATGATGATAGTTTTGCCGCCGTGCCGTTCGAAAAAAGCGTGGGTGCGCTCCAGATAGGCGCGTTTGAAGAAGCGAGAATCCTCGTAGCGGAACACCCGCCGGCCGAGATAACTACCCACGGCATAGTTGACCGAATCGCCGACGATCGCCGCCACAATCAGCAGCAACACCAGGCCATGCACGTGGAGTTCCCCCGCCGCCGCGATCGTCCCGGCGACAAACAGGAGCGAATCTCCCGGCAGGAAGGGCGTGACAACCAGTCCGGTCTCGAGGAAGACGATCAGAAACAGTACGGCATAGATCCAGTTGCCGTAATTCTGCGCCAGCGCGCGCAAATGCTGGTCAAGGTGAACAACCAGATCGAGGAAGCCTGCGATCAGATCCATCGCGGATCCGTCGCTCTAAACGACGGCTTCCTCTTTCTTCTTCTCTGGTCTGATGAAATCTTCGCGCGTCACGCCCAGCCACATCACCAGCGGGCTTGCCACCAGCACCGACGAGTAGATGCCGAACAGGATGCCGATGGTCAGCGCCAGGGCAAAGTAGTGCAGGGTTTCGCCGCCGAAGATCAGTATGGAGGTCACCATCAACTGGGTACTGCCGTGGGTGATGATGGTGCGCGACATGGTACGCGTAATGGCGTTGTTGATGATTTCCGGAGTATCGGCCTTGCGCATCTTGCGAAAGTTTTCACGGATGCGGTCGAAAACCACCACCGACTCGTTTACCGAATAGCCCAGCACTGCGAGCACCGCGGCCAGAACCGGCAATGAAAATTCCCACTGGAAGAACGCAAAGAACCCCAGGATGATCACCACGTCATGCAGGTTCGCGATTATCGCGGAAACTCCAAATTTCCATTCGAAGCGCAGCCACAAATAACAGACGATGCCGATGGAAACCAGCAATAGCGCCAGAGCACCGTTCTCCACCAGTTCCTTGCCGACCTGTGATCCGACGAAATCCACCCGCCGCAGTTCCACGGTCGGATCATCCTCGCGCAGCGACTTGATTACACGTTCGGACAACTGTGCGCCGGTTACGCCCTGCTTGCTCGGCAGCCGGATCAGCGCGGTCTGGGAACTGCCGATGTTCTGCACCGTGGCGTCACCCAGGTTTATGCGGTTCAAAGTCTCGCGAATCTTCGAAACGTCGGCGGCATGACCGTAGTTGATCTCCATCACCGTGCCGCCGGTAAACTCGACCCCGAGATGCAGGCCCTTGGTTGCCAGAAAATACACCGCCAGGATGAAGGTGATCAACGAAATCACGTTGAACACCAGCGCATGGCGCATGAACGGGATGTCTTTGCGGATGCGGAAGAATTCCATCTATTCGACCTCTGCGGGAAGAACTGGCTGGATGATTCTCAGGCGGCCGGCTGGCGCCTGTACCAATCGGTATTGCCGATCGGCAGTTTTTCCAGCTTGCGGCGGGCACCGAAAGCCAGATTGACGATTCCACGGGAAATCACCACCGCGCTGAACATGGAAGTCATAATGCCAAGACAATGCACAACGGCGAAGCCGCGCACCGGCCCGCTGCCGAACATGAACAGCGCAATTCCGGCAATCAGCGTGGTGATGTTCGAATCGAGAATCGTCGCCCAGGCGCGCTCGTAACCGGCGGATATCGCCGCCTGCGGCGTCGTGCCGTTGCGCAATTCCTCCCTGATGCGCTCATTGATCAGAACGTTGGAGTCGATTGCCATGCCCAGCGTCAAGGCGATCGCCGCGATGCCCGGCAGCGTCAGCGTGGCCTGCAGCATGGACAACAGAGCCACTAGCAGCATCAAATTGGCCGCCAGCGCGAGTACCGAGATCACGCCGAATACGTTGTAGTACACGATCATGAAGATGGCGATCGCGGTGAAGCCGATCATTGTCGAATCGAAGCCGCGCTTGATATTGTCAGCACCCAGGCTCGGGCCGACCGTGCGTTCCTCGACGATTTCCATCGGTGCCGCCAGCGCGCCGGCGCGCAGCAACAGTGCCACGTCGCGCGCCTCGGTTGTGGTCATCCGGCCGCTGATCTGAACGCGTCCGCCCGGAATCTCCGAACGGATCACCGGCGCCGTCACCACTTCTCCCTTGCCCTTTTCCACCAGCACCATCGCCATGCGCTTGCCGATGCTCTCGCGCGTGATCTGCTGGAAAATCGTTGCGCCGCGGCCGTCCAGATTGATGTGCACTGCCGGTTCGCCGGTCTGGTTGTCGAATCCGGGCTGTGCGTCCGAAATGCGGTCCCCGGTGAGAATCACTTCGCGCTTGAGCAGATACGGCACCCCTTCGCGGTCGTAAAGCAGTTCGTCGCCGAACGGCACCTGTCCGCCGACCGCTGCCTGCAACGAAGCGCTGTCGCCGTGCTCTTCATCCACCATCCGCACTTCCAGGGTTGCGGTACGGCCGAGAATGTCCTTGGCCTTGGCAGTGTCCTGCACGCCGGGCAGTTGCACGACCACCCGATCCAGTCCCGCCTGCTGCACGATCGGCTCCGCCACGCCGAGTTCGTTGACGCGATTGCGCAGGGTCGTGATGTTCTGCTGCAGCGCGAAGTCCTGGATTCGTTTCCGCACTTCGGGCCTCAGTGAAGCCGTGATCAGAAAATCGCTGGACGAGTCGTCGGTCTTGAGCAGCAGGTCCGGATTCTGGCGCTGGATCTCCGCGGCAGCTTTGTCGCGCGCCTCGGCATCGCGGAACCTGACCTGCACCGTCTGGCCTTCCCTCGAGATGCCGCTGTAACGAATCTCCTTGGCGCGGAGCGTGGTACGGATATCCGCCGCGTAACGGTCCGCGGCTTTGGTGAGCGCGCCGGCCATGTCCACCTGCAGAAGGAAGTGCACGCCACCGCGCAGATCGAGGCCCAGGTACATCGGCAGCGCATTGATCCGGGTGAGCCAATGCGGCGAACTCGACAGCAGGTTGAGCGCTACGACGTAGTTTTCGCCCAGCGCGCTCTGCAGGACGTCCTTGGCCTTGAGTTGGGTATCGGTGTTGCCCAAGCGCACCTTGATGCTGTTTGCTTCGAGGAAAACACCGTCGGGAACAATGTTGGCCTGCGCCAGCGCCTGTTCCACGCGTGCGCGCAGCGGCTCGTCGACTTTTGCGGTGGACTTGCCGGGTGAGATCTGCACCGCCGGCACTTCCCCGAAAAAGTTGGGCAGTGTGTAGAGAAAGCCGACGACCAGGGCGACGGCGATGATGATGTACTTCCAGAGCGGGTAGCGATTCATGTAGGTTCGGTGAAGCGCGCAGCGTCAGGCCTGAGGATAAGCGGGCTGCCGCTCCTCAGCCTTGACCGGCGGTCTTGATGGTTCCCTTGGGCAGCAGGGTGGTGATCGAGGGCTTCTGCACCTGGATTTCGACGTTCGGAGCAATTTCCACCGACACGAAGTTGTCTCCGACCCTGGTAATTTTCCCGAGTGCGCCGCCGGCAGTGACCACTTCGTCCCCCTTCTGCAAGCCGCCAAGCATGGAGCGATGCTCCTTGGCCCGCTTTGCCTGCGGGCGGATCAGCAGGAAGTACAGCAGGACGAACATCAGGATGAGGGGCAGGAGTCCGAACAAATCCATGCCCCCCGTTCCCGGCAAGGCTTGCGCAAATGCATTGCTGATCAACACGAATTTCCTCCGGTCAAGATTCAGCCCGATTTGTCGGCAGACATGCCATTTCTTTCGTCCGCCATCGGTCCATGTGGCTCGCTGCGCCCCGTGAACGCCGGCGCCGAGCCTGAAAAGTGGCGCATTTTAGCATGGCTGTGCCGGCCCAAGACGCAGGCCGGCGACGTGTTCCGCGAATCTTCCCGCGCCGATCGCCTCGCGCAATTCCCGCATCAATTCCTGGTAGAAGAAAAGATTGTGCAAGGTGTTCAGATGCGCGCCCAGAATCTCGTTGATTCTCTGCAGATGATGCAAATAGGCTCGCGAGAAATTCCGGCAGGTAAAGCATTCGCACGTCGGATCCAGTGGGCCTGTGTCGTCACGGTATCGGGCATTGCGCAGTCGTATGGTGCCGCTGCGGGTGAAAATCCAGCCGTTTCGGGCATTACGCGTAGGCAGGACGCAGTCAAACATGTCGATTCCGCTCGCAACGGCGTGGACGATGTCTGCTGGCGTGCCGACGCCCATGAGATAGCGCGGCGCCCCGGCTGGCAGCCCGAGTGCAGTGTGGCGCAGGATGCGCTGCATGTCTTCCTTCGGTTCACCCACCGACAGACCGCCAATGGCGTAGCCGTCGAAGCCGATGTCCGTAAGACCCTTCAGCGACGCGTCGCGCAGGTCTTCGTGCATGCCGCCCTGAACGATGCCGAACAGCGCACCGTCTTTTCCCTCATGAGCGCGCCTGCTGCGTTCCGCCCAGCGCAAACTCAACTGCATCGATTCCGCCGCATGGTTTCGGTCGGCCGGATACGGCGTGCACTCGTCGAAGATCATGGCGATATCGGAGTCGAGCACGTGCTGGATGCGCATCGATTCCTCGGGCGAGAGGAAACACGCATCGCCGTTGACCGGTGAGCGGAATCGCACCCCCTCCTCGGTGATCTTGCGCATTTCGCCGAGGCTGAACACCTGGAATCCGCCAGAATCGGTAAGTATCGGCCCGTCCCAGCCCATGAAACGATGCAGCCCGCCGTGCGCCCCGATCACGTCCAGCCCGGGACGCAACCAGAGGTGAAACGTGTTGCCGAGCACCACCTGTGCTCCGACCGAGCGCAGGTCATCGGGACTCATGGCCTTAACCGAACCGTAGGTGCCGACCGGCATGAATGCCGGCGTTTCTACCGCGCCATGCGCGAGCGTGAGCCGGCCTCGGCGCGCCGGTCCGTCCCTGGCAACGATTTCGAATCGCATTTTCACGGTCTCGATGGTGCGGCTTTGTCGATCAACATGGCGTCACCATAGCTGAAGAAGCGGTAGCGGCTGTCTACCGCATGGCTATAGGCGCGCCGGACAAGCTCGGTCCCGGCGAAGGCACAGACCAGCATGAGCAGCGTGGACCGTGGCAGGTGAAAGTTGGTGAGCAGGCGGTCCACGACCTTGAAGCCGTAGCCAGGACGGATGAAAAGACGGGTCTCTCCGCCGCCGGACATCAACTTGCCCGACTGTGCCGCCGACTCGAGCGCACGCAGGCTGGTGGTCCCAACTGCGGTAATTCGCCCGCCACCGGCACGCGTTTCTGCCACCGCATGCGCGGTTTCAGCGGGAATCTTGTAGCGTTCGCCATGCATCACGTGCTGTTCGACATCGTCCACCCGAACCGGCTGGAAGGTACCGGCACCGACATGCAGAGTGACATAGGCAAACCGCACGCTGATTTCTGCTAGGCGCCGTAACACCTCCTCATCGAAGTGCAATCCTGCGGTGGGTGCCGCCACCGCTCCCGGCACGCGCGCGTATACGGTCTGGTAGCGCGCCTCGTCGTCGTTCCTGGCGCGGCGCTCGATGTAAGGCGGGAGCGGCACTTCGCCGAGATGATCGAGCACCCCGGCTACGTCGTCGCCGAACTCCAGGAGAAAAAACTCTCCCTGGCGCTCGATCATCGTGGCGTGCGCAAGATCACCGAACTGGATTTTCTGTCCGGGCCCGGGTGTGTGGCTCGTCCTCAGCATCGCCAAGGCACGGCGCGGGCTCACGATGCGCTCGATCAGGGCTTCCACTTTGCCCCCCGATTCCTTGACGCCCTGCAGTCGTGCCTTGATGACTTTGGTGTCGTTGAAGACCAGCAGGTCACCGCTGCGCAGGAGCATCGGCAGATCGACAAAAGAATGATCGGTGTAATTTCCAGTTGCGCCGTCAAGGTGCAACAGCCGGCTGGCACTGCGTTGCGCGGCGGGGAACTGCGCGATCAGATCCTGCGGAAGTTCGTAGTCGAACTCTTCGATTCTCATCGCGCGCATTATATCGGCCGTGGGCCAAGCTCCCGGTTGCCCCGCAATGCCGAATTCCAGGATAATTGCGCTCCCTTGCCGGGATGGCGGAACTGGTGGACGCACGGGACTCACAACAACGCTCCGTTGCGTTGTTGCGGCGGAGGCTAACTTGGCTACGGCAAGTTAAGGGCGCAGCCCGGCCGGAGCCACAACACCGCGCGGTCTGCGTTGTTGCGGCGGAGGCTAACTTGGCTACGGCAAGTTAAGGGCGCAGCCCGGCCGGAGCCAAAATCCCGTGGAAAGCGGGGAATATCACGATATATGCCGGGATGGCGGAACTGGTAGACGCACGGGACT
Organism: Burkholderiales bacterium; assembly: GCA_036000845.1. GTDB lineage: Bacteria > Pseudomonadota > Gammaproteobacteria > Burkholderiales > JACQAP01 > JACQAP01. The sequence continues at coordinate 17,505 of DASYUW010000051.1, forward strand.
CAAAATCCCGCGGTGACAACACCATGGGGGTTCGATTCCCCCTCCCGGCACCAGGAATTTTCCAAGATCAGCCCTAGCCCACGATTCCCCGCCCCTGTTCCGGATCAGATCGGCTCCGACGCAAGAAAAATGAAACTACTCATCAAGAAGACGGATAACGACGGCCGCCTTGCCCTCATTCCCGACTTTCTGACGACTTCCTGGACCATCGAAGTCGCGGACAGCAGCAACCGCGAGGAGTTGGCGCGCAAGATTTTCGATGCCGACGCGATGGTCTCGATGAACTGGCCGATGGAAATGCCGCCGGCACCCAGACTGCGGCTGATTCAGCTTCCCGGGGCCGGTACCGACGACATCGCCTTCGAATCGGTGCCGGCGCAGGCGGCAGTATGCAATGTCTACGAGCACGAAATCGGGATCGCCGAATACATTCTCTCGGCGATGCTACAGTGGGTGATCGGGATCCCGCGGATGGATGCGGCCCTACGCCGTGGTCAATGGTACGGCTCGCACCTTTCGGGACCGCGTCACGATGAGCTGTATGGCAAGACCGTCGGCATCGTCGGCTATGGCCGTATCGGTCGAGAAGTCGCACGCCGCGCAAGCGCCTTTGGCATGAAGGTGATCGCCTGCAGCCGCACCCCCCGTAGCGCCGACGGGTTCGTTGAACGTGTGGACGGGATGGATCGCCTGCCCGCACTGCTGCAGGAATCTGACTTCGTCGTTCTGGCTTTACCGCTGGAACCATCGAGTGCAGGGCTGATCGGCACGCAGCAACTGGCAAAGATGAAACCGACCGCGGTGATCATCAACGTCGCACGCGGCCCCCTCATCGACGAATGCGCGCTGTTCGAGGCGTGCCGGGACAAGCGCATCGGCGGTGCGGTGATCGACACCTGGTTCAAATACCCCGACGAGGGGCATCAAGGCGCAGAGCCTGCGAATCTGCCCTTCCGCGAACTGGAAAACGTCATCATGACGCCACATGCGTCAGGATGGACGGAAGGATTGCGGCCGCGCCGCAGTAAGATGATCGCCGGAAACCTTGATCGGCTGGCCCGCGGTGAACCTCTGGTCAACGTCGTCAAGCATCCTGTCGCCGGTTGGTGAGCGGCAGGACGCCGGTTTCATTCGAGAGGAGAAAGCATGGACAACTGGGCAGCCGAGCAGGCCGCCAGAATCATCTGGAACACATGGCAGGCCAATGATCGTGTCGATGGCCTTCCCGCCGATTGCCGGCCCACAAGCCGGCAGGAAGGTTACAAAGTGCAGTCGGAGGTGGCCCGTCTGTCTGGTCAGGCGTTGTTCGGATGGAAGATTGCCGCGACCAGTCAGGCCGGCCGGAAACACATCGGCGTGGACGGACCGCTGGCCGGCCGGATTCTTGAGAATCGAGCGTTCCAATCAGGCGCCAGCGTGCCTATGGTCAACAACCTGATGAAAGTCGCGGAGGCCGAGTTCGCGTTCCGCATGGCGCGCGATCTGCCGCCGCGCGCGTCCGCTTACTCTATGGAGGAAGTGCTGGATGCCGTGGCATCCCTGCATCCGGCCATCGAAATTCCGGATTCCCGTTATCGGGAATTCGCGAAAGTCGGGGCCGCGCAACTCATCGCGGACAATGCCTGCGCCAGCTACTTCGTACTTGGGCCGGCGACCGGCGCCGACTGGCGTCGGCACGACTTAGCTGAACACCCCGTGTCGGCGTGGGTAAACGGCAAGCTCGTACGCGAGGGAAAAGGCGCCAACGTGCTTGGCGAACCAGGTCTGGCGCTTACCTGGATCGCCAATGAACTTTCGGTTGTCGGCGAAACGCTGCGCGCCGGACATGTAGTAACGACGGGCACATGCGTGGTGCCCGTGGAGATCGCGCCGGGCGATCATGTGATCGCGGATTTTGGCCCGTTTGGACGCGCTGAAGCGCGCCTCGCACCCTAGTCGGAGTGACCAACTTCCCCATAAAATCAAGGGTCCGCGTGGCGCGGCGACAAGTTCCATGCGATAGTAGACATTGTCCGGTGGCAGCCATCGAGGCGCTCCGGTGACCCGAGGCCCGCGTGGGGCACTGGAAGACCAGGTCGGGGAAGCGGCCCGAACCGATACGGCGACGAAGAGGAAATGAGTCCGTATGCAGCTTTACTACCCGCGCTCGTTTCTGAAGTTGATTCTGGCCGGCTTCTCACTCGCCGTCCTGCCGCTCATTTTCGCGCTCATCAACAACGCCTTCTCGATTCACCAGCTCGCCACGCACAGCCAGCGCGTGGTCTACCAGGCGGTACAGGCCACTCAGAACAGCCGGTTTCTGATCGAGCAGATAACCAACATGGAGCGCAGTGTTCGTCAGTTCGCAATCATCGGCGAGCCGTCGCTGCTGCAGGGTTACGGACTCGCCCACGAGCGCTTCGTGGATACCGGCCGCAGGATGGCGACGCTGCCGCTGGATGCACGGCAGAAACAGGCGCTCGAGGTGCTGCGCGCGCGGGAGGCCGCGCTGTTCGAGCGAATCGGACAGTCGGGAGCAAAGGCGGAAGTAATCGGGTCGGCGGTAGCGGAGCTTGCCGCCCTGGCGGAAGCGGCGCGCGCGCTCGACGAACAAGGAAACCTGCTGGTGGACCGCGAAGTCGACACCATGCAGAAAATGGCCGGTGAAGTGCAGCGCTTCATTTACTGGCAGCTGCTGGCATTGGTGCCTATCGCACTGCTGCTGGTCGTTGCCGCGACGCTGCTGATTTCCAAGCCGATTGCCCAGCTCGAATCGGCGATCCAGAACCTGGGTGAAGGTAGATTCGATGCACGCGTCGCCGTCAACGGCCCGGCCGACCTGGAATCCCTGGGACGCCAGCTCGACTGGCTGCGCCTGCGTCTGCTCGATCTGGAAGAACAGAAATCGCGTTTTCTGCGCCATGTGTCGCACGAACTGAAGACGCCCCTGACGGCGCTGCGGGAAGGCGTGGAACTGCTGTCCGATGAGGTGACCGGAAAAATGACCGCGGGCCAGTTCGAGATTGCCCGCATCCTCAGGCAGAACACGTTGCGGCTGCAGAAGCTGATTGAGGACTTGTTAAACTATCACAGCGCACAGTTCCATACTTCGGCACTGACGTTTTCGCAATTCGATCTGAAAGCCATGGTGACGCGCGTTGCGCAACAGCATTCGTTGACGATGCGCAGCAAAAATTTGAGCCTGAACCTGTCCGCCTCCGACCTCCATATTGAGGCCGACGAAAACAAGATCGAAGCGATCATAGACAACCTGCTGTCCAATGCCATCAAGTTCTCGCCCACAGGCGGCACCATCCGCGTGCAGCTGCGCCGGCGTGGTTCCGATGCGGTGATCGACGTCATGGACGAGGGTCCCGGCATTTCTCCCGAAGAACGCGGGCGCGTCTTCGAACCTTTTTACCAGGGCAACACCGCTTATACCGGCCCGGTCAAAGGTACGGGGCTCGGGCTGGCGATCGTCCGCGAATATGCGACGGCTCACCAGGGCAGCGCGGAAATAATCGACGACGGCAATCCCGGCGCACACCTGCGTGTGGTCCTCCCGACTCGGCAGATGGAGGCGGCCGCATGATGAGGCTGTATATTGCGTCGATCGTTGTGCTGGCCAGCCTTCTCGGCGGCTGCATGGCAATCACCGAACCGAATACCCGTCGCGACCCGTGGTACCAAGCGGCGGTCGAGCCCATGCAGGTCGATGACGCGCGCGTGCTGCGCTACTACGAAAATGCGCTCAAGCTCAAGGGTGCAGAACTTGCACGCGAACTCGATTCGACCCGTCAGGAATTCGACGAAGACAAGTCCGAGCTCAACCGGGTACGGCTGGCCATGCTGCTGTCGCTGCCGGGCACCGGGTTTCGCGATGACCAGGCGGCATTGAACCTGATTCAGCCCTTTTTGAATGACAAGCAATACGAGAATTCAGTGCTGCGTCGACTGGCCCTGATGCTGCATACGCAGCTTTCCGAACTCAAACGACTGGATGAGGCGCTTCAGCAGCAAGCGGCAAAAGCCAAGGAAGAACAGCGCCGCGCCGATGAGGCGCTTCAGCAGCAAACGGCAAAAACCAAGGAAGAACAGCGTCGCGCGGACGCATTGCAGCAGAAACTGGAGGCCATTCTGGATATGGAAATGAAGATGATCGAACGCGAGCAAACGGCCCCACCCAAGCGAAGGTAATCATGTCAAAGGCACGAATCCTCATCGTCGACGACGACCCCGATCTGCTGCGGCTTCTGACGTTCCGTCTGGAGGGCGCGGGTTATGCCGTGGAGAGCGCTGACAGCGCAGAGCGCGCTCTGGCGCGACTGTCCGCATCCACCCCGCAACTGGTGATAACCGATCTGCGCATGAGCGGAATGGACGGAATGGCCCTTTTCGAGAACATCCACAAGAGCAACTCGGCGTTGCCGGTCATCATCCTTACCGCACACGGCACGATTCCGGATGCGGTTGCGGCGACCCAGCGCGGCGTGTTCGGATATCTCACCAAGCCTTTCGACAGCAAGGAACTGCTGTTGCAGGTGGAAAGGGCCATCACCCTGAGCGGCAGCCACGCTGAAAAGGCGGCCGGTAACACCGGCTGGCGTGTCGAGATCATCACCCGCAGCCCGGCGATGGAAAGCATCCTCGGCAAGGCCAAGCTGGTGGCAGCAAGCGATGCCAGCGTGCTGATCCGCGGCGACAGCGGCACCGGCAAAGAGCTGCTGGCACGGGCCGTGCACCGTGCAAGCCCGCGCGCTGAAAAGCCTTTTGTTGCCGTCAACTGCGGCGCCATACCCGAGCAACTCCTGGAGTCGGAACTGTTCGGCCATATGAAAGGCTCGTTCACCGGCGCCGCTCGAGATTACAAGGGACTGTTCCAGTCAGCGGAAGGCGGAACGGTTTTCCTCGATGAAATCGGCGACATGCCGCTACCACTGCAGGTAAAGCTGCTGCGCGTGCTACAGGAAAAAGAGATCCGGGCGATCGGCTCGACCCAGACCATTCCCGTGGACGTGCGCATTATCTCGGCGACGCATCGCAACCTCGAGGATGCAATCAAGATCGGCGCGTTCCGCGAAGACCTGTACTACCGACTCAATGTCGTATCGTTCGCGCTGCCCTCGCTCGCCGAGCGGCGTGAAGATATTCCGGTGCTCGCGGCGTACTTCCTCGCGCAGCTCGCCGACAAATACAAGAAACCGCTCAACGGATTTGCCTCCGAGGCGATGGAAATACTGGTGAAATCGTCTTGGCCCGGCAACGTACGCGAACTGTACAACGTCGTCGAGCAGGCGGTTGCGTTGTCCACCACGCCGATCATTCCGCCGGCGCTCGTGGAAAATGCGATCCGCGGCCAGACTGCCGAACTCTCATCCTTCGAGGCCGCGCGCAGCGAGTTTGAGCGCGAATATCTCGCCAAACTCCTCAAGATCACCGGCGGCAACGTCACCCAGGCGGCGCGACTGGCCAAGCGCAATCGCACCGAGTTCTACAAGCTGCTGCAACGGCACCATCTGGATCCCAAGCTGTTCAAGGCGCTTTAGGCGGTAGTGTCGTGTCGTCTCTGGACGACATCGATTTTCCATTCTTGATTAAACAGTTAAGCCAGACTCGGGTGGTTGCGTCTCCGTCCGGCGACAACCGCGACCTGGGCCAAGTCCTTGGCGCCGCATAACTATCTGCCCCGATTGCCTTAATGTTTTCTGGCACGAAGACTGCTTTCATAGGGTTCTGAAAACGGCTGCGCGGAAGGCGGCTCCGAATGAAGCCGCGTCCGCTGGCCCATCGAAACGAAAAAATCAAAATTACAAGAACCCAAATAGAAGAAAATGAACCAGAAAATCCGCGTGTTACCCCTTCTGACGATCGCCGCTGCCGCTTCCGTGGTTGCGTTCAGCAGCATTGGAATCGCCGCAATAACCGGTCACCTGCCGATTGCCCGATCGAGCCTCAACCCCTTCTCCGCATTCGGCGGAGCAGTTGCGGTGCCGACTTCCGCCTCGGACCGGGCGCCTTCCAGCCTTACCCACGAGGGGTTGACCCGCAGGGCAGGGGAAACCGCAGCGCAAGGCAAGCCGGTTAACTTCCGCCCCGGTGCACGCCTTCCCGCGCGCAAGTCTTCCTGCCCGAACTGCGGTGTCGTGGACTCCATCAAACCGCAACAGGCAAGCGGCGACGACGGCAAGCTTACGGCGGCGCTGGGAACAACTGGCAGGGCCTATCAGATCAATAGGGAAGAGCTCAGTTCCTTTAGCTTTGTCGTCATCGTGCGCATGGAGAACGGCACCCTGCGCACCATCCATGAAAATCAACGTCCGCCGTTCAGCATCGGTGAGCGCGTCAAGCTGGTCAACGGCACGGTCATCCCGTTGGGTTGATGTGAAGCGGACGCTGATTTGAAAAGGGCGTTGATTCTGAAACGGCAAGCTACGATGAGCGCGATGAACGGTTTCTGGACGCGTTCCATTACCTGTGTCGTAGCCCTTTCGATCAGTAATGTCGCCTCGTTTCCGACCGCCCATGCCGCGCTGATATCGACCGCGCAGGTTGCACAGGCGGGGGCAATTCAGGATCGCGTTGCCATCAACACAGTGCTTACCCGTCCGGAAATCCAGGCGGAACTCATCAGGCGCGGTGTAAGCATGGACGAGGCACACCAGCGCGCGGCGGCGCTTACCGACGAGGAGGCGCGGACTCTATCGCAGCAACTCGATTCGCTTCCCGCCGGCGGGGTCGACGTTTTTGGGGCTGTGCTGATCGTGTTTATCGTCCTTCTCATAACCGACATATTGGGGTTTACTAGGATATTCAGCTTTACCCACCCGATCAAATAAACCCCTTCAATGCGCGTTTGCGCTTTTGACGCCCGATTTCCTCCCTTATCGGGCGTTTTTTTTGTCTTCGCCCTGCTCGCCAGCTGCACCGCCCCGCAAACCCGCGCGCTCCGGAGCGCAGCTCCGCCACTGCTGCCCAGCGCGGTAGAGCTGGACCAGTCACCGTTTTTTCCCCAGGAGGAGTTTCAGTGCGGACCGGCCGCACTTGCCACCACGCTCAACACCGCCGGCATAGGTGCGACACCCGAGGAACTTGCGCGGCAGGTCTTCCTGCCGGCCCGCCGCGGCAGCCTGCAACTGGAAATGCTGGCTGCAGCCCGCCGTCACGACGCGATTGCAGTCATGCTGCCGCCCAGACTGGACGCGTTGCTCGCGGAAGTAGCCAACGGCATACCAGTCATCGTGCTGCAGAACCTTGCTCTGGACTGGGTGCCAATGTGGCATTACGCAGTCGTGGTCGGCTACGACCGCGCCGACGACGAAATCATTCTTCGCTCGGGTCGCACCAAGCGGCAAGTGATGGCGATGCCGGCATTCGAGCGCACCTGGAAGCGCAGTCGCTACTGGGCCATGGTGACCGTACCGCCCGGCACCATCCCTGCAACGGTTGCGGAGAGCGACTATGTGCACGCCGCCGTCGCATTCGAGAAAGTCGCTTCCGCAGCGGCGGCTCGGCATGCCTACTTCGCCGCAACGGAAAAATGGCCGCACAATCAATTAGCATTGCTGGGGCTTGGCAATACCGCGTTTTCCCTTCAGGATTGGCAAGCCGCCGAAACTGCGTTCACGAAGCTGGTCGATATGTCCTCCGACCCCGTGCCGGCATTGAACAATCTTGCGCTCACGTTAGATGCGCAGGGACGGCTTGCGCAGGCAATCGAAGTCGCGCGCCGGGCGGTTAGCATTGGCGGGCCGTTCGCCGCGCAGTCCCGAAACACTTTGGCCACGCTCGTCGAAAAGGCCAGAGACGCCGACAACCGGAATCGGTGAATTCATGAAGAAACTGTCGTTGCTGCTGGCGGCCGCGCTGATGTGCGCATGCGCGGCCCAGAGAAAAGAGCCCAATGTCAATCTGGGCGGTTACCCGCCCGAGTTCCGTGCCGGCTATCTCGACGGCTGCGAGAGTGCCAAACGCACGGTCGGCCAGAAGAAAGACGGGCAGCGTTTCAAGCGCGAGCCCCAATACGCCGCCGGCTGGCGCGACGGCTTCGACATCTGCGGCCAACAGAAAAAGTAGTCCTCTCCATTCACCGGGGTCGATCCCTCCGCCTCACCCTTGTCAGCCATCGCGGCACGAGCGCACGGCTGTGTATACTGCCTGCCGTACCACGTGCGTGACTGCCCCGCCGGCCGGTCGCGTCCGGAATTTTCCTACCCGTTCCGCATATTTCTCCAGGAGACCGCGATGAATGCTCCTCTCACCCGCCCCTCTTTCCGCTGGGACGATCCTCTTTTTTTCGACGAACAACTCAGCGACGAAGAGCGCATGGTGCGCGATTCCGCGCGTGCCTACTGCCAGGAAAAACTGATGCCGCGCGTGGTGGAGGCAAATCGTCATGAAAAATTCGAACGCGCCGTGCTCTCCGAAATGGGCAGCATGGGATTTTTCGGCCCGACGATCGAAGGCTACGGTTGCGCCGGTCTCAATCATGTCTGCTACGGCCTCATTACCCGCGAATTGGAACGCGTGGACAGCGGCTACCGTTCTTCTATGAGCGTGCAGTCCTCGCTGGTGATGTACCCGATCTATACCTATGGCACCGAGGCCCAGCGGCAGAAGTATCTGCCCGGCCTGGCGAAGGGCGAACTGGTCGGCGCCTTCGGGCTGACCGAGCCGGACTATGGCTCCGACGCGGGCAGCATGATTACGCGGGCGAGGAAAACCGACGGCGGGTACCTTCTGAAAGGCGCCAAGATGTGGATCACCCACTCGCCGGTCGCCGACGTGATGGTGGTATGGGCCAAGGACGACCGCGACATCATCCGCGGCTTCATTCTCGAACGCGGGATGAAGGGGCTGAGCACTCCGAAAATAGAAGGCAAGTTCAGCCTCCGGGTATCGGTCACCGGAGAGATCGTGATGGACGATGTCTTCGTTCCGGACGAGAACCTGCTTCCCAACGTCGAGGGCCTGAAAGGCCCGTTCGGCTGCCTGAACAAGGCGCGTTATGGCATTTCCTGGGGTGCGCTTGGCGCCGCCGAATTCTGCTGGCACGCGGCGCGCGGCTACGTGATGGACCGCAAGCAGTTCGGCCGGCCGCTGGCGGCGAACCAATTGATCCAACTGAAGCTTGCCAACATGCAGACCGAGATCACGCTGGGGTTGCAGACGGTGCTGCGCGTCGGACGCCTGATGGACGAGGGGCGCGCAGCACCGGAGATGATCTCCCTGATAAAACGAAATTCAGCGGGAAAGGCACTCGACATCGCACGGCTCGCGCGCGACATGCACGGCGGAAACGGCGTCGCCGATGAATACCACGTCATCCGCCATGCCATGAACCTCGAAGCGGTCAACACCTATGAGGGCACGCACGACATCCACGCGTTGATCCTCGGCCGGGCACAAACCGGCATCCAGGCCTTCACCGGTTAAGCCCACCTCATCCCCCGCCTTCTCCCCTGAGCGGAGAAGGAGCTGAAACACAAGAGAGCGACCTGCGGCCGCCCGCCTTTCTTCTCCCTCTCCGCCCGCTTGCGGGGGGAGAGGGCCGGGGAGAGGTGGGTCAGACGCAGCGGCCGCCGTCCACCTCGATGCAGGCCCCGGTGATGAACTCCGCCTCGTCCGAGGCGAGGTAGAGGCAGGCATTGGCGATGTCCAGCGGCTTGCTGAACCGCCCCAGGGGAATTGTTGCAACGAATTTCGCGCGTATTTCCGGCGTATCTGCCCCCATGAACTCGGCCAACAGCGGCGTATCGCCCGCCACCGGATTGACCACGTTCACCCGGATCTTGTCGGGCGCAAGCTCGACCGCCATGGAACGGCTGGCGACAATCGCGGCGCCCTTGCTGCTGTTGTACCAGACCAGCCCCGGCCGCGGGCGCACGCCCGCGGTGGATGCCACGGTAATGAACACGCCACCACCCTTCTGGCGGAAGTGCGGCACGATGGCGCGTGCACTGTGGAACAGGCTCTTCACGTTCACCGCGTAAACGCGGTCGAATTGCTCTTCGGTAACGTTGAGCAGGGGCTGGTTGCGGTGCGTGGTGCCCGCGTTATTGACCACGATGTTCAATCCGGAAAAGGAATCCAGCGTGAACTTCAGCATCGCCTTCCAGTCCGCGTCTTTCGACACATCGCCTTTGAAGAACGCCGCCTTGCCGCCGGCGGTATTGATTTCCCTGGCCACGCGCTCGCCGCCCTCGACGTTGATGTCGTTCACCACGATCTTGCAGCCTTCCTCCGCGAAGCGCTTGACGATGCCTTCGCCGAAACCCGAGCCCGCTCCGGTAACGATTGCGACCTTGTTTTTCAACCTCATCTGCCCCTCCCCTTCGAATCGACGCTGCGAAACCCGGTAAAAAAGATGGGAGCCTCACAGGCTCCCATCACAGACCCATCCGCTCCGGCGGGTCAGGCCTGCGTGACGGTCGCGCACACCTGCTGATTGCCGTCGGCAGCAACTTCCTCGTTTCTCCTGGCACCGACTCCGTTCAAGTCCACGCTGTGACGCACCGCGGTCATCTCCGCAAGAATGGACACCGCGATTTCGGGCGGTGTCTTGCTGCCGATGCTCAACCCGATCGGCCCGTGCAGGCGGTCAAGCTCTCCCTGCGAAAGATCGAACATGGCAAGCCGCTCGCGGCGCTTCTGCGAATTCAGGCGCGAGCCCAGCGCGCCGACATAGAAGGCCGGTGACTTGAGCGCCTCCATCAATGCGAGATCATCCAGCTTCGGGTCGTGGGTCACCGCCACCACTGCGCTGTGGGAATCCAGGCCCATCGCCAGGACGGCGTCATCGGGCATCCCGCGCTCCAAGACCGTGCCCTCCACGTTCCAGGTATCGGCATACTCCTCGCGCGGATCACACACCGCAACGCTGTAGTCGAGCGCCTGCGCCATCTGCGCCAGATATTGCGACAACTGACCAGCCCCGATGATCAGCAGGCGCCAGCGTGGCCCGTGCACAGTCGTCAACCGCTTGCGGTCGAAGCTGAGCGGAGCATCGGCTCGGTTCGCCGGCCGAAGCACGACCTTGCCGGTGTCGAGATCCAGGGTACGCGCCACTAGCTCGTGGCGATCGACGCGATTGAGCAGTTCGACGACGCTATCGTCGTCCCTGATCGGCTCGAGCACCAGTTCCAGCTTGCCGCCGCAGGGAAGGCCGTAGCGCGTTGCCTCGTCCTTGCTGATTCCGTAGGTGGCGATTTCCGGCTTCTCCACCGCCAACGATTTGTTGCGGATCCTGAAGATCAGATCGTCTTCCACGCAACCGCCCGAAACCGAACCGGCCACCAGGCCGTCGCCACGGACCGCGAGCATCGCACCCGCTGGCCGCGGCGAAGAACCCCAGGTCTCCACGATGGTGGCAAGGATCACGCGATGCCCCTGGCCCAGCCAGGCCACGCTGCTCCGAAGAACCTGCAAATCCACGCTGTCCATACTTGTCCTCAACCACTACCGTTCTGCTCGATCGGGAATAACGATTCTAAACCAGCCAGCGCCGCATTTGCCAACAAAAACCCCCCAACGCGGAACGTTGGGGGGCCAGCTTGCTGTTTGCTACCCGGCCTTGATGCCGGGCAACGACGTTGCTGTTACGCGCCGCCGATATTTTCCGGGGTAAACGGCAGGGTACGGCAACGCTTGCCGCAAGCGGCAAAGATCGCATTGCCGATGGCCGGCTGCACCACCGCGGTTCCGGGCTCGCCCAGACCACCGGGCACGCTGTCGCTCTTGATGAAGTGAATATCCATGACCTTCGGATTCTCGTTCATCCGAGCGACGCGGTACATGTCGAAGTTGGTCTGCTCGACACCACCGTTCTTGATGGTGATCTCGCCCCACATACATGCCGACTGACCGAAGTTGATCGTCGATTGCATCTGGGCCAGCGCCTGATCCGGGTGAACCAGGGTACCGGCATCGACCACCGCCGTCACTTTGTCTATCGACACGTCGTAGCTTGAAGACACGGTCACTTCCGCGACCATCGCGATTACGGTGTTATAGCCTTCCATCACCGCCACGCCCATGCCCTTGCCGGCGCCGAGCTTCTTGCCCCAGCCGGACTTGGCGCGAACTTCTTCCAGAACGCGCTTCATCCGGGCACCGACCGGTACGCCTGCGGACAGACCGGACCACTGATGCTTGGTCGAGCCCATGTCTAGCATGTCGATGCGGTACTGGATCGGATCCTTGCCCGCGGCTTGCGCCATCTCGTCGATGAAGCACTCGAGGGCCACCGCGTTCAGGTTGTGCGATACCGCGCGCCAGTAACCCGGGGTCACGCCAGTGTCGTGCATCTGGTAGGTGAACTTCAGGTTGGGCGTGGTGTACGGGTAATTGTCGATGCCTTCAACCGCGAACGGGTCGATGCCATCCTTGACGACGCTCGGGAACAGACGTGCCGAGATCGACGGGCTGGTCGAATGGAAACGCATGGCAACCGGCTTGCCGCTCGAATCCAGGCCGGCCGTCAACGTATACAGGCCCGCCGGACGGTAGGAATCGTGCGTCATGTCATCTTCGCGGCTCCACACCATCTTCACCGGCGCACCGACTGCCTTGGAGATTTCCGCTGCGTCGATGGCATAGTCCACTTCAACGCGGCGACCGAAACCGCCGCCCAGGAAGGTGGTATGCACTTCGACCTGCTCGGGCTTCAGGCCCGTCGCGCCCGCGACAACGTGCGGGACCAGTTGCTGGAACTGAGTCGGGGTAATGATCACCGCCTTGTCGGCGCGCACGTCAGCCGTGGTGTTCTGCGGCTCCATGGGCGAGTGCGACAGGAAGGGCAACTGGTATGTGGCCTCGACGGTCTTCGCCGCCTGTCCCATGCCCGCGGCTACATCGCCCTGCTCACGGAATACCGCACCTGGCTGTTGCGACGCGTTTCGGATGCCTTCCCAGATCTTCTGCTGGTCGTTGTCGGCATTCGGACCGGCATCCCACTGGATCAACAGCAGATCTTTGCCCTTCTTGGCCTGCCAGTACGAGTCCGCCACCACTGCGACACCGCGGCTGTACTGCACTACCGCCTTGACTCCGGGCACCGACTTGGCGCGCGAATCGTCGTAGCTGGCGACCTTGCCGCCGATCATCGGTGCCATCGCGACTGCGGCGTACAGCATGCCGGGCACGCGGGTGTCGATACCGAATTGCGCGGTACCGTTCACCTTCGCAGCCGTATCGAGGCGTTTCTGCTTCATGTTGCCGACCACCTTGAACTGGCTCGACGGCTTGAGCGGGACGTCCTTCGGGACTTCCATCGTCGCCGCCTTGGCAGCAAGTTGGCCGTAGGTGGCCTTCTTTCCGCCCGGGCCGGTGACCATGCCGTTGGCCGCCTTCAGTTGCGAAGCGTCAACGCCCCATTCGCTGGCCGCAGCAGCAACCAGCATCATGCGGGCGGAAGCTCCCGCCTTGCGCAGCTTCTCCCAGGCGTCACGCACCGCAGTCGAACCGCCGGTGAGCTGACCGCCCAGGAGGGCATTGATGTACACCTCGGCAGGCGGAGCAAACTCCACCTTGACCTTGTTGATGTCGACTTCGAGTTCTTCCGTGACCAGCATCGTCATCGAGGTATACACGTCCTGTCCCATTTCGGACCGGGCGCACATGATGGTGATGCTGTTGTCGGTGCCGATCTTGATCCAGGCGTTCGGCGAACTGGTTTGCGCGGCCGCTTGCGCGATGCGCGGTCCGGTGGGCAGATAGAAACCGAGCGCCAATCCTCCGGCGACGGTGCCGCTGACCTTCAGGAAGTCACGACGCGTTTCGTTTTTGATCATGTTTTCCATGTTTCGCCTCCTTAGGCCATCTTCGCAGCTTCTTTGATCGCTGCGCGAATCCGCGGATACGTGCCACAGCGGCAGATGTTGCCGGACATGAAGGCATCGATATCATCATCGGTGGGTTTCTTGTTGGCTGCGAGCAGCGCGGCCGCCGACATCATCTGGCCAGGCTGGCAATAGCCGCACTGCGGGACATCCAGCGCAATCCATGCCTTCTGAACCTTGTGATTCCCGCCCAGTCCTTCGATGGTGGTGATCTTCTGGCCGGATACGGAACCGATCGGGGTTTGACAGGAGCGAACTGCCATTCCGTTCAGATGTACTGTACAGGCTCCGCAGAGCGCCTTGCCGCAACCAAACTTGGTGCCGGTGAGGCCCAAGGTGTCGCGGAGCACCCACAGCAGAGGGGTATCTGGCGGGACGTCTACGCTCGATTGTTTTCCATTAACGTTGAACGAGATCTTCATTGCAAAACTCCCCCTTTGAGCAGTAGTGAGGAATGAAACTTATAGGCGTAACAACTCTGGTTACCCAGGCAAAATACACGAATAAAAACTGCCTTTCAACTCTTTGCGACGCATTGCTCGCGTGGTGCAAAGGCATCACAGCGCAATTTGCCCATGGCCCGCAAAGCCGCGTGGGGAGCGGCTTTGCGGGCGACGAGCTTTATTGCGGAAATTCAGCCTATTCGGAGCAGGTGTTGAGGTCGCGAAAGAACTGCGATGTTGCGTTGCAATAACCACATCGTGAAATTGCGACTGTGGAGCAGCCGGATTACAGCCGCCGAAATCCGGCGCAAACGACTAGCGCGCGCCTCGGACGATGCCGCCTCAGGCACGACGGCGCGATGCAGCAAACGACTCCAGTCCCGCCTTGCGTTCCACATTGACTCGTTGCGCGTGCGGACGCGCGGCGATGAACTTCAAGTAGTCGGCAATTCCGGCAACCGATGCGAGCGCGTCTGCGCCCAGCACTGCCCGCGATGCGCTCGACACCACCGGCAGGTGTGCATAGGCCGCGCAATCCGCATAACTGAACTCGGAACCAGCGATGAACGGCTGGAAGCGCGCCAGTTTTCCCAGCGCGCGCGCCGCCTTTGCCAGCGCCGCAGAGACTTCCTTCTTGGTTTCCTCGGACGCCTGACCGCCGAAGAAAGCCTCGCCGTAGAGGCGCCGCGCCGGCAGCTCCAGATAGAGCTCGATAACCTGAATCAATTCGCGGCACTTGGCGCCACGCGCCGGATCGCCCGGATACAGCGGCGTATCCGGACAGGTTTGCTCAAGGTACTCGAGGATTGGCTGAGACTCCGAGATGGCAATGCCGTCGACCAGGATGTACGGCACCTTGCCCATGGGCGAATCGGCGAGGATCGCCGTGTTGCCGGCCGGATAAATCAGGCTTTCCTCGAATGGAATGCCTTTTTCCAGCAAGGCGAGCTTCACCTTGTTGTAATAATTGCTCACGCTGAAACCGCACAGTTTGATCATGCCGCCCTCGCTTATGCAAATGAAACAGGCGCCGCATTCCCCGGAGGGAGCGGCACGCTATGGGCATGATCCTGTGACAGCTTCAGCCGATGATGCAGGCGGAAAACCGACCAGTGCCTTCTGGGTATTTCCCCGTCGGATCGCACCGCGTCCGTTTACTGCGGACCTGCCGCGGTACGTCCACTTGTTTCTGTTCCTGACCCGCTAAGCGTACTTCTTCAGTTCCAGGCGCGCAATCTGGCTGCGGTGCACCTCGTCGGGTCCGTCCGCCAGTCGCAACGTGCGGTTCCACGCGTACATCCAGGACAGCGGGAAATCCTGGCATACGCCGCCGCCGCCATGCGCCTGAATCGCCCAGTCGATGACCTGTTGTGCCATGTTCGGTGCGATCACCTTGATCATGCCGATTTCCGCCTTTGCCTCCTTGTTGCCCATCGTATCCATCATGAATGCCGCCTTGAGGGTAAGCAGGCGCGCCTGCTCGATCATGATTCTCGATTCGGCGATGCGCTCGTGCCAGACGCTTTGCTCGGCCACCGGCTTGCCGAACGCAACCCGCGCCTTCAGCCGCTTGCACATGAACTCGAGCGCGCGCTCGGCCTGGCCGACGATGCGCATGCAGTGGTGGATGCGTCCCGGACCGAGCCGTCCCTGCGCGATCTCGAAGCCGCGGCCCTCGCCCAGCAGCAGGTTCGTCGCCGGGACCCGGACGTTCTCCAGGGTGACTTCCATGTGGCCGTGCGGCGCATCGTCGTAACCAAACACGCTCAGCGCACGCACCACTTTCACCCCCTTGGCGTCGGCCGGCACCAGGATCATTGACTGCTGCTTGTGACGGTCGGCACTGTTCGGGTCGGTCTTGCCCATGAGGATGTAGATCTTGCAGCGCGGATCGCCCGCGCCCGAAGACCACCACTTGCGCCCGTTGATAACGTATTCGTTGCCCTGGCGCTCGATGCGGCACTGAATGTTGGTCGCGTCGGACGAGGCAACCTCCGGCTCGGTCATCAGGAAGGCGGAACGCATCTGTCCTTCCAGCAACGGAGTAAGCCATTGCTTCTGCTGTTCCGGCGTGCCGTAACGCAGAAGCACTTCCATGTTGCCGGTATCGGGTGCCGAGCAATTGAATACCTCGGGCGCCCACGCCAGCCGACCCATGATCTCGCACAGCGGCGCGTACTCCAGGTTGGTGAGCGCGCCACCGTGGTCCTTGGGCCGCCACAGATTCCAAAGTCCGGCGGCACGCGCTTTGGGTTTGAGATCCTCGATGATGCGCGTAGGTATCCAGGCGTTGCCCTTGCGGCGGTTTTCGTCGATTTCCTCGAAGAAGCGGCTCTCGTTCGGATAGACGTGCGCGTTCATGAAGGCGCCGACTTTTTTCTGCAGATCCCTGACCTTGTCGGAGAAATTGAAATCCATGTCTTTAGTCCTTGGTTTGTGCGTGTGGTTATTGAGGGAAAAGCAGGCGGATTGATGCCCGTTTGGCCGGCGACGGTCGGGGACGCATTTCGAACCCGACAAAATGGTCAGCCGCCTTTCGACGGCAGCCGCACCTGGATCGATTTGAATTCGAGGAATTCCTCGAGTCCGTACTTGCCGAGTTCGCGCCCGCGGCCGGACTGCTTGAAGCCGCCGAACGGTGCATTGATGTTGAATGTTCCGCCGTTTATATCGACCTGCCCGGCACGCAGGCGCTTCGCCACACGCTGCGCCCGCGCCCCGTCCGCCGACCAGACCGCCGCGGCCAGACCGTAGACCGTGCCGTTGGCGATTTGCACAGCCTCGTCCTCATTGCCATAGGGGATGATGGAAAGTACCGGTCCGAAGATCTCTTCCTGCGCAATCGTGGCATGGGGCTGCACGTGCCCGAACACGGTCGGTTTCACGTAACAACCCTTGTTCAGGCCCTCGGGCATGTCGGGACCGCCGACGAGCAGTTCCGCACCCTCCTCGATTCCCTTGCGGATGTAGGAGCGCACCCGCTCCTGCTGGGCCTTCGACACCACCGGTCCCAGTTTGGCTTCGGCGCCGAACGGGTCACCGACGTTGAAGGTCGCGGCGGTCTCCGCCGCCAGCCGCGCCGCCTCGTCATAGCGCGACGTCGGCACCAGCATGCGGGTGAGCGCGTTGCAGGTCTGGCCGGAATTGAGGAAACACGAATTGAGCACGCTTTTCACCGCGACGTTGAAATCGGCATCGTCCAGCAGCACGGCGGCCGACTTGCCGCCGAGTTCCAGCGCCACGCGCTTGACCGTGCCGGAGGCGAGTTCCGCCACGCGCTTCCCGGCGCGGGTGGAACCGGTAAAGGAAATCATGTCGACTTCGGGATGCTTCGCCAGCGCTTCGCCGACCACCGCGCCGGTGCCGGTCACCAGGTTAAACACGCCGGCCGGCAGGCCGACGCTGTGCATGATGTCGGCAAGAATGTAGGCGTTGAGCGGCGCAACCTCGGACGGTTTGAGGACCAATGTACAGCCTGCAGCCAGTGCCGGCGCCACTTTCGCGGCGATCTGGTGCAACGGGTAATTCCACGGCGTGATGCAGGCGACCACGCCCACTGCTTCGCGGGTGACGCGCGAGTTGCCGATTTCCTCCTCGAAGGCAAATCCCGGCGTGAGCCCGGCGTACAGCCCGAAACTCGCTTGCGGCAGATACGCCTGGATGCGCGCAGCCATCTTGAGCGGCATGCCGACCTCGGCGGTGATGGTGCGCGCGATCTCGTCCGCGCGCGCTATCAGTTGCTCGTGGATTTTCTTCAACCACGCCGCGCGTTCCGCGGGCGCCGTCGCCGACCAGGCCGCGAACGCCTTGCGCGCTGCAGCCACCGCACGTTCAACATCCGCCACTGTACCGGCGGGGATGCGTCCGATGACTTCCTCGGTCGAAGGCGATACTACTTCTATCGTCTGGTTCGACGACGACGCGGTCCATTGACCATCGATGTAGAGCTTGTCCGTGTTCTGCATGGTCGAAAATCTCGAAGCCGCTTTGTGCGAAGCGCGCCGGCATCGCCGTGCCCCGCTTCGCGCGACGGACTATTTCAGGAAAGGCGCCCGCAAACGCAATTGTACGAAGTATGACACTGTAGGGAAGCTCTGCATAAGTCCCGCATGCGCGACCGAGGCGATTCGGGTCGAGGGCAAGACGGCGAGGACGCCGTGTAGCCGGCCTACATAAGGAGGAGCCGACGCTGACATCGGCCCGAATCGCCCGGTCCCTCGAAGGAGTCGAAATATCATTGGGTTGTGCCAGGTGCGGTGCCTGCGTTGTTACGCTCCTTGCTGGGGCTTCAGCCGCATCTGCGGAGCGACGCCTAGCAAGTCATCCGCACCTGGCGCAACGCGCGTCGTGGGACCTATGCAGAGCTTCCCTAGCCGCGTTTTTTTAAGCCGGACTCGCGACCCTGTCGGTCGGTGCCGTGTGCTCAAAGGCTTTGATGGCGGTACGCAGGAAGTCCGGCAGCACCGCCGATTTGCGGGTTTCCGAGTCGGCGTTCACGTATACCACCCTGCCGCCGACCAGAAGTTGATCCGCGCGATAGATCTCGAGCTGGAACTCAAAGCTCGAGCGCCCCAGCCGCGCGACCCGTACGCAGATGTCGATCTCGTCGTCGTAGCCGGCCGATGCGTGGTACTCCACCTCGGCCTTCTTTACGTAAAGATCGGTACCGTGCTGCGCCAAGCCCTCGGGGTAGGGGTAGCCCAGCGCGCGGTAATACTCGGTGATCGCCACGTCGAAGTACATCAGGTAGTGGCCGTTGAACACGATGCCCTGCTTGTCCACTTCGGCCCAGCGTACCCGCATGCGGTGCGCGAATCTGAAGTCCGTTCTTGCCATCGTTGTTGGTGCGGCCGGAAGTCAGTCGAAGCGATACGCATCCATCGCCAGGATGCCGAACGTATGACTGCGGTGAATGCGCTTGCCGGCAACGCCTGGCGAACCCGCCCCGGCCGGCACGAGCAGCGGCAGGAAATGTTCCTCGGTCGGATGATTGCGCACGGCCTCCGGCGCCAGGCTGCGATAGCGCACCAGATTGTCGGACTTCCCGCTCTCGATGGTCTGCGCCAGCCACTCCTGGAAACCCGTCACCCACTGCGGCGGAGCGGCGCCTTCGGGGTGGCGGCCGAACTCTCGCAGATTGTGCGTGGCGCCGCCGGAGCCGAGGATCAACACGCCTTCATCGCGCAGGCCGCGCAACGCTTCGCCAAGCTTGAAGTGATGCGCCGGACCCAGCGCGGTCTGCACCGTGAGCTGCGTGACCGGCACGTCGGCGTCCGGATACATCAACATCAGCGGCACCCAGGCGCCGTGGTCCAGACCGCGGGTGGGATGCACGTATGTGCCGATCCCCTTCTCGCCGAGCAAAGCCTTCGCCCGCGCCGCAAGCTCGGGCGCGCCGGGAGCTGGGTACTCGATTCGATAGAGCTCGTCGGGAAAACCGTAGAAATCGTAAATCGTCTCCGGTCGCGCAGCTGCGCTCACCGCCGCGTCGCCGCTCTCCCAGTGTGCGGACACAGTCAGAATCGCCTCGGGCCTGCCGAGCGTCTTGCCCAGTTCAGAGAGGAACTCGCGGGCCGGGCCCGGCTGGATCGCCAGCAGCGGCGCGCCGTGGGAAACGAAAATCGCGGGAAAGCGCTCAGCCATACCGCCGCCCGACCCATTCCGCGACCAGCACCGGTTTTTGCTGGCCTTCGCATTCCATCGCCACGTCCCAGATCATCTGAACGCCGCCTTCTATGCGCTGAAATTCCTTGAGCTTGAACCGGGCGCGCAGCCGCGACCCCGCTTTTACCGGCGCCGTGAAGCGCAGCCGGTTGCAGCCGTAGTTCACGCCCATTTTCGAGTTGCCGAATTCCAGCGAATTGTTGAGAAAATGGCTGAGCAACGATAAGGTCAGGAAACCGTGCGCAATGGTCGTGCCGAACGGCGACTCGCGGCGCGCGCGCTCGACGTCGACGTGGATCCACTGATGGTCGCCGGTGGCGTCGGCAAACTGGTCGATGCGCTCCTGCGTGACTTCGAGCCAGTCGCTCACCACGACCTCCTGCCCGACCTTTGCCGCCAGCTCTTCCAGATTCCCGAATGCCACTCGCGCCATCCTGGTCCTCTCCTTTTCCCGAGAGGCGCAGATTACCGGATTCGTTGCGGGTACGCATTGCGCCGGAACCCCGTGCCCCGGAGAATGCCGCATAAGCGGACCGGAGGAGACAAATGGATATCGGCATCGTAGGACTCGGGCGCATGGGCGCCAACATGGCGCGGCGGTTGGCACGCAAGGGCGTACGGGTAGCGGCGCACGATGTCAGCCCCGTGGCGCGCAGCGCAGTACAAAACGAACGGGGCATCACGGCGCACTCCGAACTGAAAAAGTTGATCGCTGCCCTGCCGGTGCCGCGGGTCGTGTGGGTAATGCTGCCGGCGGGAGAAGTCACCGAGCGTGCGCTGGAACAACTCGTCCCGCTGCTCGCCAAAGGCGATGTACTGGTGGATGGCGGCAATGCGCTCTACAAGGATTCGCAGCGGCGGGCCGGGTGGCTGTCCGAGCGCGGCATCGGCTTCGTCGACGCGGGTGTATCCGGCGGCGTCTGGGGACTCGACAACGGCTACGCGCTTATGCTGGGCGGCACCAAGGAAGCATTCGCGCGCGTCGAGCCGTTCGCGCGACTGCTGGCGCCGGCACCGGACCGCGGCTGGACGCACTGCGGACCGGCGGGCTCGGGTCACTACGTCAAGATGATCCACAACGGCATCGAGTACGGAATGATGCAGGCCTACGCCGAAGGCCTGTCGGTGCTCAAGGCCAAATCCGAGTTCGGCCTGGATCTCGCCACGATCACCGAGATGTGGCGTCACGGCAGCGTGGTGCGCTCCTGGTTGCTCGACCTGATTGCCGACTTCCTCAGGAATGAGCGTTCGCTGGAAACGATCAAGCCGCTGGTCGCCGATTCCGGCGAAGGTCGCTGGACCGCGATCGAAGCGGTGGAACTGGGCATACCCGCCCCGGTGATGAGCCTGGCGCTGATGGCGCGCTTTGCCAGCCAGGGGCAGGACGATTACGCCTCGAAGCTGCTGGCGATGATGCGCGCAAGTTTCGGCGGCCATGTCGTGCATGCGGCGAAAAACAAATGATCGTGGTGTTGATGGGCGTCTCGGGCGCAGGCAAGACCACGGTCGGAAGACTGCTTTCCGAACGGCTCGGCTGGCTGCTGCTCGACGCAGACGATTTTCACCCGCCGGCCAATATCGAGAAGATGCGCTCCGGTATAGCACTCAGCGACGAGGATCGCTGGCCGTGGCTCGATCGGCTCAATAGCCTGCTCAAAGAGAAGGAGTCGAAAGGCGAAAGCGTGTTGCTCGCCTGCTCGGCGCTCAAGCAGAAGTATCGCGACCGGCTCGCGGCCGGTTGCAGCGACCTGCGCTGGGTGTACCTTAAGGGCAGCTTCGAACTGATCAAGTCGAGGCTGAAAGCCCGCAAGGGGCATTACATGAAGGCGGGGCTGCTCGAGTCGCAGTTTGCCGCGCTCGAAGAACCCGTTGACGCGATAACCGCCGACATCGACGCGGCTCCCGAAGCAATCGCTGACGCGACGGACGCCGCGCTCAATGGCGTACGAATGTCCGCCGCACGTGAAATCGGTGGGCCTGCGCAGCAACACCGACAACTCGTGGCTGCGCGGCATCCGCTACATGGTGGACAGCATCGAGGAGAAGAAACAGCACCTGCGCTGAGCGTTTCGCGACACGGAGAAAATTCCAATTCTCACCACGAAGGCACGAAGGACACGAAGAGGGGCAAGACAAAAACCCCTAAACGCAAAAGCGCAGGAAATTGAATCATATCCCTGCGGTCGGGGCACGCAAAGGTAGGGAAAAACCAGGGAACTTTTTTCTTCGTGTCCTTCGTGCCTTCGTGGTGAGATTTTCGGTGTCTTGAAACTACCTCAGCCTTTGAAGCGAGCGGCAACCGCCGCGCTTTCGCGGACGAGCAGGAACTGATCCGAGGTCACAGCGACGAACAGCGCGCCGTGCTCGATCCAGCGCTTGGCGTCGGCTTCGGCAAAGGCCAGTATTCCAGGCGCCTTGCCGGCCTTGCGAATGCGCTTGATCGCATCGGCCATTGCCGCTTGCACCTCGGGATGACCCGGGTTGCCCAGATGGCCGAAGTCGGCAGCGAGGTCCTGCGGCCCGATGAATAGGCCGTCGATGCCGTCGATCGCCGCCGTCTTCTCGATCTCGGCCAGCGCCGCCCGGGTTTCCACCTGCACGATCAGGCAGATCTCGCTGTCGGCGTGAGCAAAGTAATCCTTCACCCGTCCGAAGCGGTTGGAGCGGGAATTGGTCGACACGCCGCGCACGCCCCTCGGCGGGTAGCGCACCGCCGCCACCGCGCGCTTCGCCTCCTCGGCGCTCTGCACGTAGGGAATGACGAACGACTGCACGCCGATGTCGAGCAGCCGCTTGAGCACGACCGTATCGTTCCAGTACGGCCGCACCAGCGCGGAGACCGGGTACGCCGCGATCGCGTGCAACTGGTGGTGCACCTGCGGCAGGTCCGCGGGCGCATGCTCGGTGTCCACCAGCACCCAGTCGAAGCCGGCGCCGGCGCAGATTTCTGCCGACGCGTGGCTGGCGAGGCTCAGCCAGCAACCGACTTGCGGCCGGCCCTCGCGCAACGCGCGCTTGAGCTGATTGATGGGCATATCCATGACTTCCCTCCCCCGATTGTTTTCGTGTGCGAGGCGCGATTGTACCGTCTCTTTGCGGCGCGCCCGCCCTTTACAGAGTGGCCGGTGCGCCCGAGAATGCCGCCATCGCGGAGACAACAACAATGACCTCGCAGCTTACTTTCGAAGGCGTGTACCCGATCCTTGCGACACCCTTCGACGACAATGAAAACCTGGACCTCCAATCCTTCGCCAGGCTGGTGCGTTTCATGGCCGGTCTCGACGTGGACGGCATCACCGTCCTCGGCGTGCTGGGGGAGGCCAACCGCCTCCTCGACAGCGAACGCGCCGAGCTGATCCGTACCGCGGTAGCCGCGGCAGGCGCGATGCCGGTGATCGTCGGCGCCAGCCACAGCGGCACCCGCGCGGCGACGGAGCTCGCGCAGATGGCGGAGAATCTCGGCGCGAAGGCCGTGATGGTCACGCCCCACGCCGAGACCGTGCCGAACGACGATCGAATCTTCGAGTACTACAGGAGCATTGCGGAAGGCATTCGCGTTCCGATCGTGGCGCAGGATCACCCCGCCTCCACGCAGGTGCACATGACGGTGGGGCTGCTGCTGAGGATCATCAGGGACGTGCCGCTGGTCGCGAGCATCAAGGAGGAAGCGGTACCGACCGCACCGAAAATCCGCGCATTGTCCGCCGGCATGAAGGAACGCAAGGTGCCGATCCTGACCGGACTCGGCGCACTGTACGGACTGTTCGACCTGCAGGCCGGCTCCGCTGGTTTCAACACCGGCTTCGCGTTTCCCGAGGTGCTGATGGCGATGGTAAAGGCTGCCCGCGCGGGCAATTGGCCAAAAGTGCAGGAGATTTATACCCGCTTCCTTCCGCTGATCGTGTTCGAGCAGCAGCCCGGGGTCGCGATCAGGAAGGAAATTCTACGGCTGAGGGGCGCGATCACGACCGGCAAGGTGCGGCATCCCGGCGCCGCTCTGCAACCCGCAACCGCGGAACAGCTGCGCAAGCTGATCGATGCCGTGCTGCCCGGTCAGGATCTTTCCCGACCGGTCATTTTTTAAAAAGAACGTTCACCGCAAAGACGCAGAGAACGCAAAGGAACCCGACGAAAAACTTGACGTAGAGAAAAAACCGATCGGACCAGGAATGAGGACGAAGGCTGCTGCTGCACGTGCGGGCGTGGACGTCGAAAGCCCATCGTGATTGCCTCTAACGAAAACTTACTGTTCTTCTTTGCGTTCTTTGCGTCTTTGCGGTGAAAAGATGGGTTTTCGTTATTCGCCAGCCTTGGTGGACCGGCCGGGCCGGACCGCGAGCAGGTATTCGAACTTGAGGTCCTTGGTGTCCACCACCTCCGCTTTCAATTCGCCCTCTTCCCGCGGCGTGAAGTAGAAACGGAAGTTCGGATTCTCGCTGATCGAAAAATCCACTTCGGCGCTGAGAACCGGCTTTCCGGCGTAAGTGACGTTGATGGTCCTGACGAAATAGGCCGGCACGTAGAGGCGCGTCAACTGGTCCATCGCCAGACCGGAGTGGTTCGGGTGGCTGATCATCAGTTGCGCCAGGTTGGGTTCGCCGAGCACCACCGACTGATCCAGATGAAACTTCATGCGGCCCAGCCGCGCCAGCGCGGCCTCGGGATCCTTGCCTGCCGGTGCGGAACAGCCTCCAGCCGCCTTGACGAACCGTGCCGAGCCGTACAGTTCCCCGTCGCTCATTTCGGCAATAGCCCGCACCGGGGTGTACTCCTCGATGCGGATGCGGGTCTCGATTTCCGCGCGGCCGCTATCCGGCGTGAAACGGAAAATCGCGGCGATCGGCGACGGATTCCTGTCGACGATCAGATAGACGGTGCTTATGTAGCGCTTGCCGGCCTGCGGAATCCGGGTGCGGATCGCGATCGGCACCGTAGCCGCGTCCTGCGCCCGGTAAGGCGCCTCCAGCCGGATCACTTCGTCGGCGTCGACCCTGATCGCGCGCGAGCCGAAGAAACTCTCGCGCACCTTCAGCCAGATATCGGTATCGGGAACCGCCTCCGCGGCCTGCACCGCAGGGATGGACAATGCCAAGCCCAGACCCAGCAACAGCGGACCGCACCACTTGCTCATGCCGCGCCGCATTCCGCCCAAGGTCATTCCTCCTTGCGCAGGAAGCAATCTCTCTGCGCCTTTTCCTCGATGGACCGGAACTTCTTTGCCATGTCGCGGGACATCTGCGCATCGCGCAACTGCGCGCCGCGCTCGCCGCCGATGGAGATCGCGTTCGCCGCCGTCCACAGCTCTACGTACTCGTCGTACTGGATTTCCGCGGCGATGCGGTCGAGCGTGCAGGAGCACTTATAGAGCATCTCGTAGCGGCTGCCGGGATGGTTGCGCATGCATTCCTGCACGTACTCCACCCGGTCCACCGTCGGGTAATCGTTCCCGGCCGCATCGGCAGCCGCTGCTGTCGCCGCGAGCAAGCCCAGCAGGGTTCGCAGGCGCATTTTCATTGAAATTCCCGGTATCCGTTCGCGGGTGCGCTCAATGCCTTGTCGCGGAAGTTCTGCGGATCCGGATTTCCCGGCTCGGCCTCCACCCAGGCATCGGTGAGGCGCAGCAATTCAGGCCAGTTTTGCGCCGCTTCAAGCGAAGTGGCGCGCATGAAATACGGCTGCTCCGCCTGCGGCCGTTCCCAGAACGACCTTGCTTCGCCGAGAGGCGCCACAGGCTGGTAGCTGGACAGGTCGAGCACGCGCTCCCTGAACCATTCGACCGGTATCGAGAAGAAGTATGCCCCCTTCGCCGGAAGCCGGAAGGAGAGAATGCCGACCAGTCTGCCGTCCTCGTCGAACAGCCCTCCGCCGCTGGCGCCACCGGAAAAAGCCGCACTGCTCCGGATCACCTGGCCGCCGTCGAGCGCATGCAACCCGGTCACGTCGCCGATCGAGACCTGGATTCCGGTTGCGCCGCCGTAACCGATTGCCGTGACGGGCTGGCCGACACGCAGACTGGCGCTGGCGGCAAGCAGCACCACTCTCGCATCCATACCGGGAACCCACAACAGGCAAACGTCATGGTCGACATCGGCGAGTTGGGCGCGCACATCCCATCGCAATCCGCCCTTCACCAGATAAATCGCCTGCGCTTCCCGCGTGACGTGGCAGTTGGTGACGACGCGATCCGGAGCGATCGCCACCGCAGTGCCAAACGCATATCCGCCGGATGTCTTTTTGGCTTCCACCCGCGCCAGGCTTGGCGCCACCTTCAACACCTGCGCACGACCCGGGTCCGCCCACGCGCTGGCGCAGGCAAGCAGGAACACCGTCAGCGTCGCCCGGCTAAGCAGTGAGAGCAGTGTCTTCGCCTCAACATGCATGCAGGTTTCGCGCCCGTTCGCAGCGCGATTCCGTGCCGCCTCGTGATCGCGCCTCACAGGTCCTGAAGCGGAATCCGGTAACTCTGCAGAATTTCGCGAATCTGCGGCAACTTCGATTCGATCAGGCCATCGATGCGCTGCTTCCATTTTATCTCTCCATGGCGCACGCCCATCGCCATCTGGTAATCGAACTTCACCCCCGGTTCGGATGGCATCGGCAACACCACCACCACGTGATCCTTGACCCGCGTGGCCGCGAACCCGGCGATCGGTCCCCACAGCACCGCTACGTCCACCTTGCCCTGCACCAGGTCCTTTTCCACGATCTCGCCGGGATAGTAATCCGGCCGTGCATTCATCATTCGGTAAGGCACGCCGCTTTCGACCAGGTCGTGATTCTTCAGCCACTGGGTCGCAGGCGACCGGTCGAAGACGCCGATCTTGAGGCGGCGCAACTGCTCCTTCGGCAAGGCCAGAAAATCCGCCACGCTGTTCACCGCGTCCAGCCCACGGCCCTTGATGTAAACCAGCGCGTAGGTCGAGCGGTAATACGGCCGGGTGGTAGCGACCTGCTCGAATCCCACCGGCACGCCCATCATGATGTCGCAGCGGTAGTCCTCTCCCGGAAGCTTGAACCGCAGCGTATTGCGCACGAAATTCAGCCGCTGCGCGTAATAGTAGGTTTCGACCGGCAGGCCCATTTCACGGCCGAACAGTTCAGCGAGCTTGTTCTCGTAACCTTCGCCCTGCTGGTTGGAAAACGGCAGATTGTTGGGGTCGGCGCACACCTTGAGCACTTTGCGTTCGGCCTCGTCTGGCTCGTCCGCCGCCGCCCCCACCCCAGCCATAACGAGCACGCACGCGGCCAGGAACGCAGTTGCGCCCCGTGCCCGCCGGTCAGTCGATGCTCGGGAAGTTTGCAACACGCCGTTATGACTGCCGTCGGGCATCAAGGTTTCAGTTCCTCGACCTTGGCGCGGGTGATGGCACCGTCGGAACGGCCCTTGAGGTAGGCATAGAGGTTATCCATGTTGTCCATCACGATCTTGCTGGTCTTGAACGCGACCATCCCTTTCTCGAGCCTGCCCTCGGTGACGGTCTTGACGAATTCCTCCTTGCTGAGCGCCTTCAGGCTGTTGATCAGCGAAGGTCCGACCAGGCCCTCCTGGTTGGCGCCGTGACAGCGATCGCAGGCCCCCGCGCGCCAGGCTCGGAATCCTTTCATCGTGGCCGAATCCACCTTGTAGCCATCCACGACGGTGTACAGGTTGGTTCCGGCGGCGGGTTCATCTGCCCTTGCCTGGAGCATTGCAATCGCCGCGAACACGGCGACCAGAATTCTGCCCCACATTGCGGTACTCATCATGTGTCAGTCCTTGGGGTGATAAAGAAATGGCATCCCGTAAACGCACCGGGATGCCATTTCGCATACGAACACTTTTTTTTGGCTTGTCAGTTTCCGAGAGCAAATACCGTGAGCGAGCCGCCCAGGTCGGTGTATTGGTTCAGTTCGCGATAACCGCCCACTGCACCCAAGCCGTCGGTGTCCTTCTCCAGGCCGGCTGCCATGCCGATGCCGGCCCAGCCGCCGATGCCGGAGAA
>DASYUW010000052.1:0-26773 GCA_036000845.1 Burkholderiales bacterium
TTGATGACCTTTTTGATCGCCTCCTGCACCCGCGGGTGGTTGATCTGGCCAGGCAGGTCCATGCTGCCGGACATATCGAAGGGACCCACGAACACGCCGTCGATTCCGGGAACATCGAGTATCGCCTCGATGTTCTTCACCGCCTCGACATGCTCGATCTGCACGATCACCGCGATCTCGTCGTTCGCGCGCTTCATGTACGAATCGAAGTCGAGGTCGAACCGCTGGCCACGGGTGATGCCCACGCTCCTGAACCCGGCCGGCGGGTACTTGCAGCGGCCGACCGCCAGCCTCGCGTCCTGCGCGTTATTCACCAGCGGCACGATGATGCCGGTGGCGCCGATGTCGAGCGCCTTCTTGATGTTGGCCTCGTCGTTCCACGGCACGCGCACCACGCAGGGTATGCGGCTGTCCACCGCGGTGAGAATGTCCAGTGCATTGCGCGCATCCATCGGCGAGTGCTCGAGGTCCACGAACAGCCAGTCGTAACCGGCCTGCACGAAAGTCTCGGCGATTTCGGGAAGCGGCATCTGCACCAGGGCGCCGATCAGAACGTCGCCTTTTTGCAGGCGTTTGCGGAAAGAAAGGGTCATTGAAGCTTCGCTGGTGAAGGAGTGAATGCGTGAAGGCGTGAAGGGTAATGGCTTCGCCGGTGAATGAGTGAATGCGTGAAGGGGTGAAGGGTAATCGCTGCGCGGGTGAAGCGGTGAATGTGTGAAACCGGAAGATGCCTTTACTCATTCACTCATTCACTTTTCACTTAGTCATTGATTGTCTCGAAATCAGCTGGCATGACGATCTCGATTAACTCCAAATCGAAGCTGTGCGCGCCGGACTCGTTAGCGACCCAGTCGCCCGTTTGCGGGCAGGCGCGCCACAGTGACGACCACTGAAGCATCCTAGTCATTCTCCGTCCGAAAATCTGCAGGCATCACAATTTCCAGCAATTCCAAATCGTCACTGTGTCCCAATTCGGTGTGCCTGATCCCCGGCGGCTGGTGCACGCAGGAGCCGGCTTTGAGCGTGACTTCTCCAACACCCTCGTAGTGGAACTTCACCCAGCCCTTGAGCACGTACACCAACTGAAACTGGACTTCGTGATGGTGCCGTTCCGGCTCCGCATGCGTCCCCGGCTTGGCACGGATGACGTGGGCAAGCACCAGGCCATTGGTCGCATCACGAACACCAAGATCGCGGTACTGGAAGAACGGCCGCAAGCCGTCGTCCTCGAATCTGCTGCTCTCGGCATGGCTTACTGAAAATTTGAATGCGTGTTCCATTGCTCCTCCTTCGTCACGGCCTTGCGCCCATTATAAGATCGTGGCTCGTGGCTCGTGGCTCGTGAAGAGTCTAGCCCGTGTCAGCACGGCTCTTCACAAAGCGCTGAAAATGGTCCTTGGTACTGAAAACTCTCGCCGTTGAGCATTGATCCGAAGGTCACTGCGAATCACGAACCACGATTCATGGCCGTTCCGTGCCCTCGGCATCAACGCTGTTGTCGCCGGGCCGGTTTATCGCGAGAAAGTGAGAACGATTGCCTTGTTGGCGCTCTCGAGCACCAGTTGCTGGCCGTCTGCATGGTAGTGAACGGTTCGACGCAGCGAATCGAGAAACGCCCGTTCCTGCGCCAGGAGGTCCGGTGGACCCGTCATCCTGGTCAAAGTGAACCCGGTGCGCGGCCACTGCAGGCGGCCCTCGGCGTCGAAACGGAAATTTCCGGAGTAGGCATTGATCGAGGCATTGCCACTGAGTTTGCCCGACGGATCGAAGGCAATCGTGACGTTCGAATCGGCTACGAGCTGACGCTGCACGCCGTTCACAATCCAGTCGGTAAGCCGCCATTCGGCGCCGCGCCGGACAGGCGCCGGAGAATCCGCAGGTGCGGGTGGAGGCGCTTCAGCAGGCTGTATGGTCGCGGGCTTTTCCGCCATCACAGGCGCCGACTCGGTCACAGCCGCTTCCTCGGTCCCGGTCTCGCTCATTGGCACGGCCGCAACCGCAGGCGGCGCTTCCACGCCGCTGGCAAACGCATTCAGTTCCTGCTCGCGCGCGACGGTCGCGCGGATCTGGCAGTCCTTGACGTACTCCGCAGGGTTGCCGCCCGGCGCTGCGTGGATCGCCTGCCACGCGCATTGCGCGTCGCGGTAGGCGTTGAACTTGCGCTGGCTGTCCACGAACGCGCCCATTACAGGGCGCCGGCCATCCTGTTGGAGTTGCTCGATACGTTCCTGCGCCGCCTTCAGCGTCGCATTCAGACGCAGATTGGCTTCCTTGAGTTTCGCATCGAGGCACGCGACCGGCACATCGGTAGTCGAGCATTCCTCGAGCGGCGTCGCCATCGCCACGCCCACATGCCAGCCGAGCCCGGCGATCAGAGCGATCGCCGGTATGCAATTCCTCGCCACTTTTCCTCCATTAGCTGTGCAAAACCGAAAACAATGCTGAACCACGGAGGACACGGAGATCACGGAGGAAAAATAAGGGCAAAGAGAAAGCCGGGTTAAGGGCCTCTATTGGCTGACGATCCCGCGCAGTAAGAATTGGCCACACAGGTTCGTGGATAGTCACCCCGCTTTCAACCTCAATCCGATGGTCCTCGTTTTTTCCTCCGTGTCCTCCATGGTTCAAAATCTTTCCGAAAAGTTACTGCGACAGGACGCGTTCGCACCAGCGCGCCGTGCTCAACACGCTGGCGTCGGCACCGGGGCGGCCGACGACCTGGATGTTCACCGGCAGGCCGCTTTTCGACTGGCCGCAAGGCATGGACAACGCCGGAAAGCCGCAAAAATTGATCGGCGAGGTAAAGCGCGTGAGCGTCGGTGCCACATGCTGTTTCTTGCCACCCAGGTTTATGGTCGCAGTGCCGCTCTTCGGGGGCAGCACCGGCATCGCCGGAATGACCATCACGTCGGCGTCGCCGAACGAAGCGATCATGGACTGCCGGACCTGCGCGCGCAGCCGCTGGGCCTTGACGTAGTCCACCGCGAGATTGAACTGGCCGATCTCGAGTCGTACGCGCACGTCGTCGCCCAGCTTGTCGCCGCTTTTCGCCAGCAGATGCCAGTGGGCCTGGCTCGCTTCACTGTTGATGGTGATGAGCTGGATGCCCGGAGCCAGCTCGATTCCCGGCACATCCACCTCACCAACGGGCGCGCCCGCCTTGCGGAAGGCGGACAACGCATTCTCGACTGCGGTACGGACTTCGTCGTCGAGCGTGTCGTAGAAGAATTTGCGCGGCTTCATGATCCGCGGCGGCATCGCCGGCTCGCGCGGCAGCATCGAGTGCGTCGGCAGTCCAGCCATGACCTCGAAGGCGACCGCCGCGTCCTCGACGCTGCGGGTAAGGGGACCGATGTGATCCAGCGACCATGCCAGCGGCACAACGCCTTCGCGCGGCACGGCGTCGTAGGTCGGCTTGAAGCCGACGATGCCACAGCATGCGGCTGGCATGCGGATCGATCCGCCGGTGCAGGAGCCCACCGCCACCGCAGCGAGCCCAGCGGCGACCGCCGCGGCCGAGCCGCCGCTGGAACCGCCCGGGATATATCCAGGATAGCGCGGATTCTGCACGTGGCCGAAATGCGGATTGGCGCTGCTGATGCCGAACGCCAGTTCATGCAGATTGGTGGTGCCGATGATGAGCGCGCCCGCCGCGCGCAGCCGCGCCACCACCGGCGCGTCGCGTTCCTGGATCCTGGCCTCGATCGCCCTGGTTCCGGCCGTCAGCGGATATCCGCGCACCGACATGAGGTCCTTCACGGCGACCGGCACGCCGGCAAGCGGGCCGGGATCCTCTCCGCGCTGCACCCGCTGCGACAGCGACTCCGCCTCCCGGAGGACCAGTTCACGATTCACGGTAATGAAGGCATTCAGATGCCGGTTCGCATCGATGCGGTCGAGAAACAAAGTAGCGATCTCGAGCGGCGACAGTGCCCGCTGCCTGATTTGGTGAGCTATCTGCACCGCGCCTGCAAAGAACAGGTCCGAAGAAATCGACACCGGCTCGTAGGTCCCGGGCTCGAAGCCGAGGTACTGGTGAGGGCGCGGCGGGGAAAGCACCGGGTCTCCGGCAACCTGCGCCTCGAATACCTGCTCGATGTCTGCCAGCCCGAAAGCGAAGCGCTCTTCCCAGGCTTCGGTGCGTTCAGGATGGGCGTACCGGCGAAATGCCGCGACGGCGCGCAGAAACTCGGAAGTGGGGCGTTTGGGCATGGAGCGACAGTGATTGGTGATTGGTAATTGGTGGGCGATTGGTGATTGGTTTTGAGGCTTGGCACTCCAAATTCTTTTGGGCCTTTCCGGATTCTACTAGTCACCAGTCACTAGTCACCAGTCACCAGTCACCGCTTTTACAGGAACAGCGTCAGCACTCCCGTATACCCGTACAGCCGGTTGTGCGAAATCTCGCCGTTGCAGAAGAATCCAACCAGCGGAAAATCGCCCAGCGCCTGCCGGATCATGCCGACCTCCTCGGACTCGTCGCCGAAAAGATTGGGGCCGCGGGCGACACAGGAGAAATACAGGCCGCCGCGCGGACGCGCGAACAGTCCGCTCCTGATGCTGTCGAGCATGCGTGCCATGTCCTCGGTTGCGCTGGTCTCGTCGCGGCGGCAGAACATGATTTCGCCCCCGGCCTGCGGCACGTCGCCGATCGCCAGCAGCTTGTGCACGGGGTCGATGCCCACGAGATTGCGCACCAGATAGTCGCCTGTGTCGGAGCCGCCGACGCGCAGGCCCGCAAAAATGGTGCCGCCGAGCTGCGTCAGATTGCGCGACAGCGGCTCGCCCACATCTTCTCTGAAAACATCGAGCGCCGCGCGGCCGTCGAGCGAAATCAGGATGTTCTGGCGGCTGCCGGTGATGGTGTGACGGGGGCCGATCGGCGAACAGCCTTGGGTAAGCCGCGTGGACACCACGACCTCATCGGAGAACAGCACGCCGGAAAGGCCGCCCTTGGCAACGCCGTCGGCTATCTGCACCACTTCGCGGCGCGAGCTGGTCAGCCCCCCGGCAATGAATCCGCTTTCCATGACTCCGGCGAAGTCGCCGATCAGCCGCGCCAGCTGGGCGTTGCGGGGGTCGCCGTGGACAATGGCGAAATTGGCCGGCAGTCCGCCGAAATGCAGCGGCTGTCGCTCCAGGTCTTGGGGCGCGCGCACTCCCGAAAAAACCCGGAAGCTCGCATCCTCGAAGGTGCACAGCATGATCGCCAGCGCCGGCTCGTCGTAGTACTCCCGCCCGGTGGCGACCACGCCCATTCCCACGGTGCCGGTCCAGTGCAGGATGCCGGTGTTGGTGCGGAAGTAGGCAAGGATGTCCGCGACGTCGCTGGCAAAGTTGTCGGTGACGTAGAGGAAACCCAGATTCGCCCCCGCCGGTTTCTTGCCGACCTGCTGTAGACACTGCGCCGCCGCGTCGCGCCAGTTGGGCGACGAAGCGTGTCCGCAGGTGAAGGATTCGCTCATTCGCAATACTCTGAAAAACTTGCTACAACAAACCTTGAACCACCGAGCACATGGAGATCACCGAGAGATCCTTCATTTCGTATTCCTCTGTGTACTCTGTGCTCTCTGTGGTGAAAGACCTTTTTTGCAATTCGCCCGGACTGCCGCCGATCAACTCACAAGTATCGTCGCCAGCCCAAGGAACAGACCCATGCTGGCGACGTCGGTTGCAGTCGTGAGAAAGATGCTCGAGGCCGTGGCGGGATCCGCCCCCAGCCGCTTCAGCGTCAGCGGGATCATTGCGCCGGAGATACCGCTTACCACGCAACTGCCGATCATCACCAGGAAGACGATGAAGCCGAGCAGCAGTGCCTGCGGGTTATGCTGTGAGGTCCGGCGATATACATGCCCAGTCCCGCGGTGACGCCGACCAGCACGCCGTTGAGCAGTCCCAGCGACGCCTCCTTCAGCACCAGCGCACGCTCCCTGGCGGCGCGCAATTCGCCGAGGGTGATGCCGCGCAACGTCACGGCCAGTGCCTGACAGCCGGTATTGCCCGATTGTCCAGCCAGCACCGGCAGGAACAGCGCCAGGATCACCCATTTATCGAGGGTATCCTGAAAGCTTCCGACCACGGCAGCGGCGAGGAACGCAGTCAGCAGATTCAATTGCAGCCAGGGGGTGGCGGAATTTCAGGCTTCGGGACCAGGGGGTGGTGAGCCGCTCCTCCTCGACGCCCACCATGGTGGCCGGCTGGGCGCTGATTTCCAGGGTCTGCTCCTCGAACATGACCGATCCGCGCACCAGACCAACCAGCCTGCCCTGTTCGTCGCACACCGGGTAAACCGGGTAATGGCGGTTCAGCACCGGCTTCATCGCGTCCGCGAGTCGCATTTCGGCACCCAGGCTGAACGGCGCCTCCAGCATGATCTCGGCGAGGGTGCGTTCGTGCGGCGCGAACAGCAGGTCGCGCATGGTGATCAGCCCCACCAGTTTGCCGCTCTCGTCGGTGATGTAGCCGTAGGTAATGAACGAAGTCTTGATCTGGCTGCGCAAGCGCTCGATGGCGTGGCCGACGCCGATGTGCGGCGGGAACACCGCGATCGCCAGATCCATCATACGGCCCACGCTGCCTTGCGTGTATACCTGGTTGCGCGCCCACTGGCGGGCATGCTCGGTCGGGACGGTGGCCAGAACCCGTGCACCGAAGTCTTCGGACAGCCGCTCCAGGATGTCGCTGGTCTGTCCCGGGTTGAGCTCGAGCAGCACCTGTCCCGCGACGTGAGGCAGTTCGCCCATCAGCAGCTTCGCGTGCATCGCGCTGCCTGACCGCGGTGATCAGAGACCGGCGGCGCAGCTGCTCGTTTGCGAATGCAGAGTTGGTATGGTTTTCGTCCATCTGCCGCACCTGTCTGGGGATATCCGAAGTGTTTCGAGTTTACCGGGGTCCGCTCGCCGGGGGCGCGCGGCCCGTGTAGAGTGCGGCAGTATCGATATAACCAGAGTCCTCTATTTATTCCGCAAACCCGGCCATGAATCTCGACCGCGTCATATCAGGGCGGAGTCTACCCGACGACTTCAACGTGATCATCGAAATTCCGATGAACGCAGACCCGATCAAGTACGAGGTGGACAAGGACACCGGTGCGCTGTTCGTGGACCGCTTCATGATGACCGCCATGCACTACCCCTGCAACTACGGCTACATTCCCCATACGCTGTCCGATGACGGCGACCCCGTGGACGTGCTGGTGATCACCCCGGTGCCGGTGACAGTCGGCGCGGTGATCCGCTGCCGCCCGATCGGAATCCTCAAGATGGACGATGAGGCCGGGGGCGACGCCAAGCTGCTGGCGGTGCCGGTGCACGAGGTCCTGCCGATCTACAAGCACTGGAACAAGCCCGAGGACCTGCAGCCTGAACGCCTTGCGCAGATCCAGCATTTCTTCCAGCACTACAAGGATCTCGAACCCGGAAAATGGGTGAAGGTCGTCGGGTGGGCCGGGCCAGAGGAGGCACGCGCCGAGATCATGGCGGGGGTGGCGCGCTACCAGCAGGCTCGGCCGCAGCCGAAGTTCTAGTGTCCTGTTCCGCCGATTCGTGGGATAACTCTCGAACCTTGGAAGCCAGTCCCACCATCTATTTGACAGCAATCCATCATCGATCGGAAAACCCGCGAAATCGGTGTCAGGCAAGGCGCGAGTCCTTGACAGTGGCGGGGGCCGGTGAAACGTTGAGCAGGGATCGCCGTAGAGCGGAAGAGGGGCCCCGAACGTTTTCTGTTCGGGGATCTGACCTCGGAGGCGATCGAGGGCGGCGGCGCGATCCCTTTTGCGTCTGATCTCAGGTCGCATCCCCAACCGAGGCTGGGGCCCCTGCTCCGCCTCGACAGCCGCCCCGCTTGCGGGGATGCGACCGTGCAACCGGCCAATAGCGTGTCGAGCACCGGCCTGACGCGTGTCTCCGCGGTCAGATCCCCGGAGGGGCCCCTCTTCCGCGCTCCGACACGCACGGCGAGAACTCGTAACACCGCATGGCGCCGATTCTCGTCGGGTTTTCAGCTACGAATTAGCAGAACAGCACACTAACTCGCCTCAAATTGAGTTTCCCGGCAGGGCAAGGTCGCGGTACACTCTGCGCCGTGACTGTCACCCGATCGCCGTGACGCCGCCGGCCCGCGCTGCCAACCAGCGCCCGCGAGAGCGGGCACGCCTGCTGCTCTACCTGATCCCAGGGCTTGCCGCCCTGCTGGTCGCCACCCTCTTCGCCCTCGCTGCTTTCAGTCTCGCCAAAGCGCGCCTAGCCGATCTGCGTAACGCCGGACGCGCCACCCAGAACCTGGCGCAGGTTCTGGAAGAACAGACCGCACACGCGCTTCAGGCGGTGGACATGGTGCTGCTCAACCTCGCCGACACGTGGGCGCAGGTACCGGCGCTGCGCGACCGCGGCAACGTACAGATGCACGCCCTGTTGAAGCAGAAGCTCGCCAAGCTTCCCTATGCTCATGCCCTGTTCATCGTCGATTCCAGCGGCGTAATTACGCACCACTCCGACCCGCTGCCGGCCGCGACCCGGCACTTTTCCGATCGCGAGTATTTCAGCTGGCACCGTACCCGGCCGCACAATCTTTATGTCGGCAAGCCGGTCGTCAGCCGCACCACGGGGGCGTGGTTCGTGGCGGTAAGCCGCCGGCTGCCCACTGCCGACGGCAGTTTCGGCGGCGTGATCGTGGTGGCTCTGGAGCCGCGCGCGTTCCAGGCCTTTTACCGAAATGTCGACGTCGGCCAAGGCGGCGCCATCGAGTTGCTGCACCGGGACGGCGAGTTGATCGCCCGCACTCCGGCCGCTCCCACCTGGGTAGGTATGGCCACCGGCAGCAACCTGACGCTGGAGGACCTCGCCCGCTCCGGCAGCCGCACCTTGCGCAGCGTAAGTCCGGTGGACGGCGAGGCACGAATCTCCAGCGCGCGCCCGGTGACCGGCGCGCCGCTGATGGTGCAGGTGGGATTGTCCGAGGAGGAGGTGCTGGCCGGCTGGCGCGAGCAGAAGACGACGACCATCGTCGTGCTGACCGGCTTTACCCTAGCCGTAGTGGTGCTCACCTGGCTGCTCATGCAGGAACTGCGGCGCAGGAGCGATCTGACGCACTCGGCCGCGCAAAGCGAAAGGCTGCTGCGCCAGGTACTCGACACACTGCCGGTCGGCGTGTGGGTCGCCGACGGCGAGGGTTCCCTGGTGCTGGGCAATGTCGCAAGCAAAAAAATCTGGGGACAGACGCCTCCGACCGGCACGCACCAGAACGGCGGGTTGAAGTGCTGGCGCAAGGATACGGGCCAGCGCCTGGAGTGGTCCGACTGGGGCCTGGCAAGAGCGCTGGCGAAGGGGGAGACCACCGGAAACCAGGTCATCGACATCGAGTCCCGCGACGGCAGCCGCAAGACCATCCTCGATTCTGCCGCGCCGATTCTGTCCACTGACGGCGAGGTCCTCGGCGCCATATCGCTGAACGAAGACATCACCGAACAGCGCGCGCTGGCAGAAACGTTGCGCGAAAGCGAAGCGCGCTACGGCGCACTGTTCGACCACAGCATCGACGCGATTCTCCTGACCCGACCCGGCGGCGCCATCCTCGCCGCCAACGACGCAGCCTGCCGGCTGCTGGACTACGGCGAGAAGGAGTTGCTTGCGCTCGGACGCGACGACATCGTGGACCGGACTGATCCCCGCGCGCAGGCGCTGCTCAACGCGGGCGACCGCGCCGGGGCGGCGCACGGCGAAGTGAGGCTGCGCCGCAAGGATGGCGCACTGGTGCCGGTGGAGTGCACCAGTGCCACATTCCGCGACCGCCACGGCGCGGCGTGTGCCAGCCTGATCATCCGCGACATCACCGACCGCAAGCGCGCCGAAGAGCACATCGAGTATCTTGCCTACCACGACGAACTCACCGGCATTCCCAACCGCGCGCACTTCCACCGGGCCTTCGAGCACGCGCTCGCCACCACCCAGCGTTACGGGTTGCACTGCGCGCTGATGGTGGTGGACCTGGACCGGTTCAAGAACATCAACGACACCATCGGCCACGAAGCCGGCGACCAGTTGCTCAAGCAGGTGGCGGCACGGCTGCGCGCGTGCCTGCGCGACAGCGACATCATCGCCAGGCTCGGTGGCGACGAGTTCGTGATCCTGATGCAGGATGCCTCCAGCGTCGAGGCTGTAAGCGCAGTGGCGCTCAAGATCCTGGAGGCCACCTCCCGGCCCCTGCTGAT
Organism: Burkholderiales bacterium; assembly: GCA_036000845.1. Lineage (GTDB taxonomy): Bacteria > Pseudomonadota > Gammaproteobacteria > Burkholderiales > JACQAP01 > JACQAP01. Next base: position 10,211 of record DASYUW010000052.1, read on the forward strand.
CGACGACCAGGAGTTCCTGATCACCGCCAGTATCGGAATCAGCACCTATCCGCACGATGGCAGCGACATGCAGACGCTGCTCAAGAACAGCGACGTGGCGATGTACCGCGCCAAGGAATCCGGCAAGAACGGGTTCCAGTACTTCTCGCCGGAAATGAACGTGCATACCCGCGAGCGGCTGTCCATCGAGTCGGCATTGCGGCGGGGGCTGGAGCGCAAGGAGTTTACGGTGCACTTCCAGCCCAAGGTGCGGGTTTCCTCGCGCACGGTCGCGGGCATGGAGGCACTGGTGCGCTGGCGCAACCCGGAAAAGGGCCTGATGCAACCGAGCGAATTCATCCCGATCGCCGAGGAAACCGGCATCGTCGTGCAGATCGGCGACTGGGTGCTGGAAGAGGCCTGCCGGCAGGGCCAGATGCTGCGTGAGTCCGGCCACATCAGCCTGCGCGTGTCGGTGAATCTGTCGGTGCGGCAGTTGTTCGATCAGGGCTTCGCGCAGCGCGTCGCCGCCATTCTCGAACGGACCGGCTTCGCGGCGGAGAGTCTCGAGCTGGAGATCACCGAGAGCATGGTCATGCGCGACGCGGAGCGTGCGGTGAAACTCCTGCAGGCCCTGCGTGACACCGGGGTACGCTTGGCGATCGACGACTTCGGCACCGGCTACTCGTCGCTTGCCTACCTGAAGCGCTTCCCGATCGACTGCGTGAAGATCGACCGCTCCTTCATCCGCGACCTGCCGGAAGACCGCGACGACGCCTCAATCACCCGCAGCATCATTGCCATGGCGCACAACATGAAACTCGACGTGGTCGCCGAAGGTGTGGAAACGACGGAGCAGCTCGATTTCCTGCACGCCTACGGCTGCGACGAGATTCAGGGCTTCCTGTTCAGCGAACCGCTCGCCGCGGACGCGTTCGAGCGCTTCCTCGGCACGCCCGGGCAGGACGCGCCCGCCAGCTACCTGCGCGCCTAGAATACTCTGCGCTCGGCGCCTATAATTCCCGTTCTGGAGTCAGAGCGGGGAATTCCCATGTCTGCCGTACTGCAAGCGAGCAACGAACCGGTCCTGCTGCGCCGTGACGCCGGTGGCATCGCCACCGTCACGCTCAACCGTCCGAAACAATACAACGCGCTCTCCGAAGAACTTTTGACCGAACTGCAGTCCTCTCTCGATTCGATCGAAAAGGACCCCACGGTGCGAGTCGTCGTCATTGCCGGCAGCGGTACTGCTTTTTGCGCCGGTCACGACCTCAAGCAGATGCGCGCCAATCCGAAGAAGGCGTATTACGAGAAGCTTTTCGCCCAGTGCAGCAAGGTAATGATGACGCTCAGCCGGCTGCCGCAGCCGGTGATCGCGCGGGTGCACGGCATCGCCACTGCGGCCGGCTGCCAACTGGTGGCGCAGTGCGATCTGGCGGTGGCCTCCGATAATGCGCGCTTCGCCGTATCCGGAATCAACGTCGCCCTGTTCTGCTCGACGCCTAGCGTGCCGCTGGCCCGCAACATCTCGCGCAAGCAGGCGATGGAGATGCTGCTCACCGGCGATTTCATCGACGCCACAACCGCAAAAGCTCGCGGCCTGGTAAACCGCGTGGTCCCCATCGAAAAACTGGATGCGGAAGTGAAGGCGCTGGCGGATGCGATCATCGCCAAATCCTCGGTTGCGGTCACCACCGGCAAGAAGATGTTCTATAAGCAGATCGAGATGGGAATGGGCGCTGCTTACGAGTACGCCTCGGAAGTCATGGCCTGCAACATGATGGCCGAGGACGTCGGCGAGGGTATAGATGCATTCACGCAGAAGCGGGCCCCGAACTGGAAGGGCAGGTAAGAACCCCACCCCCTCTCCCCAGCCCTCTCCCGCGAGGGGAGAGGGAGCTGTGAGGCGCTAGAACAAGAACGGTGCAGGAAATCTAAAGTCAAACGGGCGACAAGTTGGTCGCCCGTATTTCTTTAGATTCTGAAACTCCCTCTTCCCTTGCGGGAGAGGCCATCGCTGACTCGGCGAATGGGGGTTGGGGGTGGGGCGGGAAGCGATGCTTAGGCGCACTAGCCGCGAACGGGTGATTTCATCACTAACGTGTCCGTGCGCCGGGGAGAGGGGAGGAGGAAAGATCATGAAAAGGATACTGTCATTTGTCATTGCCCTGGTGTTGGGCGCAAGCATCGGCAATGTCCTCGCCGGCGGCTCCGATTACGCAATCGCGCCGGGCAAGCTGGCGAAATTTTCCGGCAAGGTTTCCGAGTGGCCGGTGCCCACGCCTGAGTTTGCGCGCGACCCCGCCCCCGGCCCGGACGGCGACATTTACATTGCGGTCATGTATGGGAACAAGATCGCCCATTTCGACACCGACAAGCAGACATTCAATGAATGGGACCTGCCGCCCGGCGCCAGGCCCCACGGCTTGCTGGTGGATAAGGACGGAATGGTCTGGTACACCGGGAACGGGAACGGTACGATCGGCCGCCTCGATCCGAAAACGGGCAGGGTCACGGAATTCAAGGCGCCCTCCGGCGGCGATCCGCATACATTAGTCACCGACGGCAAGGACACCATCTGGTTTACGGTGCAGGGCGGCGGACGCATCGGTCGGCTGGACATGAAGTCCGGCACGATCGACGAATACAAGTCCAGCGGCCGACCCTACGGCATCGCGCTGGACAAGGCCGGCAACGTCTGGTTTTGCCGCATGGGCGCGGACGCGCTTGGCAAGCTCGACCCTTCGACGGGAAAAATTGCACACCTAGAAACTGGCAGAGGCAGTCAGCCCCGGCGGATGGCGACTGCGCCCGATGGCTTCCTGTGGGTTACGCTCTACGGCAACGGCAAGCTGATCAAGATTGATCCGGCTAGCGCGAAGATCGTCAGGGAGTACCCGCTTCCCGCCGGCGAGGACGGTGGCCCCTACGCGGTGACCGTGGACGGCGGCGGCATGGTCTGGGTCAACGAGATCAACCGCGATACCGTGGTGCGCCTGGACCCGAACACAGGCGAGATGAAAGTGGTGAACCTGCCGTCGAAAAATGCCGGCATCCGCAAGATGATCGTCGATGCCCGCGGGCGGCTTTGGTACATGGGCTCGCACAACGGTCGTTTGGGGGTCATCGAGTAGAAAACGAAACGCCAATGATGACTGGATCATGAAACTCGCAAGTTTCGAGGCTCTTGTTGTCGCGTTGGAAGCGGCAGGCGCACGCTATCTGGCAGCTGGTGGGTTGGTCGTGCACTTCGTCTCGATCCCGACCTTGATTTACATCAAGGAGGCCGCGGGCCGACCGAAGGACTGGATCGACATCGAACACTTGCGCATGAGGCTCGAGGAATGCCATATCGCCTCGTAAAGTTGGCTGAGGCTCTTGGTAATCAAACAGATTGAAGCTCGGGTCATTGGGCGTGCGCTGGATGCGCACTTCGTAGTTTTACTCCATGTGCTCGACCAGGGGCTCGCGCAGCAGTACCGCTTGCCCCTGCGCCAGCGCGAAACTTCACCGGCAGCAGATCGGGTTCGTTCGGACCACCCTCCTCAATTCGTTCGGGGTGGCTTTTTGGCCCCGGGCGGGCGGATGATAAAGGTCACGGGGCTGGAGGTGAGACCCGGTGCCCGGCCGGGCACGAGGCCCACAGCCGAGTAATCGCCCGGGGACAGGGGCGTGCCCGTCCGGTCGGTCAGATCCCAGGTAGCCGTGAAGGTGCGCGATTCGCCGGGCGCGAAAGTCAACTCCGTGATGACCTGGGCGAACATCCGGCCGGCGGACCAGCGCCACACTTCCTTCTTGTCTCTTGCGTAGACGATGCAGTCGTAGGTCTGGCTCGAGGGCACGGTCAAGGTCCGGGGGGCGTTGCTGCGGTTGCGGATGATGACGGCGAGCGTGATCCTGTCGCTGTGTTGAAACGTGTTCGATTCCCTCCCGGCCGTGTCTTTCAGGACGAGGCGAGTCTCGAAGTGAGGTGCCGCCACCGTTTCCTCGCCTGCGCAACCGGCGGCCGCGAGCACAAACCACAGCAGGACGGTGCAGCGCGCGCACAGCGGGCGGTCAGTCCTCGCGAGCATAGAGCAGCCGATTCGGTGAGCCGGAGCCGACGCCGGTGAGGCGGTCGGGGGTGGTGTTGTCCACGATGCATCCGTTCACCCGATCCGGACGCGAACCCGGATGGCGCTCAAGGCAGAGGGCGGCAACACCTGCAACGTGAGGCGAGGCCATCGACGTGCCGCTCAGCGTCGTCGAGCCTCCGCCCCTGCGGGCCGAGGTGATCTCCTGCCCCGGGGCGAAGACATCCACGCAGGCACCGGTGTTGGAGAACGACGCGCGCCGGTCGGTCCGGTCGCTGGCGCCAGCCCCTGAAGCCTGGAGGACGCGGGAAGGCGAGGACAGGCAGGCATCATTGTTCTCGTTCCCGGCGGCGACGGTGTAAGTCACGCCAGCGCGGATCGAGTTGCAGACCGCGAGGTCGAGCGCCGGGGACGCTCCCCCTCCCAGACTCATGTTGGCGACCGCCGGCCAGCCGTTGCGCTGCGCGTGGTCCGTCACCCAGTCGACGCCCTCGATCACGTCGGAGTCGGTGCCCGACCCTTGGACGAGGACACGCGCCGGATGGAGAGTAACTTTCTTGGCGACGCCGAACTGCGTCCCGCCTACAGTGCCCGCCACGTGCGTGCCGTGGCCGTTATCGTCGAGAATGCCGTCCCCGGTGGCGGAGAAACCCTCGCCCACCCGGCCGGCGAACTCCGCATGGTCCACGTCGAGGCCGGTGTCGATGACGTAGGCGTGGATGCCCGTGCCCGTGGCTCCCGGCTCGTAGCGGCCGTCGAGCGGCAGGTCCCGCTGATCGATTCGATCAAGACCCCAGGACGCGGCTGCATCGGCGGCCGGCAGCGGCGCGACCGCCTTGCGCCCATCCTGCTGCACGAACGCGACCCGTGGGTCCTCTGCCATCTTCGCGGCGGCAGGCGCGGCAGCGGTAAAAGAGAAACCTTCCAGAGCCACAGCGAACGCCTGGACGTTGCGCGCGCCGTACGTCGCCGCCATGGAGTTGGCGTAGGTCTCGATCTCGGTGCGGCGTGCCGTCCGGTCTGCAGCCGCAGCGCCGCCGACCGCCTGCGGCTTGAGAACGACGATGTAGCGGTCGGGGATCGGGTCCTGCACCTGTACCACCCCCGATACCGCAGGCGGTCGATCACAATCAAACCCAACTGTTGGCGGCGTCGGACCAGGAGGCGTCACCGGCTTGCACCCGGCGAGTAGTAACAGAACCGTTACCACAACCGCGGCGATCATTTTCATCAGGTCACCTCCAGGGAGTCCCTATTTATTTACTGGACGCCGACATTCCGTCGCAACACCCAGTCAGAGTCGCGACGCAAGCGCTTGGCGTCCTTAGCTGTACGAGGCAGTGCCTGAATCAATCACAGGCCACTCGTAACCGCGTCACTTTACCACTGGAAAAATCGCTCCCGTTTCTGGGCGAACGTGCCGGACGGACTATGGGCAGGGCCGGGGTGAAGTACCCATGCGTTATGAGTCTGCGGCACTTTGTGGCGTAGTTCTCGCGCGTCGCGTGCTCGCCTGCTTGAGCGAGCGTTACCGTCTCGCCACGAGTCTCTTCGTCCACCAACAATGCAGCGAAGGAGAGCCGCCATGTCCCGCTCCACGTTGATTCCCTCTCGCAGGTTGCTCACGCTGTTCACGTTCCTCCTCAGCCTCGCCGGCCCGCATCCCGCGGCGGCGGATTCACGCGTGAGCGAGGGCTACGGCAAGCTGCCGCTGCACTTCGAGGCGAATCAGGGCCAGACACACGAGGACGTGCGTTTCCTCGCGCGCGGGTCCGGCTACAGCCTCTATCTGACTTCCGGCGAGGCCGTGTTCGTGCTTATCAAGGCGAGCCCAGACAAAAAAAGCGACTGGCACAGAAAACACGACTGGCGGAGCGAGCAGGAGCGGCCCAAGGTGCAGGGGGTCGTGCTGCGCATGGCGATCGTGGGCGCCGCCCCCGCACCGCTCGTAAGCGGACTAGACGAACTCTCCGGCAAAGCGAATTACTTCATCGGCAACGACCCGGCCAAGTGGCGCACCAACGTGTCCACCTACGCCAAGGTCCACTACCGCGAGGTCTATCCCGGCATCGACCTCGTCTATTACGGCAACCAGCGTCAGCTCGAGTACGACTTCATCGTGGCGCCCGGCGCGGACCCCGGATATATCGTGCTCAGCTTCCAGGGCGCGGATCGCCTGGAAGTTAAAGCTGAGGGCGAGCTCGTGCTGCACCTGGCGGGGCGCGCAGTGCGCCAGAAGAAGCCCGTCATCCACCAGGAGATCGACGGGGTACGGCGCGAAATCGCCGGGGGCTATGTCCTCCAGGGCGCGAATCAGGTCGGCTTTGAGGTGGCCGCATATGACCGCAGCCGGCCGCTCATCATCGATCCGGTAGTCCTCTCTTACTCTACCTACCTCGGCGGCAGTGATCGGGAGGGCGGCTCCGGCATTGCAGTGGACGTCGACGGCAACGCCTACGTGACGGGCCAAACCTCTTCCTTGAACTTCCCGACAACGGCGGGAGCCTTTCAGACAAGCGCCGGTGCCGACTGTACCCCCCAATTTCCTTGCCTTAACGCCTTTGTGACGAAGCTCAATCCGACCGGTTCCGCCCTTATCTACTCCACCTACGTTGGCGGCAGTTCCACTAACTCGGCCGGCGGAGTCGCAGTGGACTCCGACGGTAACGCCTACGTAATGGGCACCACCGGCTCGATCGATTTCCCGACGACGATAGGAGCATTTCAGCCCATCCATGGCGGTGGCTATGACGCCTTCGTGACAAAACTCAATTCCACCGGGTCCGCTCTCCTCTACTCCACCTACCTCGGCGGCAATGGCTATGGTGATTGGGGGCACGGAATTGCCGTGGACGTCGATGGCAATGCCTACGTGACGGGTGAGACCATGTCCAACAATTTCCCGACAACGCCGGGGGCCTTTCAGACAGTCATCGGCGGAGGGGGGAGCTGCGGCTCGCCCGAATCCCCTTCGCCTTGCAATGACGCCTTCGTGACGAAGCTCAATCCCGCCGGCTCCGCCCTCGTCTACTCCACATACCTGGGGGGTCGCCCGGGTGAGTGGGGCAACGGCATTGCTGTGGACGCCTCAGGCAGCGCTTATGTCACGGGCTGGACGAGCTCCTACACGGACTTTCCGACTACGGTAGGAGCCTTTCAGATGACCGGCAACTCCTGGGACGCCTTCGTGACCAAACTCCATCCCACCGGCTCCTCTCTCATTTACTCCACCCATCTCGGGGGAAGCGACGATGGTCGCGCGGGAAGCGGCGGTGGATACGGCTCCGGCAAGGAACAGGGCTACGGAATCGCCGTGGACGTCGACGGGAATGCCTACGTGACCGGCGAAACCACTTCGATTGACTTCCCGACGACAGCGGGCGCCTTCCAGCCTGCCTTTGGGGGCGGCCGCATCGACGGCGGAGACGCCTTTGTGGCTAAACTCAACCCTACGGGCTCTTCCGGCCCAGAGTCACATTTCGACTGGAAATCGGGAATGAAGGCGGAAGGGAAAGGCTGCAAAGTAGCCTTTTCTTTCCTTCTGCTTTCTGTCTTCGTAATCGGCGAGGAGACAATTACGTCCGTAGCACTCGGTTATCTCGCCGTGTCCGGTTCATCGAGACCCGCGAGCCTCTGCCAGAACTGCCGGACGGAAAGGATGGGAATGCCTTCGATTTCGCGAAGTTCGAGTAGCGCTTTGTCACCAGTGACGAAAACGTCAGTTCGTCCGGCGATTGCACACGCCAGTATCGGGATATCGTCCGGGTCTTTGAACGACAGGGCGGGAAATTTATTTGCCCTGACGACCTCGCCTTCGGATTTGAGCAAGCCCAGGAAACCCTTGATCACCTGGTCGGGAAGGCGAAATTTCTGTGCAAGGACGCGCTCCAGCTCCTGCAGCACCGGTTCACACGTGAGCAGCTCGTGCTCATTGAAAACACCTTCGATCAACTCGGCGCACAGGCCACGCGCCGCGAGGCCGCTGGCCAATACGTTGGTGTCGAGAAAGACCCTCACGAGACGTCGCGGAAGACGTCCTCGTCAGTCAGGTAGCCCGCCGCTTCAGCATAGGGCATGGCTTCGCGTCGAAGTTTGCGGAAGCGTTGAATGGCAAGCTGCTTTCTCAGGGCATCGCGGGCAAGCTCGCTTTTCGGCCGGCCTGTCTGCCTAGCGAGACGTTCCAGTTCACGCTCGAGTTTGTCATCCAGACGAATCGTCAGTGTACCCATGCCCCACACTCCAAAAATACTGTCGTAAGACACTGTAACACGCCGCCTCCATAACGCGAAAGCCGGGCCTGCCAATGAACGAGACCCAGAAGGAACTGCCGCTCCCCTTCCCCGACCTTTCCGGTGACATGCCGCTGTTGCTGGCGCGCACTTGCGGCCGTCCGATTCCGTCGCCAATACCTAAACCGCAACGTCCTGCACTGAATCGCACCCGCGGGCGGCGAATCGCAGCGGCCTAACGCCAGGCCGTAGTCCCCTCTCATAGAAACAAGACCCCCTCAGCGGGGTTTCTTGAATGCAGATTAGGACGTTCGTTAAGAACAGTCATGCCGCCCTATTCGACTTGCTTTGGGTTCCTTGCGCCATTGCGATGAAAAGTCCCGACTTTGTTTTCCTTCGTGCCCCTTTTCTTGCCCTTCCTTCGTGACCTTCGTGTTATACGAGGTTCAGTTCTTGTCGCCAGACAGGGTGAGCATCAGGTCGTTGAGGCGTTTGACGAATCCCGCCGGATCGTCGAGCTGCCCGCCTTCGGCAAGCAGCGCCTGATCGAACAGGATGTGGCTCCAGTCGCCGAAGCGCGCTTCGTCTGATTCGTATTTCAGGCGTTGCACCAGAGGATGGTGCGGGTTGATCTCCAGAACCGGCTTGTTGCCGGGCACCTTCTGGCCGGCGGCCTTGAGCATGCGCTCGAGGTTGGCGCTCATGCCGTCCTGGGCCGATACCAGGCAGGCCGGCGAGGATGTCAGCCGGAACGTCAGCCGCACGTCCTTTACCTGGACATCCAGCGCTTTCCTTATTTTCCCGACCAGGTCCCTGTATTCGCCGGCCTCTTTTTCCTGCTCCTTCTTCTCCTCGTCGGCGAGCTTGCCCAGATCGAGATCGCCCTTGGCTACCGATTGGAGCAGCTTGCCTTCGAATTCGGTGAGATTGGACACCACCCATTCATCCACACGGTCGGATAGCAGCAGCACTTCGATGCCTTTCTTGCGGAAGATTTCCAGGTGCGGGCTGTTCTTCGCCGCAGCCAGGCTGTCGGCGGTGATGTAGTAGATCTTGTCCTGGCCTTCTTTCATCCGCGACAGGTAGTCGGCAAACGAAACCGTTTGCTCGTCGATGTCGCCGTGAGTCGAGGCAAAGCGCAGTAGCCTGGCGATGCGCTCCTTGTTCGCCCAGTCCTCGCCCGTCCCTTCCTTGAATGCGCGGCCGAATTCCTTCCAGAAACGCGCGTACTTCTCCTTCTGGTTCTCCGCGAGATCTTCGAGCAGACCGAGCACCTTGTTGACGCAGCCCTTGCGGATCACTTCGACGTCCTTCGATTCCTGCAGGATTTCGCGCGAGACGTTGAGCGGCAGGTCGTTGGAATCGACCACTCCGCGCACGAACCGCAGGTACGCCGGGATCAGTTGCTCGGCATCGTCCATGATGAACACGCGCCGCACATAGAGCTTGATGCCGTGGCGATGCTCGCGGTCCCACAGATCGAAGGGTGCGTGCTCCGGCAGGTAGAGCAACTGGGTGTACTCGGACTTGCCCTCGACCTTGGCGTGCACCCAGGCCAGCGGCGGCTCGAAGTCATGGGCAACGTGCTTGTAGAACCCCTGGTACTGCTCTTCGCTGATCTCGGACTTGGGGCGCGCCCACAGCGCGGAAGCCTGGTTGACCTTTTCGTCTTCGTCCTTGACGACGTTCTCGCCCTTTTCCTGACTCCACTCCTCTTTTTTCATCAGGATGGGCAACGTGATATGGTCGGAATATTTGCGGATGATGGAACGCAAACGGAAACCGTCCAGCAGTTCGTCCTCGCCAGCCCGCAGATGCAGCGTCACTTCGGTGCCGCGGCCCTGCTTTTCCACGCTCTCGATGGTGTAGTCGCCCTCGCCCGACGATTCCCAGCGCACGCCGTGCTCCTTGCCCAGGCCGGCGCGGCGGGAAACCAGCGTGACCTTGTCTGCGACGATGAACGAGGAATAGAACCCTACGCCGAACTGCCCGATCAGGTGGGCGTCCCGGGCCTGATCGCCGGTCAGGCGATCGAAGAACTCGCGGGTGCCCGACTTTGCGATGGTGCCGATGTTGTCGATGACCTCCTGGCGGGACATGCCGATGCCGTTGTCGGAAATGGTGAGGGCGCGCGCCGCCTTGTCGTACCAGGCCCGAATGCGGAGGTCGGGATCGGCCTCGAACAGCCCCGGATCAGTCAGCGCCTCGAAGCGCAGTTTGTCGCAGGCATCGGAGGCGTTGGAAATCAGTTCACGCAGGAAAATCTCCTTGTTGCTATACAAGGAGTGGATCATCAGGTTGAGCAGTTGCTTGACTTCGGTCTGGAAGCCAAGCGTTTCTTTAGCGGCTGCTTCGGCCATGGCGGGATCTCCCCTCTCGGGATCGGTGACAACGGTGGAAGCTAAGGGCTGCGGCTGCGGGTTTCAAGGGCCGTGCCACAGGTCTTCAGGGGCTGCTTCCGAGGGATTATTAATGGGCTGGCGGGAGCGGATTGCAACTTCGCGCGACGGGCGTGAGCGGACAGGCGCGTCGCGGCATGTCACCTGCGGGGCCATGCCGATTCGCGGCGCTACTTCTGCGCCGGGCGTTCTTCCAGGTCCTGCGGACTCATCAATGCAGCGGCGGCGAGCAGCCGCTTGACCGCATCGCCCTCGATCAGGCTCTTGAGGCCGACGTAGTCCACCTTGCCGGATGCGAGCAGCGGGATTTCCTTCAGGTGCACGATGCGGCGCGCCACCGAAAGATCGTGCGTCCCCAGCTCCTTCGCAGCCTCCAGCAGGAGGGCGCGGGTGAGTTGCGCATCGGTGGTGAACAGCACGGTGGACTCGCCGCCGAAATCCTGCACCGTCAGCACCGCTGCATGGTGGTGCTCGGGCGAAGCTTCGCGCGCCACGTGCTCGATCATGTCCAGAGACACCATTTCGCCGGCGATCTTGGCGAAGCGTTTCACCCGCCCGGAGATGCTGAGCATACCGTCTTGATCCACTTCCACCACGTCGCCGGTGTCGTACCAACCTTCGCCCACGCTCGACTTGGGCGCCTCGATCACACCGGGATTGGCATAACGGTAGTAGCCCAGCATCAGGTTCGGCCCGCGGATGTGCAGCACTCCGCCCTTGTCGATGCCGTCCATGGGCTCGATCTGGTAGTCGATGCCGGGCAGGAATCGGCCCACCGCATTGCGGCGGTACGCGGACGGCGTGGCCAGAGAAATCACCGGCGCGCATTCCGTCGATCCATAGCCCTCGAGGATGCGCAACCCGAATTTCTCCATCCATACCCTTGAGACCTCGGGCGAAAGCTTTTCGCCGCCGGAGATCACGTAGCGCAACCGGCAGAAGTCCATGGGGTTGGCATAGCGCGCGTAGAACGAAAGAAACGTGCTGGTGCCGAACAGGATGGTGCAATCGCGCCGGTACGCAATCTCGGGAATGGCGCGGTAGCGCAACGGCGAAATGAAGAGGTACAGCCGGGTGCCGGTGATCAACGGCAGCATGACACCGGCGGTAAAGCTGTAAGCGTGGTACAGCGGCAGCGGGTTCAGGACTTTGTCTTCGGGCGAGAAGTCGAACACCGCGCGCATTTGCGCCACGTTGGCGACGATGGCGTGGTGCGACAGCACCACCCCTTTGGGCCGGTCTTCCGAGCCGGAAGTGAACAACACCACCGCTGGATCGAGGGTGGACTGCCTGGCAATCACCAGCCGCGGCAAGCGCAGTGCGAAGCCGATCAGCCACAACTTGTCGAGCCAGCCGAACTGGCTGCGCAGGTCCTCGAGATAGACGATGTTGCAGCCGGCAAGCGCATCCAATAGCGAATGCAAATGCGCCTGTTCGATGAACTTGTGCGAAGTGACCACGGTGCGCACGCCGGCCGCAACCCGCGCGCTTTCCACGCCCAGCGGTCCCGCCGTGTAGTTGAAAATGGCCGGCACGCGCCCGGTGGCCGACAGACCCATCACCACGCCCACCGCCGGGACTACGTTCGGAAGCAGGACGCCGACGTTCTCGCCCTCGCCGGTGAAACGCTTGAGCAGCCGCGACAGCGCCAGACTCATGCGCAGCAACTGGCCGTAGGTCTGCGGCTCCTCGTTCTGATCTTCCATCAGCACCGCACCACGCCCGTGCGCCGCGACCGCATCGAGAAAGCATTCGAACAGCGGCTTGCAGGCGTGCGACTGCAGCGCCATGGTCTGCATGATGGCGGTGAGCCTGCGGGTGGCGAAGGCGCGCCGCCGGCGTGCGCTTCCGGCGGCACCGCCGTCTATGCGTGTGGGCGAGAACACCCGCACCGTCACCGAGGGCAGCAGCAGCCGCATAAACGATGTCGAACCGGAGCGGCTGAACCACTGGCCGGCCCCTTCCACGTGGACCGGCAGCACTGCCGCGCCGCTCTTGAGCGCGATCAGCGCGGGTACCGGATAAACCTTCATCACCGCAGCGTTGCGCGCGATGCGCCCCTCCGGGAACAGCACCACCGGGCGTCCGCTGCGCAATAATCGCAGCAGCGGCTTCATGCTGACGGGATTGTTCAGGTCCTGCACTTCGTGGTCGACATGCCCCAGCAACCAGCGCATCAACCGGCTACGCGTTTCCTCCGGTGGAACGACGATTACCGGTGCGCGCGGCAGGAACAGCGCCAGCAACACCGCGTCGAGCCGCGAATGGTGGTTGGCTACCAGCAGCAGCCGATCCGCGTGCCCGAAAGGCGCTAGGTCGCCGATGACCCTGACGCGGAACAGCAGCCGCATAATAGAGCGGAGGAGGAAACGCATTGGAGACCAAGCGTGCAACTATCGTTCTTATGGGTTTCCTTTCTAGCGCTTCTCGCGTGGAACGTCAACAAAATCCAAAGCTTGTACGGTGTTCTTGAAGCTCATCCATACTTTGGACTTCAGCCGGATAAAAACAAAACATCAAATTTTTTTGTCGTTTTAGGGTGACAAGCTCATCCAAATTATTGACAACAAAGCAAAAAATTAAATCTATCAAAGTGTTAGATTTGCCATTTGCCAGTATCTTCGTCTACAGTCAAATCGCAAGCCGCTTTGGGGGGGTCCTGTAGCGGCGAATTCCAAATCTAAATCCACTCGCACAGGAGAATTGAAAATGGACATGAATATCCCACAGGCACTATTAAAAGTCCCAGCATCGACTGGCGCCGAGCCTGCCGGGGAAGCGACCGAGTACTTTTTCTCCGAACAGCTGTCAGCCTTTTTCGACAGAGAACAACACGCAATGTGGTTGCGCTGGAGTCCGATTCCGAGGCCCAATTTCAATCCCGACCTGCTGCGCGATCTGGGCCGCTACTGCCGCTTCATCACCCACACCGGCGGCGAAGTGGATTGTGGAGGTGAGAGTGCACCCGTCGAATACGCGATCCTGGCGTCCAAGGTGCCCGGCGTGTTCAATCTCGGCGGCGACCTCAGCCTGTTCACCAGGCTGATCGACAATCAGGACCGCGACGGCCTGCTCGGCTACGGCAAGGCCTGCGTGGATGTCCTGTATCGCAATTACATCGGCCATGAGTTGCCGATCACCACGATCTCGTTGATCCAGGGCGAATGCCTGGGCGGCGGGTTCGAGGCGGCGCTGTCGTCCGACGTGCTGGTCGCGGAGCGCCAGGCGCGCTTCGGCTTTCCGGAGATCCTCTTCAACTTGTTCCCGGGGATGGGGGCGTATTCTTTCCTCGAGCGGAAGGTGGGCAAGCGCGCGACCGAAAACCTGATCACTAGTGGCAAGATGTACAGCGCCGATGATATGCTGGCAATGGGGGTAGTGGATCAGGTCGTGGATCAGGGCCGAGGTGAAGCGGAAATCGCCGGCTTCATCCGGTCCCGCAGCCGCAGCCGCAACGCCATGGCCGGCGTCGCGGCCGCGCGCCGGCGCGTCCACAAGCTCGACTACGAGGAACTGATCGGCGTGGTCGAGGTGTGGGTCGACACGGCGTTGAACCTCAGCCATCGTGACCTCAAGCTGATGCAGCGGCTGGTTTCGCGGCAGAATGACCTCACCACCACAGGCGTGCGCCAGGACGAACCGGGCGTCGCCAAGCATCTGCACTGATGCGCCGGCGCGTTGTGTTTGCCGGCCCGACCAACCGGCACCAATGGAGTACGAGGCGCGCAGTGGCGCACGAACTTCCCGAATACTCGATTCAGGAAGCCGCGGCAAAGCTCGGCATACCGGTGCAGAAACTCAGGCGCTGGGACGTTCAGGGCGTGCTCGTGGCCCGCCGCACCGACGGCGGGCACCGGCGATATGCATGCGAGATCATCGACGGCCTGGCCGGTTCGGCCCTGGTGGCCGGCAGTGACAAGCACGAAGCCGAAAAATACGAAGACGAACTGGCGGCCGCGCGCAGGTCGCTGAAGGAAAAACGCCGCATCATCCAGCTGCTTCTGGAGAGCGAATCACGCTACCGGGACTTGGTGGAGACTTCCCACGATCTGATCTGGACCACCGATGCGCTGGGCCGTTTCACCTACCTCAACAACGGCTGTGTGGACATATTCGGCTTGCGGCAGAAGGACCTCATCGGCCGCTGCTTTTTCGACTTCGAAGCCGGCCTGTCGCACGTTTCCAACCGTCGCTTCCTGTCCGCGCTGCGCAGAAACGGCGAGGTCAAGAACTACCTTACCCACCTGATTTCCGCCGACGGCAACGACCGCTGGGTGGGAATCAACGCGCGCGTTTCCCATGACGACAACGGCGCGATCATCGGACTGCGCGGCACCGCGCGCAACGTCACCGAGCAGCACAAGGCGGCGCTCGAAATCGAACGCTTCGCCACGCACGACACGCTCACCGGTCTGCCCAACCGGGTTTCGCTGCTGAAAGTGCTGGAGGTCGCGCTCGCAGACGGCGAAAAAGGTTCGGTGCTGCTCCTGGATGTCGACCACTTCAAGTACATCAACGACAACTTCGGCCACCGCGCCGGCGACCAGCTGATCATCGGCATCGGCGGACTGCTCAAGGACGTGGTGAAAGACGAGGACGCGCAGGTCTTCCGCCTGGGCGGCGATGAATTTGCGCTGCACCTGCCGGACGCGCTGCGCACCGAGGCCGCGCAGTTCGCAGAACGCGCGCTCACGGCGCTGCGCCACTACAAATTCCAGTTGGGCGGCCAGGGCTGTCTGTCGACGCTGACCGCATCGGCCGGCGTCGTGTGCTATCCATTCCACGGCAACGACGTGGCGTCTCTGCTCGCCAACGTGGACATCGCCATGTACCAGGCCAAGGACAACGGCCGTAACCGCGTCGTGCTGCACGACCACAATCCCGACGACCTGCGCAGCACTCATAGGCGCGTGCACTGGGCGCGGGAACTGCGCGAAGTGCTGGACGAAGACCGCGTGCTGCTCTACTCGCAGCCGGTGGTCAGACTCGCCGATCAGAAAGTTGTTCATCACGAAGTGCTGGTGCGCATCCTCGACCGCAGCGGCAACATCGTCCTGCCGGGACAGTTCATCGAGGTGGCCGAGTCACTCGGCATGGTGCAGGAAATCGACTTGCGCGTGGTGGCCAAGGTCCTGGAAGTCCTGAAGCAGCCGCAGATGCGCGGACAGAAAATGCGCTACTTCGTGAACCTGTCGCGGGTGAGCCTCTCCGACCAGCAGTGGGTGCGACGCTTCCACGGCATGCTCGCTGCCGCACCGGTGGATCACGAACAACTGGTGTTCGAGATCACGGAAACCGCGGCGATGTCGGAAGTGGGTGTCACGCAGGAATTCATCTCGCAGATGAAGAAACTGGGCTGCCGCTTTGCCCTCGATGATTTCGGCGCGGGGTTCAGCTCCTTCTACTTCCTCAAGCGCTTCGACGTGGACTACCTGAAGATCGACGGCAACTTCATACGCGGCCTGGGCAGCGACGAAGCCAATCGCCTGTTCGTGCGCGCGTTGTGCGACGTGGCGCGGGGACTCAACAAGCAGGTGATCGCCGAGTGGGTCGAGAACAAGGAAGTGTTGAAAATCCTGACCGAGATGGGCGTGCTGTACGGCCAGGGCTTCGTTTTCGGGCACCCGCAGCCCTTCCCGGCATCAGTCGGCGCGGAACAGAACGTAGCCAAACTCGCCTGATCCCGCCGGGATTATCTACCAGGCTTCCCTGAGAATCTTCTCGGCCCAGAACAGGCCGAGTATGGTTTTCGTGTCGCTGATGCGCCCGCGGCGAACCCAGTCCAGCGCCTCGGCCAGCGGCAACCGCAAGGCCTCCAGAAACTCGCCTTCGTCGAGTTGTGCGCCCTTGAATTCGAGTTTGCGCGCCAGGAAGAAGTCAACG
>DASYUW010000053.1:0-19108 GCA_036000845.1 Burkholderiales bacterium
CCGCTCTATAGACGTCCTGCACGACTTCGCAGTACCACAGTTCCGGGTCAAGATGGATCTGGTGCCGGGCTTGGTTACCTACATCTGGGTCACGCCCACCCGGACCGGAACATTCGACCTCCTCTGCGAGGAATTATGTGGCCTTGCACATTTCACTATGCGCGGCAAAGTCGTAGTGGAGGAAGAGAAAGCGTTTCAGGCGTGGTTAAGGAGCTATCCGACGTTCGCGCAATCCTCGGCTCAAGTAGCCGGCGATGCTTCCGCAGGCAAACAACTCTATGCAGTGTGTGCTGCCTGTCATGGCTTGCAAGCGGAAGGTAATCCCGCACTGCATGCGCCGAAATTGAGTGGACAAGGAGACTGGTACCTGCAACGGCAATTGAAATACTTCAAGCAAGGTGCCCGCGGGACACACGACAAGGATGTCTTTGGAAAAATGATGGCGCCGATGGCGGCGACGCTGAGCGACGACGACGCCATCGATAATGTCAGCGCTTACATCAAGACGTTGCCGGACAATCCTGCCCCGGCCACGGTTGAGGGGGATGCGAAGAACGGGCAAAAGTCTTATGTGACCTGCGCTGCCTGTCACGGTTCTGATGGGCGGGGCAACCAGGCGATGAATGCTCCCCGGCTTGCAGGTATGAGCGATTGGTACTTGATCACTCAATTGAATAATTTCAAGCACGGTGTTCGCGGCGCTCATCCAAAAGACATGTACGGCCCGCAGATGGCGTCCATGGCCGCAATTCTGGCCAACGACCAGGCAATCGATAACCTCGTTTCCTACATCAATACCTTCTGATTACGGGCCGGTCGCAGCGCAGTTATGATGAGACTAAAGCGAATCGAGCAGGATGAAGAATCAGCGAAGAGGAGGCAGTAATGAGTTACGTTGCGCATGACGAAACGGCTTTCGTCCCTCCTGCCGAAGTCGAGGAGCCGGAGCTCTATCATCCGAAGACTTTCGTCGGGAAGTACATCTGGAGCCAGGACGCCAAAGTCATCGCCGTCCAGTACGCAATCACTGCGATGGCGGTTGGGTTGGTGGCTCTGGTGCTGTCGGGAATGATGCGGCTGCAACTGGGTTTCCCGCACGCCTTCTCGTTCATCGACCCCGCCTCCTACATTCAGTTCGTCACCATGCACGGCATGATCATGGTGATCTATCTGCTCACCGCGCTGTTTCTGGGGGGGTTTGGCAACTACCTCATCCCGCTGATGGTCGGTGCGCGCGATATGGTTTTCCCCTATGTAAACATGCTCAGTTACTGGGTCTACCTGTTCGCCGTGCTGTTGCTGGTGGCGAGCTTTTTCGTACCCGGCGGGCCCACGGGCGCCGGCTGGACCCTGTACCCGCCCCAAGCCATCCTCGAGGGCACTCCGGGGTCGCATTTGGGAATTATCCTGATGCTCGTCTCTCTGGCCTTCTTCATCATCGGCTTCACCATGGGCGGTCTGAACTATGTGGTGACCGTGTTGCAGGCGCGCGCGCGCGGGATGACGCTGATGCGTTTGCCCTTGACGATATGGGGCATTTTCATGGCTACTGTCCTGGCGCTGTTGGCCTTTCCCGCCTTGTTCGTCAGCGCCGTGATGATGACCCTGGATCTGACGCTGGGCACGAGCTTCTTCATGCCCGCCATCGTCTCGAAGGGACAACTGCTTGACCATTCAGGCGGGAGTCCGGTGTTGTTTCAGCACTTGTTCTGGTTCTTCGGGCATCCCGAGGTCTACATCGTCGTGCTGCCGGCCTTCGGCATCGTCTCCGACCTGATCAGCGTTCATGCGAGAAAAAACATCTTCGGCTATCGGATGATGGTGTGGGCGATCGTGGCCATCGGCGGTCTCAGCTTCATCGTGTGGGCGCACCACATGTACGTAAGCGGGATGAACCCGTACTTCGGCTTCTTTTTCGCCACCACCACGCTGATCATCGCCGTCCCCACGGCGCTGAAGGTCTACAACTGGGTACTCACGTTGTGGCGGGGCAACATCCATTTCACCGTGCCCATGCTGTTTGCCATCGCCTTTGTCTTCACGTTTATCAACGGTGGGCTGACGGGCCTGTTCCTGGGTAACGTGACCGTGGACCTCCCGCTTTCCGACACCATGTTCGTGGTCGCCCACTTCCATATGGTGATGGCGGTGTCGCCGGTCCTGGCGATGTTCGGGGCGATCTACCACTGGTACCCAAAGATCACCGGGCGAATGACGGACGATACTCTGGGCAAGGTTCACTTCTGGTTCACCTTTCTCGGAACCTATGCGATTTACTATCCCATGCATTACCTGGGCATTCTGGGCGTGCCGCGCCGTTATTACGCCGTTGAAAACATCGACTTTATCCCCCAGTCGGCGCACTCCTTGAACGCCGGTATCACCATCGCGGCATTGATCGTGGGCGCGGCCCAACTGGTGTTTCTGTACAACGTGATCTGGAGCTATTTCAAAGGTAAGCCCTCCGGCGGCAACCCCTGGGGGGCGACCACGCTTGAGTGGCAAACCCCCGACACTCCGCCGAAGCACGGCAACTTCGGCCCGACGTTACCGGTGGTCTATCGCTGGGCTTACGACTATAGCGTGCCCGGCGTCGAGCAGGACTTCATCCCGCAGAACGTCCCGCCGGACAAGGTAGTCACCACCGGTTCCAGGAATAAGCCATAGATTAGGCTGCCAGAGAGCCGATATGAGTCTTGTATTGGTGTTTTCATCGGTATTGATGGCCATCGCCGTATGGTGGCTGATAAAGCAATCCATTAACGTCCGGCCATGGGTTGCGCAGGGTTCCATCGAAGACGTTCACGATGGCGTGATGTCCCGGCCTCCCGCGCAGATCGCGCTGTTTGTGTTTCTTGCGGTAGTCGCAATGCTTTTCATGCTGTTGATTGCCGCCTACGCGGGTCGAATGGCGTACGAGATCTGGCGCCCCGTGCCTCAGTTAAGGCTGCTGTGGGCGAATACGTTCGTGTTGATGCTGACCAGTGTCGCCCTGCAATGGACGCAGGTTTCAGTACGTCGCGGGCAGTGGGACCGGGTGCGAGTCGGACTGCTTGCGGGCGGCGTCCTGACGGTTGTTTTTCTGCTCGGCCAGATCTTGGCCTGGCGGCAACTGGCGACGATGGATTATTTCGAAGTGACAAACCCTGCGATCGCGTTTTTTTATCTGATCACGGGATTGCACGGACTGCATCTGTTGGGCGGTCTGGTGGCCTGGGGCAGGACTGCCGCCAGAGTATGGGGCGATTTCGACGTGGCAAAGGTCAGGCAAAGTGTGGAGCTGTGTACGATTTACTGGCACTTCCTGCTTCTGGTTTGGTTGGTGCTTTTTGGCCTGCTGTTTGCAGGAAACAATTTGGACCTCTTGTTGACAATTTGCGGGATCAGATAAACAAGCCCAACGCACATGACTCAAACAACTCAGGCAAGTACGACACAAGCGCTCGCGCTGGCTGACGGCCTGCAAGGCGTCGTTGCCGACTGGTCTTCGGACCAGCGCGCATTCAAGAAGGTGCCCTGGTACAAGGTGATGATGTGGATCTTCCTGCTCAGCGACACCTTCATCTTCAGTTGTTTTCTGATCTCGTACATGACCGTGCGAGCTTCCACCACGGTGCCTTGGCCCAATCCGAGTGAGGTCTTCGCTTTGACCATCGGGGGCCAGAGCATCCCGCTCATCCTGATCGCGATCATGACCTTCGTCCTGATCAGCAGCAGCGGGACGATGGTCCTGGCCGTCAACTTCGGCTATCGAAAAGATCGCGTCAAGACCTTTGTCTTCTTGCTGATCACCGCGGCATTGGGCGCCACATTCGTCGGGATGCAGGCCTTCGAGTGGACCAAGCTGATCATGGAAGGAGTCCGTCCGTGGGGCAACCCCTGGGGCGCGGAGCAGTTTGGCTCGAGCTTTTTCATGATCACGGGTTTCCATGGCACGCACGTGTCGATCGGCGTGATCTTCCTGATTATCGTGGCTATAAAGGTACTGCGGGGAGATTTGGATCACGAGAGGCCAGGCTTCCTCACCGGCCGGAAGGGAAACTACGAGATCGTCGAAACCATGGGTCTATATTGGCACTTCGTCGATCTGGTGTGGGTATTCATCTTTGCAGTTTTCTATCTCTGGTGAGGGAAAATCATGGCGCACGCGCAAGAGCAACACGTGGCACACGCGGGAGGACAACAAAAGGCGCACGCGGAAGGGCAGCAGCATCCTATCGGCATTTATCTCAAAGTCTGGGCATTACTCTTCGTTCTCAGTGCCGCGTCTTATGCTGTTGACTACTTTCACGTTCAAGGCTACCTCCGCTGGTTTCTGATCCTCACGTTCATGTTGTTGAAGGCAGGGCTGATCGTCGCCGTCTTCATGCACATGCTCTGGGAGCGGTTGGCCTTGGTCTATGCCATTTTGGTCCCGCCGCTGCTGTTGCTGGTACTGTTGGCCATCGGCGCGATTGAAGGGGACTACACCTTCCTTACGCGGGGCACATTCTTCGGGCCGGCATCCGAGGTGGCGGCGGAACCGCATCGGTAGACGGTAGCTGAGAGATCTAGGGAAGTTCTACGTGGCGCAACGCGCGTCGCGGAACTTGATCAGAGCTTCCCTAGGTATAGAGCAAGCCTAAGGTGTCCGTATAGCGGGAAGATTCTCCAGGGTCACGAATGGCGAATCACCCCCAACTTCTGCTGCAGCGTGATAAGCCAGTGCGGAACGGATGATCCCGTTCCTGCAAGCTCCACTTGCGGGTGAAATTTCAGCACCTTCTCCAATACCGCTTCCTGGTTTGGCTCGAGATCCACAAAAAAGATATGCTTGCCGTCCCTCAAGGCTTGTTCGAAACGGGCGAAGTTGTGGTTGGGTCTCTGGATTCCAAGCAATCCACCCTCCCACGTGCAAAAGCCGAGCAGCACGACAGCGAGGAAAATAAAAGGCATCCAGCCGACAGCGGATTCCGTCCAGCCAGCAAAATAAGCAACGAATAGAACCAGTACGAACGCGCAAAGCCCGACCACGGCGCCTCGCTCCGTGGAGTGGACAATATCATTCTTCATGAATGACTGGACCTCATGGAGATGATGGTGATGCTCCACCTCCGCGTCGTTGCGGCTGAGTACGTGGACCTGAGGTGTGGAGACGCCCGCGGCTTCCAGTTGCTCTTCAAAGACTTCCAGGTCGTCCAGGTTGTCGCTGATAAAATAATGCCTTAGCATGTTCATAGCATTCTCCCCCTGGTTCATCACACGAGCATATCTGACTCGGATTCCCGCCCGCTACTGTAGCCCGCCGGCTTCATTCTTCCTTGCCGCTCCTTGGCCGTCAACCGTACCTGCTTGTGCACCGAAAACGGGCTCTGGCACATTCGAGCATCCGGGTCCGCAGCTCCTTGACGGCAGTCTGAATGGAAGACAGTTTGCAGCTATGTCGCGCGCGGCGGCGGACTACATGGCTCAGCTTCACTACGCTCGTCAACGCCGGACGTAATTCAGACGGCAAATCACCCGGCGCGAACGACTCTCAGCGAAGGCTGTTTTCCAGCACCTGCAAGTCGAGATAAGACGCCTCCGCCTCAGTAGTCCTGACCGCGAACGGGACGATGCCCAGCAACGGCGCGTTGAGCCGTTTGCACAGTGTCTGCACATTCCGCTCGACAACGGGTGTGGTGGCATCGAGCCGATTAGCCACCCATCCGGCGAATAGTAACCCTCGGCGCTGCACCGCCTCGGCGGTAAGCAGCGCGTGATTCAGGCAACCCAGACGCATGCCGACCACCACCAGCACCGGTAGTTCCAGCAATCGCGCCAGGTCCCCGAAGTCCTCGCGTTCATTGAGCGGAACCAGGAAGCCGCCGGCGCCCTCCACGACCACACGGTCGGCACGAGCCTCGAGCGCAACGTAAGCATCGCGGATCCGTTGCAAGGAGATCGTCTCGCCAGCCAGTTCGGCGGCGAGATGCGGCGCGATCGCGGGTTGAAAGCGGTAGGGATTGATCAAATCGACCGGCGCTGCCACAGTCGATGCCGCCGTAAGCGCCGTCACGTCTTCGCTAACTAGAGCGCCGTCAGCCTGCTCACAACCGGCCGCAACCGGTTTCATTCCCACCGCGCGCAGTCCCCGCCTGGCGAATGCCCGCAACAGCGCGGTCGCGATACGCGTCTTACCCACACCGGTGTCGGTGCCGGTGACGAAATAGCCGCGGCTCTTCTGCCGCGTCAGTGTTGAGTGTTGAATGTTGAATGTTGAGTTCACTGATATGCCCTAGGGTTCAACTCAAAACTCACCACTCAAAACTCAACACTCACCGGCTTTCCCGCTGTGGTAAGTGAACCTTCACCGGTTTCACTCCAGCGGGAAGCCGGTGGCCCATGGGCTTCCAGGCATGCCCGTACACGACTTCAAAAGTCGCCGGCAGCCGGCCGTCGCGCCGCAGTTGCTCGTAACGCCGCCTCAGGTCGTCGAGCGTGCGACGGCCCGTGAGCCCGCGGCTGCGTCCCGTCGCGACATTGTGCGCACCTATCGCCTTCAACTCGCGCATCAGCGTCTCCACGTCGGCATAGGTGAGCGTGACCTGTTCCATGTCCATCACCGGATCGGCAAATCCGGCGTGCACCAGCATGTCGCCGATGTCGTGCATGTCGTAAAAGCGATTGACGTGCACACGGCCGGCGTCGCCGGCGAAGGCTTGGCGCAGTTCCTTGAGGGTGTCGGGGCCGAAGGTGGTGAAGGTCAGCAGTCCGCCGGGCTGAAGGACGCGCTGGCACTCGGATAATACGAGCGGCAGGTCGTTCGCCCACTGGAACGCGAGATTCGACCAGAACATGGCGACGGTTCCGGCGCGGATGGGCAAGTGCTCGTTATCCCCGCAGACGAACAATTCGCGCCGCCGGCCAATCCACTTTTTCCAACGCGGCAGGCGCGCGCGCGCGGTTCGCAGCATCGCCGGGGCGATGTCGAGCTCGACCAGCGTTGCGTCCGGATAACGTCGTGCCAGCGAGTGTGCCGCGAATCCGGTACCGCTGCCGGCATCGAGGATAACGGCGGGAGCAAGTTTCACCAGGTCGAGCCGCTCCAGCGCCCGCTCGCAGATTTCCCGCTGCAATACCGCTGCTCGGTCGTAGGTCGACGCGGCACGCTCGAAAGAACGTCGCAACTGACGCTTGTCCAGAGTGAACGCGGAGCTCACGGCGATGCCTGCTCTGCCCGCCTTAACGCATCCACCAGGCGGTCGACGTCTTCCTCGGTGTGTGCGGCAGACAGGGAGATGCGCAGCCGCGCCGTGGCCGCGGGCACGGTCGGCGGCCGGATCGCCGGAACCAGAATGCCTTCACGCGCCAACGCGTCGCTCGCCGCCACCGCTTCGCGATTGCCGCCGATGATCAGCGGCTGGATCGGCGTCTGCGAGCGCGACAGTTGCCAGCGCCGCGGCCGCAGGTCGCGGGCGAGTTTTTTTTCCACCGCCTCGAGGCGCTCGCGCCGCCAGGATTCGGCTTCGATCAATTCCAGACTTTTCATGAGCGCCCAGGCTAGCGCCGGCGGGCTGGCAGTGGTGTAGATGTAACTGCGAGAGCGCTGGATCAGCATCTCGATCAACTCCACACCCCCCGCTACGAAAGCGCCGCACACGCCGGCTGCCTTTCCCAGCGTACCAACATAGGCGATACGAGGCGAGGCGAGCCCGCAGTGCGCAAGCACGCCGCGGCCTTCCCGGCCCAGAACGCCGAAGCCGTGGGCATCGTCCACCACCAGCGCCGCATCGAACCGCTCGCAAAGGTCCAGGATCGCTACGAGCGGCGCAATGTCCCCGTCCATGCTGAACACCGCGTCGGTGAGCACCAGTTTGTCGGCTGCTTCGGAGCGCGCCAGCCTCTCCCCGAGCGCGGCGACGTCGCAATGCGCATAACGCGTGAAGCGCGCACGCGACAACACCATCGCATCGTTGAGCGAGGCATGATTCAGCTTGTCGGCAAAGACCTCGCTGGAGCGTCCGGCCAGCGTGGTGACCACGGCCAGGTTGGCGAGATACCCGGACGAAAACAGCAGCGCCCGCGGCAGACGCACGAAGGCGGCGAGCCGATGCTCCAGTTCTTCGTGGGCGCGATGGTGGCCGCTCACCAGATGCGAAGCGCCGGCACCGGCGCCGTGAAGCTGAGCGCCTTCGCACAGAGCCTGGATCACGCGCGGATCGGCGGCAAGGCCGAGGTAATCGTTGCTGCAGAACGAGAGATATTCGCGTCCATCCACCCGAAGGCGCACGCCTTGCGGCGTTTCGAGCACGCGGCGCGTGCGCCGCAGCCCGCGCGCCTGCAACTCTGCGAGCTCGGCGCGCAACGCCGCAGCGAGTATTGAGTGTTGAGTGTTGAGTGTTGAGTTGGTCACTTCGAACGTCCAGCAGTCTTGACGATCGCGGTAAGAATTCGGATCAACTCCTCCGCGTCATCAAGCTTGCCACGAACGTCCACGCCTGCTATTCCGGATTTCTCAATCAAGCGGAGCCAGTACTTCGTTTCGCGAGCCTCCTTCGAAGCCATCGCCATCTTGGAAAGAAAGTCTCTTCGGCTCTGCCCCGCTTGTGCTTCTTCTACATTAGCGCCGATACTCGTTCCAGCTCTCACGAGTTGATTTGAGATCACGTACTCCCGCTGCTGCTGAAGCTTGTTCGAAAGCTGGATGATTTTCAGCGCGAACTCAAAGCTTTTCGTGCGAATTGGGCTATCAGCCATATCGGCGACTACCCATCACTCAACACTCAACACTCAAAACTTACCGCTGAAGCGGACGGAGCCCAAGCTTCGCAAATAGGGTCCGGTCCGCTTCCACATCGGGATTGCCGGTGGTAAGCAGTTTCTCGCCGTAGAAAATCGAGTTGGCGCCGGCAAGGAAGCACAGCGCCTGCAACTCGGCAGACATGTCTTCGCGTCCGGCGGACAAACGCACCATCGCCTTCGGCATGGTGATGCGCGCAGCCGCGATGGTGCGCACGAACTCGAAGGGGTCGAGTTTCGGCGTGCCGTACAGCGGCGTGCCTTCGACCTGGACCAGATTGTTGATCGGCACGCTCTCTGGATGCGGGTCGAGATTTGCCAGTTGCGCGATCAGCCCCGCGCGGCTGGCGCGCGACTCGCCCATGCCGACGATGCCGCCGCAACAGACGTGAATGCCTGCCGCACGCACTTTTTCCAGCGTGTCCAGGCGCTCGCCCTGGCTGCGGGTGGTGACGATCTCGCCGTAAAAATCGGCATCGGTATCCAGATTGTGGTTGTAATAGTCGAGGCCGGCGTCCTTGAGCTGCTCGGCCTGCCCGTCCTTGAGCATTCCCAGGGTGGCGCAGGTCTCCAGCCCCAGCGCTTTTACCGCGCGCACCATTTGGGTCACTTTCTCTAGGTCGCGCTGCTTCGGGCCGCGCCACGCCGCGCCCATGCAGAAGCGCGACGCACCGTTTCCCCGTGCTACCCGCGCCGCCTGCACGACTTCCTCGACCGTCATGAGCGCCTGATTCTCCAGCCCGGTGTGGTATCGGGCGGCTTGCGGACAATATCCGCAGTCCTCCGGACAGCCGCCGGTTTTGATCGACAGCAGCGTCGACAACTGCACTTCATTGGCCGAGAAATGCTGTCGATGAACCTGCTGGGCACGAAAGATCACATCGCCGAACGGGGCCGCGAGCAGCGCCTCTACTGCGGCGATGCTCCAGCGCTTCCGGGGAGCAGGGCTTCGAGT
The DNA here is from genome assembly GCA_036000845.1 of Burkholderiales bacterium. Lineage (GTDB taxonomy): Bacteria > Pseudomonadota > Gammaproteobacteria > Burkholderiales > JACQAP01 > JACQAP01. The sequence goes on from DASYUW010000053.1 coordinate 9,716, forward strand.
GTTCTGTTGGGCGGACTGGGGCATCATGGTTGCAGGCGCGCTGAGGAAAGATCCCGGCCGGTCGTGGCCTTGAGGAATATTCGGGGATGCGTGAACCCTTGTCAAATTTTGCTTACAGAGTTTTTGACAACTGCCTGTCCCTTGCGCATGGATTGTTGGTACCGACGTGCCTCTTGTGCTCCGGGAACGGCGCGGCCGATGGACTATGTCAGGGTTGCCGCCAATCCCTGCCAGGGTTGCCGGCGCCGCGCTGCCCGATTTGCGCGGCGCCGGGTACAGGAGCGGAAGTTTGCGGACGCTGCCTCATCCGGCGCCCCGCTTTCGACCGCGTGGTGGCGGCCCTGGCTTACGCCTTTCCGGTCGACGCGCTGGTACGCACGCTCAAATATCGAGGTAGTTTGGCATGTGCGCGCCCGCTCGCCGCCGCCCTAGCCAACACGCTCGATTCCGAGCCCTATCCCGATCTGGTGATGCCGATGCCGCTGGCCCCGCGGCGCCTGCGCGAACGCGGATTCAATCAGGCGATGGAGATCGCGAGGCTGGTCGGCGCGGAATTCGGCCTGGGAATCACGGCGAACGGTTGCAGGCGCAGCCGGGAGAGCGCACCACAGGCGTCGCTCCCATGGAAGGAGCGGGCTGCAAACGTGCGTAACGCATTTGTCTGCGAGCTCGATCTGGAAGGCAAGACAGTCGCAGTGGTGGACGATGTGCTGACCACCGGTGCGACGCTGAACGAACTCGCGGCAACGCTCAAGTGCCGCGGTGCCCGCGAAGTGTGGGGATGGATCGTGGCGCGCACGCCACCACACAGGTAACTCACTCCTCATGAATCACTTCTTCAGCGATAATTCCCGCAACTGACGCTCGACAAAGGCCTGCAGTGGGGCGTTGAGCTGTTTCGAGTCGGCGGCGCGCCGGAACGCTTCGCGCGCGTCGGCAAGCTGATCGTTGGCGCGCAACGATATGCCCAGCCCCATCAGCCACACCGCGTTGCCCGGAGACGACTGCAGCGCGGTGCGATAGTAATCCACCGCATCCCTGTGCCGGCCGTCACGCTGCAACAGCGCAGCGAGAAACGCATAGTACTCGGGGTCTGATCGAACGTAAGGCAGCGCCCCGACCAGCGTGTTGATGGCGCCGCCGACATCGCCGCGATCGACTTCAAGCCGCGCCAGCACCATGGCATGACGCGGCTGGCGGGGATTCAGATCGAGCGCGCGGCGCAGCAACTGCTCGGCTTCGTCGTTGCGTCTGCCATCCAGCAACAGCCCGAGCAAGGCCTGGCGGGCGCCGACGTGCATCGGATCCACTTTGAGCGCTTCGCGAAAATTCGTTTCGGCCGCGCTGACTCTCCCGTCCTGCAACTGCGCGACACCACTGCGAAAGGCCGTTTCGGCTCGCTGCTGCACCGTCATCTCGCGCATCTGCTTGTCGATCGCGGACGGGCCCTCTGCAGCTGCGGGTTGCGCCGCCACTGCGGCGACTGAATCAGGTACGGCTGCAGTGGCCGGCGGATCGGCGGCGACAGGCGCCGGAACCGGAGCCGGTTCTTGTGGCGGGGAAACTGAGGCAGGCTTAGCCGCCCGGGGCTTCTCGGCTCGCACCGCGGGCTTGGGCTTTGCCGCCCGAACCGCAGGCACGCCCGGGTCCGGATTGAAACTCAACTCTTCCGAAAGCCTGGACACCGGCGCGAGCAGCACCGCCTGCACCGCCGGCTCTATGGGGGCCGGGCCCGGAGCTGAGGCTGGTGCCGGGACCGCTGCGGTCTGCGTTGCCGGAGCCGGCCCTGAGATCTGCTTTTTGACGGGATCAGGTCGCGACGTCACAGTAAGCTGCGTGTTCGCCGCAGTCGGCCATCCGCCGCTGAGGTAAACGAACCCGCCAACTGCCGCCAACACGAGAATCAGCGCTATCGCGAGCACGCGCATTGCCGTCGGAGGAACCGTCCGCACTGCGCGCACTTGCGGCGGCAGCGAAGTCACCCCGGGATCGGCGGCGTGCCGTTTCTCGAGTTCCTGCAATACCTGGTTGATCAGACTCATCGATACCCGAACCAATAGGCAAAAGCGGCAACGGCGACAAAAAGTGCGGCGCCGATTGCCAACAGCGGTGAGCGAGCCGATCTGGCCGCCGGCGTATCCTGCGCCGCCTTGCGTACATGCGCTGCCGACACATAGTGCCTGCCCTCGCCGTACGCTGCCAGCATCGCTTTGTGGGCAAGCACGTTGACCAGGCGCGGCACCCCGGTGCTGGCACGGTAGAGCGCAGCCACCGCAGAACGGTTAAACAGGCGATCGCCAACATAGCCGGCTACGCGCAGGCGGTGGCCGACGTAATACTCCATCTCGCGCCGCGACAACGGCGAAAGGTGATAATGGTAGGTGATGCGTTGCTGCAGCTGGCGCACCGACTCATGCCTCAATTTGGCATCCAGTTCGGGTTGCGCGAACAGCACCACCTGGAACAGCTTGCGTTTCTCGGTCTCGAGGTTGGACAACAGGCGCAGCGATTCCAGCGTTTCCAGCGGCATCGCCTGCGCTTCGTCGAGGCAGACCACCACGCGTTTACCGGCGCGCGCGTAATCGAGCAGCGCATGGTTCAGCGCCTTTACCAGATGGTGCTGGTCATTGTCACGGTCGAACGCCACCCGCAGTTCGTCGGCCAGCGCCAACAGCAGGCCGAGCGGATCGAGATACGGATTGGGAATGTAGGCGGTCATGAATTCGCCGTCCAACTCGGCCAGAAAACGCCTGCATAGCAAGGTCTTGCCGGTGCCGACCTCGCCTGTGATCTTCATGAAGCCTTCGCCGTTGGCAATGGCGACCAGCAGCGTGTTCAGCGCTTCCTGATGCGGCGTGCAGGCAAAGGCGAACGCGGTATCCGGTGTCAGTCCGAACGGCGGCTCGCGCAGTGCGAAATGGGTGCGGTACATGTTCAGCCGCTGGGCCGCCCTGTTGCGGCGGGCCGCTCCAATGCGAAACTCGGACCGGCGACTGCGCTACTGCGCAGGTGTGGCAGGGGAACGGGACAATGGACTGCGCGACAGGGGCTCACTGCGTTGGTAGGCGTCGATGCGTTCCTTTGTGTCCAGTATATCCTGACGCCACGATGCGTCGCTCTCGATGACGGTGGTCTTGAGCAGGATCACCAGCTCGTTCTTCACCACCGAGCGCCTTTTGCTGCCAAACAACCCGCCGATCCATGGCGTCGCGCTCAAGCCAGGCAAGCCGCTGCTGTCGCGGGCGGAAGATTCCTTCATCAGACCGCCGATAGCAACGATGTTGCCGTCGCTGACGCGCACGATGGTATCGCTCTCGCTGATGGAACTGGAAGCAAGCGGCAACCGGAAGGTGCCGGATTCGCCCAGATCGATGTTCTTGGTTTTCTCGATCACGCTCGATACCGACGGATGGATGTGCAGGATGATCTGGTTGTTCTGGTCGATCTGCGGCGTGACATCGAGGGCAACGCCAGAGAAGAACGGCGCCACCGTAATGGTCGGAGACTGGGTGGTGCCGGCGCCGATGCCGGTGGTGGTGATATTGGTGGTGATGTTGGTCACGAAGAATTCGTCGGTACCGACCTTGAGCACGGCCTTCTGGTTGTTGAGCGTCGCGATCCTTGGGCTGGAAAGAACCTGCAGATCGCCCTGGGTCTCGAGAAAGGATATGAGCGCGGCGAAACTGCCGGTCTGGAACGCCAGCCCGAACAGGGTTCCCGGCGCCCCAACACCCGCGGAGATGACGCCCGGCGCGGCCGGATTCGACGAGAGCAGGGAATTGGCGGAAACCGTGCCATCGGCATTGCGCGCCGTGAACGCGCTGATGGCGCCGTCAGGCGACAGCGTCGAGCCGGGGGACAGCACCCCGCCTGCGAAGCGGCTATTCGGCCCTTGCGTGAACGCCGCCCAGTTCACCCCGCTCTGGTGGCTGTCTGAAAGCTGCACTTCGATGATTTTCGCTTCCAGCATAACCTGGCGCTCGACCACCACCTGCATGGCCTTGAGGAAGTCCTCGACCCCGCGCAGCTCCGCCGGGTAAGCGCGCACCACCACCACGCCCGACTGCGGGCTCATCACCACGTTGCGGCCGCCCTCGGCCCCGATGATCGCCCGCACCGCGGCACCGATGTCCGTCCAGAAGTCGTTCTCCGAAGTGGTTGTCACTTTGCTGCTCTCCATCGCGCGTCCCGCACCGGTGCCGGTGGACGTCGCCGGCGTGCCGGCCACGCCTTGGGTTGCGGCACCCGGCGAATCCGAAATCGCGCCGGAGGTCACGCGCACTTCGGTGCGGCCCTTGCGCTGGCTCATCAGGTAATTGATCTGGAACACGCGGGTTTGCAGCCCGAGGGGCTGGATCAGGATACGGGGCCCCTGCAGCTTGTATTCGTAGCCGTACATCTCGCGGATGGTGTCGAGCGCCTCGAACACGGTGACATCCTTGAGATTGATGGAAATCGCCTCCTTGATGCTCGGGTGCACCACCATGCTGTAGCGCGTGCCGGAGACGATGGCCATGAAAACCTGGTTGGCGGGCGCGCCGTTCACCACCAGATCGAAACGGGGTTCGATCGGCCGGCCGTCCACCTTCGGCATCTCGACGGTAAGCGAAGGCAGCAGGGCGCGGTTCACCTCTTCCGGCTGCACCGGGGCAGTCCGCTGGCGCGAGGCTTTATCCATCTCCTTCTTGGCGTTGCCGTAAGGCATGCCCGTTTGCGTGGCGCACGCGCTCAGTGCAAGCATCAGAGACAGGGGGAGAAGCCTTCTCATTTCGTCCTTTCTTGTTCTCTGTCTTGTGCGTTATCGGGTCGCATTGTCAGCCGTTCCGTCCCGAGATTTTGGTTTGGCGCGTGGCCTGGCCGCGTCCGGCTTCGGCTGCTGCGCCTGCGGCAGGGCTTCGCTCCGCATGTCCACGTCGGGAAACAGCCGTACCGTGCGCAGCGCCCCGCCGGCACGCAACGTCACCTCGCCTTCCCGGATGGCGACGAGTTCCGCACCCGCCACCGATCCGCCCAGAGACAAAACCTCGCCGTTTATGATGGCGTAGCGCCGCGTCGGCGACAGCAGCACCGACTGCAGCACCCACTCGGCGTCGCGGCTGCGGCTTACCGTCCCGCCATCTCCCGTTCTGCCGAAAAAGACCGGCGGCCGCGTCGGGTCTCGCAGCGCCTGCGCCGCGGCGAGCGGTGCACAAGCTGCCAGCGCGGCACCGAGTGCCAGCAATTTCGGTAAGGAGACGGTCATGCGCCTGTTCATACCACCAGCCAGGCCTCGTCGAGGCTCAAGGTGTAAAGCGTCACCGTCATCTGCACCCGCGGATACTGCGAGGCGTCGATGCGCGTCCTGGCCCAGAACATCTGCCACTGCAACTTTTCCAGACGCGTCAGGTAGTCCAGCAGATCCAGATAGCCGCCTTCGAGCGTAAGTTCGATGCCGTGTTTGTAGACCAGGCTGTCGCTGCCGCCCGGCGTCGCAGCCCGCACTGGCTCGCCCTTTGCCTCCCGATCCACCAGCGCCGTCACCGGCATAGTCTTGAGCTTCACCAGGTGCACCCGGCTGTTGCGTGTCAGCACGTCCTCCAGCACCCGGGTCATGCGCGTCGGCGGCACCAAACCCTGCTGCACGCCGCGGAGCTCGGCGTCGAACTGCGCGAGTTGTTCTTTTAGCGCGGCGATGCGAGCGCGGCCCGCGGCGTCCGGACCCTGCGCGACCGAGCGCATCAACTCGGCGGTCTGGGCCTGCAACTGCGCGAGCGTCACCTGCTGACGCGAAAGATCGGCGCTGAGCCGCTTGTAACGCGTCAATTCGCTGTCGATGGCCATCATGAACACGAGCCAGCCGATCACGACTGCGCCGGCCGCGAATACCATTGCGCGCTCGCGCGGCTTGAGCGCATCGAACCGGGCCACGGCTTTTCGCCAGGTTTCGTTCATCGCGCCGCCGCCTTCACCGCCGGCGTTTCGGACTTGGTCGCCAGCCGGAACTCGATGTACGGCGGGCGCCCGCGACTCTTGTCGCCCGGATCGGGGGCGGGTGCCTGCATCAGCAGTTCCGAGAACGGATGCCCCTGCATGACGCTCTCCGAATTGAGCCGCCGCAGATAGCCGGGCACCTGCTCCGCTCGCAGAGCACGGCCCTCCACCGCGACGTCCTGGCCGCTGGCGGCGATGTACAGCCCGGTCAGCCAGACGCCCTCGAAAGACTGCCGCGCAAACGCACGCAGATGTTCCGAGAAACCCCTGGTATCGCCAAGCGCGCCACCCTTGAGCACCGCCATTACTTCGTCGCGTCCACTTATCTCGGATTCCAGGCGCGCGATCTCCGCGGTGATCTGCGGATCCTGCTTGCGCCCCGCAACCTGGCCCGCGAGCCGCTGCATTTCCGCCTGCGCCGCCGTCACCTTGGCGGCCACCTCGCGCTCTTGCTGCGCCAACTGGCGATTACGCATGCCGGCATAGCCAGCGAATGCGACCGAAATCAGCGCAACCGCCAGCCACCCCATCAGTGCCGTCTTCAAAGACAGGGCGCCCCGCTTGTCCAGAAAGGCCGGGTTGAGGAGGTTGATCTGCTGCGGCACTGTGAATCCCTTTGATTAAGGCGGGTCGCTGCGCAGCGCAGCGCCCAGCGTCTGCCAGCGCTGCATTTGCTCGCCGGGTTCGCGCAGTTCCGGCACCCTGTGAAAGTCCAACACCTCGCCGAGCTCCACGGAATCGACCCTTGCGGAGAGATTGTCCGCGAGGTACTGCCGCAACCCGATCTCCGCCGGAACTGGCCCGAGCAGCAGGCGCGCCACCGGCACATTGCTGAACTGCCGGTCGAAGTGGTCGAGTGAACGCTGCAATTCCAGCGCGATGCGCTCGAACATCTGTTCGCGCATGTCGCCGGCCGCATCGGCCAGTTGCTCGAGGCTCACATCGATTCTGCGCGACAGGTAGAGTTCGCCGCGCGCGCTGAAAGTCAGCAACCCCCCCTCCTCGCCGAAGCTCAGCATGGCAAGCGCGCGATGATCGGTCTCCAAAAGCGCCGCGATGTTGCGTTGGGCCATTTCCGGAATCTCGATCACCCGCAACGGGATTTTCGCCTGGGCAAAGAGCTTCATGCGCGCCTCGATGTCCGCGTTGCGCGCAGATACGGCATACACAGAGCGGCCGCGCGTGGGCGCGCTGGCATCGGCCGGAATCTGTACCACGTCGACGGTCGCCGATTCGACCGGATACTCGAGAAAGTCCTTGAGCTTCCAGCGCACCGCCGACTTCAGTTCCGCGTCCGGCACGTTCGGTGCGTCCAGCAACTGCAACTGGTATTGCGGCGCCGGCAGCAGCGTCGCGCAGCGAAAGCGCTCGAGGTGAAGTTCGCGGCGCAGGCGCTGCAGCGTTTCCGCCTGACCGCTTCCGTAAGGGTGCGCCGAACAAAGCTCCACGACCGGACGCTCCGCTCCGTTGCGGCGCACCTTGGCGATTTCGATACGGCCCGCGCAAAGGTTCACAGCAGCGAGTTCGCCAGCTTCGCGTTTTGAGAAAATTGAACGCACCATAACCATGTTAAAAGTTAACGCGAAGATATCTAAATAACTTATTGTTGTCAATGGAAAAAGCGTTCTGGCTCACGACGAGCAGTTCAACCCCTCAATAGACCTCCCGCAAATAAAGAAACTGGTCGGCGTTCTTGAAGATTCCGAAGGTCGCCCGCCCGCGGGGATCATCGATATAGGTGCCGCTTCCCCAATTACCCTGGAGCCACGTTTTATTGGCCGCTGTCGCTGCGCTGCTTGTTGCGGAGGTACAGGTAATTCCCGCAGGCACTGCGCCCAAATTGACGGTGAGATCCACAGCGCCATTGTTGGCACTACCGGGTTTGGTGAGCCTCACGCCCGCGTTCCCGGAGGTAAAAGTAATCGTACCGGCGGGGTTCAAATGGGTCTCGCACGCAACCAGGTTCGGCGTGGCCGGAAGAAAACTGAACGCGATGTCGCTCGCAGATAGCGTCGTGCAACTGTCGAGCGTATTGGTCACGAAGAAATTGCCGTCGTAGTACTGGGTCGAGAGCGGCAGGGGCAGGTCGAGGAGGCTGCTGCCGAACGCATTGTTGAGCCGCAAGCGGCCGAACCGCAGTTCTGTGGTGTCGAGAGCAAAGCTGTCGTTGGAAGAGTTGGCGTCCGCATCGAGATCCAGCAATCCGATCAACAAGGAGATCCCATCGCTGTCGCGCGGCGCGATGCCGACGCGAAATGCCGTAAACGGCCCGTCAGGAGCTGGCGACCTCTCCAGCCGAACAGAGGCAGTGACCGTGGCCGAGCCCGCGGTCCAGGTCCCACTCGAAGTCAATGCGACGAGGCGCGACGTCGTCCCGCCCGAGGTATAGGCACTGAATCCGGCGCCGGAGGTATCGAGACCGATGGTGAAGTTGGTCGCGTTCACCACGGTCACGGTTACCGCCAGCCCGTTGATCTGGGTCATGCCGCTGACACCGGTGATATATACCCGGTCGCCGTTGACGAAGTTATGCGCTGCCGTCGTGGTCACCTGACCAGGATTGGCCTTGGTAATCGCGGAGATCGTGGAGGTTCGCATTGAAGCGACGACACCATCCCTGGCGACGAAATTGAACGAAGCCGGCAAGGTTGCGTCGAGCTTGGCGAAGCTACTTGCAGAGGTGTAGTTCTGGGTCGCTACGCCTGCCGCGTTTCTCGCGGTCAACGTAAAGGCAAGCCCGATCGGCTCGTTCATATACGTGAACGCGGATGCCGGCGAGCAGCCAAGGTCGATGCGGTCGGTCAGGCTTGCCCCCGACACCGTGAAATTATCCGGGGTAAAGCGACCGAAGAAGGCGGTGCTGGCCGTGTTGCCGAATTTGCAGCCATACTTGCCGCCGGCTAGCGTGTTGGAGAAGTCATTTGTGCAGTCGCCAGGCTGGTCCACCGCAGTGAAAGCGTCATCGGTTACCCCCTGCGTGAGGAACTGAAAGTTTCCGACCTCGCTGTAAGTAAAGGTCGCACCGGAAGCGACGCCGGTGGCCGGCGCCGCTGCGGCAAATACGCCGGCTATCGATCCGAATTGTGTCGCGCCGGCGTGCGCCACAATTTTCGTGCTGTCGATTGTCGGCGTACCGTCGTAGCCGGCAAGCGCCGTGGCAGTAAGCGTGAAATTACCGCCTGCATTCACGAAGGGCGTGCCGCTGGTGCCGGTGTTGGTCATGTTCGACGTGATGGAAAGACTCGCCGGCCTGACTGCGAACGCGTCGAACGAGCAGGAAGTAATGCCGAGAGCAGCATCGGCAATTCTGATCTTCGCGTTACGCACGGCGCCGGCATAGTTGATCGGCAAGGTGGTCTTGCGGCCCGCGTCGGCTGCGACAAATGTCAGGCTTCCAAGCGCCTGCAGAGAGGTCATGGACGC
>DASYUW010000054.1:0-6080 GCA_036000845.1 Burkholderiales bacterium
ATACGCTTCTGGCGCGACATGCCCGACCACCATTCCCCAGGTGCCGCCGGAAAAGCGTCCGTCGGTGATCAGGCCGACCGATTCGCCCAGTCCCTGCCCGATGATCGCCGAAGTCGGCGCGAGCATCTCCTGCATCCCCGGCCCGCCTTTGGGGCCTTCATAGCGGATCACGATGACATCGCCGGACTTGATTTTCTTCGCCAGAATCGCCACGAGCGACTCGGGCTCCGAATTGAAAACCCGCGCCGGACCCGTGATCGAGTGTTGTTTAAGCCCCGTGATCTTGGCGACGCAGCCTTCGGGGGCGAGATTTCCCTTGAGAATCGCAAGATGGCCGTGCGGATACACCGGATTGCTCCAGGGCCTGATGACGTCCTGACCGCGCCTCGGCTCGTCCGGAACGTTGGCCAGTTCTTCGGAGATGGTGCGGCCGGTGATCGTAAGGCAATCTCCGTGCAACACGCCGTTATTCAACAGCAGCTTCAGCACTTGCGGCACGCCGCCGGCACGATGAAAATCGGTCGCGACGTACGGGCCGGACGGCTTCAGATTGCAGAGTACCGGCACTTTCTGGCGCACGCGCTCGAAGTCGTCGATCGTCCACTCCACCTCGGCCGCCGATGCGATCGCGAGGTAATGCAACACGGCATTGGTCGAACCGCCGGTCGCCATCACCAGGCTGATCGCGTTCTCGATCGAATTGCGGGTGATGATTTGTCGCGGCAGGATTCGCTTTCGGATTGCGTTGAGCAGCACCTTGGCGGATTCTGCTGCCGAGTCGGCTTTTTCAGGGTCCGGCGAAGCCATCTGGGACGACCCGAGCAGACTGATGCCGAGTGCTTCGAACGAAGACGACATGGTGTTGGCGGTGTACATTCCGCCGCAGGCACCGACCGAAGGACAGGCATTTTTCTCCACGCCGATGAAGTCCGCTTCGCTCATTTTGCCGGCCGAGTAGGCGCCGACCGCCTCGAAGGCGCTGACGATGGTAAGTGCCTGGCCCTTCCAGTTTCCGGGCTTGATTGTCCCCGCATACACGAAAATGCCGGGAACGTTCATGCGCGCCATCGCCATTACGCTGCCGGGCATGTTCTTGTCGCAACCGCCGATACACATCACTCCGTCCATCACCTGGCCGTTCACCGCAGTTTCTATCGAATCGGCGATGACTTCGCGCGAGACGAGGGAATATTTCATGCCCTCGGTGCCCATGCCGATGCCGTCGGTCACCGTAGGGAAACCAAACATCTGCGGCATGGCGCCGGCCGCCCTCAGCGCTGCCATTGCGCGATCGACGAGCGGCTGGATGCCGGCGTTGCAGGGATTCATGTTGGAAGGGCCGTTGGCCACTCCGACGATGGCCTTGTCGAAATCGCCGTCACCGAAACCGACCGCGCGCAACATTGCACGGTTGGGCGAGCGCGCGGCGCCCTTCGTGATAAGTTGGGATCGCCAATTGTCTGCCATATCAGGACTCCGTCAGGTTGACTGTCTTTGCACAAATGTCATTCATTAGTGCGGGCGCGATCTCACATTACTCCCCGGTGGCGGGTGCTTCAATATGACTATCGCTCAAGGCCGAGCCACCTCTCCGCGAGCCTTGCCGCAGCCTCTTTTTCTCCCAGGAATCGGACAAACGTGTGGCGGCATTTTCTGCATTTCGCCAATGCAACGGCGGCCGTTCCGGCAGGCAATTGGTAGACTTCCCTTATGATCACAGTGCGCTGAGCCCCGCAGCCGTGGCACTTGATGTATCTGGGAAAGTGAAAAACCGGATGTTCAATGTCTGTGCTCTCCAATGCGGCACTCAATTTCGCAAAGTGGCCACCAGCCGCAGCGGGTTGTCGAAAAGCTCAAGCGCCTCGATGATGCCTGGCATGACGAGGTGGGCTGACGCGATCGCGGCAACAGCCGCGCCTTCCCCCTGTACCACCGCAATGCCTAGCGCCGCGACTTTCAGCATCAGCCGATCATTGCGACCGTTGCCAATGCACACGGTCTGGTTTCGCCCAAGTTTGTTGACGTGTGCCAGCTTGGCACGATCCTGTCTGTCACCAGGCAGCACGAAAAGCTCGCATGGAACATCCATCAGCGCCAGACGAGCTTTGCCGAAGGTATCCGCAGTGAGTACGTGAATGTCCAGGGAACGGGAGACGGCATGCAATCGTTCCCTTACCCCTGGCAGCAAATCACCGTCCACCGCAAGCGTGCCGTTGAAATCGAGGACCAGATACTTCAGGTTGAGCTTTCGCCAGCCTGCGATGTCATTGATCAGCATGCTCCTCCTTCACGTCATGCAGCGCCGTTTCTGCGGCTACCTGTACCGTGTGGGCAGGATGTCGGCGGACGAGTTCCACGAGTAATTCGCTGCGCACCTCCGGAGCACGCAGCCGCGCCAAGGGACGAACAATTTCCAGTCCCTCCACCAGGTCTGTGGGATGGCGAAGAGCACACTTGACTAGTGGATCGGCCCCCTCCGACTCGCCCCGCACGCCCAGGGCGATAACTACCCGCATGCGGACATCGGCAAGCGGATGACTCAGGGCGGCAATGAGCTTCTCCTGGTAATTCCGTGCGCTCAATCGAGCGAGATTGGCGCCGCAAGCTGTGCACTGCTGTGTTACGTCCGGGATCTTGGCAAAACATGCCGGGCAGATCTGCACGGGCATCTCCGTCGCACCATTACTTCCGAATTACCGTAACGGCGCAATGCGCGTAGGCAATGACTTGGCGGGCCACCGAGCCAATCAGCCAACGCTCGAACAACGTACGGCCACGATGGCCGACCACAATGTGATCGATGGAATGCTCCTCCGCATAACGCACGATTTGCTCGGCGGGATGCCCCACCACCAGACTCGAACGAAACGCGACCGGTTGTTTGGCGGGCCTTCCCCTGAGTGCGCCCAGAACTTTCTCGTAATGGCGTCGCGAGTTCTCGATCACCGCCCTGGTCTCGACTTCGTCCCCGAACTCGGGTGGACGCACGACAGCGATGACGTGCAGCTCCGCGTCGAATTTCCGCGCAAGTTCGAGTGCGAACGCGAACGCCATATCGGCCGCCTCCGAACCATCGTAGCCGAGCAGTATCTTGTGGATCATGGTGCTTTCTCCGTTGGCGACTGCAGCTCTGCCGCTTGAAGCTTCTGTTGCCCGGGTTCCACATCCCTGCCCAGAAGATGCCTCGGCAGAAAGAACGCGTTGGCAATCAGCGTCGGGATGACAGCGCTGCCGATCACAGCGGCCACCAATGCCGAATACTGGGCCTGGTCAATGATCTGATGCGCCAGCCCGAACAAGGCCGAGATCGTGCCGAAGGTCAGTCCGGTCGACATCAGCAGGGTCGTATACATTCCTTCCTGCCGGGGTGAGTTGTACGCCCGGGTTACCGGGTACACGCCCGCCACTTTGGTCGCCATCTTTGCCAGCAGCATCACCAGAAAGGCCCCGGGCGCAACCACCAGTGCAGGTAGGGACACCAGTGATCCCGCGCGGATGAAATAGAACGGAGTTAGAAAACCGAATGTAAGCGTGCGCAGCCGGCGCACCAGCGAATGATCTTTTCCCACGGTGCCGGCCAGCACCATGCCGATCAGATACGCCGGCAGTACTGCTTCGCTGTCGGCCCAGGCTGCAAGCGCTCCGAGTCCGAACAGGCAAAGCATCAGGAACTTGGCCTCGAGCTCCGACGGGCGGTTGCCATAGCGCCGGAAAAAACGCGGGGTCAGCCACGGAAGTACCATGAAAGCGATGACGCCAGCGCCAAGGAACACCAAGGTTTTCACAGTGAATGGTGCGAAAATGAAACCCAGTGCGACGACCGTCGCAAGGTCGGTAATGAAGCAGGCGGTCAGGACGACCTTGCCGTACGCGGTGGCGTTCAACCCGAACTCCAGCATCACTGCATACACCACGGCCACCGACGTCGTCGACATAGCGATGCCGGCGAGCCAGCTTGCCTCCGGTTGCCAGCCAAGCAGCCACCGGGCAGCCGCGGCGCAACCAAGAAATGGTGCCGTAAAACTGACCAATCCGATCGCGCCAGCCTCCTTCCACTGTTTGCGAAAGACCACCGGATCGAGTTCCGCGCCGGCAAGAAAAGTGAGCAAAATTGCCCCCGCGCCCGAAAGGAACTTGATCCAGGTCGAATCGCCGGCCAGGAGCGAACTTCCCAGCGCAGCGCCGATAAAGAGCTGGGCGATGGTGCCGACCACTATTTCCGACAGCGCGGTCGCAATTCGCAGCCAAATGGAAACCAGGGTGGCAATCAGGGCCAAGCCCAACCACAATGCCGCCAGCGCCCAGATCTCGGTCATGTTCGTCTCCCATCAGTTATCGGCCGCAACCGAGGGCGAATCCTGTCGATCCGGGTTGATCACGCCGAAGAGCGCCGGGATGTGCGCGTAGAAGACGCGAAGCTTCTGCTGCCGGATCAGTTCCAGCAGGCGCGCCGCTTCCTCCTCGGCGACGATGAATTCGACCTCGACTGTCAGGGTTCCGGCCAGCTCGAAGAAATGGTCCTCGTGGAGGTGATGGTGGCGGCCGAAACCGGCCATTGCACGGAACGCCGAACCGCCGCGTATTCCCATCTTGTTGGCTTGAATGAGCAGCCACTCCCAGGCGAGATGCCCGTCACAACGCTGATTCTCGTGGACGTAAAACCTCAGAAATGAACCTTCCATGGCGCCTCCTTCGTCAATGCAATGGCTCGACATCGATTCTCCCGACCACGTGCGTGTTCACCGCGGCGGCGGGCATTCCGGAAACGGATTGACGCATCGCGGATTGCGTCCTTCATGTATCAGCCATGAGTCCAGGCAATGGTCGCAATTTCCCCCAAACGTCATTAGCACCGAGCCGATGACATGACAGGTTGACGACAAGAGTTCCAGGGGGAATTGCGGGAAAGAGGCTGTTGAGTCTGATGCCGAGCAGCCAGCGCAAACAATGCGCCAAGCGTGGCACCAAAAGAGATGGCAATTGCCGACTTCCACACGTTCCTGTCCTTTTCGCGCTCTTCTTGTTGCGGACAGGACTGCCAACAATGCCTACACAGCCCCGTCCGGGTTACGTGTAGGCATCATCAGCCGAGTATTCGGCGGTTATTTACAAGGAGGAATGCCATCTCCTGTACTCACGGCAATAGTAGCGCCGGTCAGACGCCGCTGCAAGTGCTTTGCCACAACCAGGCACAGGTGTTCTCAACGCTTAAGCCAGGGCTCGAGGCTGCCGTTCTCGAGATGCAGCCGCACCACTCCCGGCAGGTTGATCATCTCCAGGTCGTGGCAGGCGATCACCACCACCTTGTCTGCAGCGGCGAGCTGCGCGATCAGCTCGATCACTCGCCGACGGCCGTCCGCGTCCAGGTTGGCGGTCGGTTCATCGAGCAGATAAACCCGCGGCGACAGCACCTTCACGCGCGCCAGCGCCACCCGCTGCTGCTCGCCGCCGGACAGACGCTGCGCCGGCGCATCAGCGAGGTCCGCCATGCCCGCCCAAGCCAGCGCCTCATGCGCCAGTCGGGACCGTCCGTTGCGCGGCATGCCGCGCACCCTCAACCCATACTCGACGTTGGCGAGCGCGCTGCTGCTGAACATGTACGGATGCTGGTGCACGAATCCGATTTGCCGCCGCACTTGCGCGGGCAAGCGGTCGAGTTGCGATAGCGCGCCTTCGAACGCGAAACCTTCCACCTGCGCCGGTTCCAGTCCGGCGAGAATGCGCAGCAACGTGCTTTTTCCCGCTCCGTTATCGCCGGAAAGAACGTAGCTCGATCCCGTTTCCAGAATAAGCTGCGGAATGCGCAGTACCGGGCGGCCGCCCCAGGATTTGGCGAGCCCGGTGACTTCGATCACGGCTGCCATGCCCGCCTCATTCCGCCCTGTCCCTGCACCGCCGCCAACGCGACATTCACCGCCAGCGCCAGCACGATCAGCACGATCCCCAGCGCCACGCCCTGCGCGAACTCGCCCTTGCTGGTTTCCAGCGCAATCGCCGTGGGAATGTTGCGGGTGAGCCCCGCTATGTTGCCGCCGACCATCAGCGAACAGCCGATCTCCGAGATGATCCGCCCGAAACCC
>DASYUW010000055.1:0-22147 GCA_036000845.1 Burkholderiales bacterium
GCCCGATGCGCTCAACGTCTCGTCGCGCGACGTGATGCTGCCGGTGGTGCCGATGTTTCATGCCAACGCCTGGGCCCTGCCCTACAGCTGCGCGCTGGTCGGAACAAAGATGGTGCTGCCCGGTTACCAACTCGACGGCAAGAGTCTCTTCGAATTGTTTGAGACGGAGCGGGTCACTGTTTCGGCCGGCGTGCCCACCGTATGGCTCGCGCTGCTTCAGTACATGGGGCAGAACAAGCTCAAGTTCAGCACCATGAACCGGACCGTGATCGGCGGCTCGGCCTGCCCGCCCGCGATGATCCGTTCCTTTCAGGAGGACTACGGCGTTCAGGTGTTGCACGCGTGGGGCATGACCGAAATGAGCCCGCTCGGCACCGTCAGTACTTTCAAGTCCAGGCATCTGGATCTGCCGAAGGATAGCAAGCTGGCGATCCAGAGCAAGCAGGGACGCACTATTTTCGGGGTGGATTTGAAGATCGTGGACGACGCCGGCAAGGAGCTGCCGTGGGACGGCAAGGCTTTCGGCAACCTGTTGGTGCGCGGCCCGTGGATCAGCAACGGGTACTTCAAGGGCGAGGGCGGCGACCCGATGCGCAAGGACGAGAAGGGCAACGACTGGTTTCCCACCGGAGACGTGGCCACCATCGACCCCGACGGTTACATGCAGATCACCGACCGCTCCAAGGACGTGATCAAGTCCGGCGGCGAGTGGATCAGCTCGATCGATCTGGAGAATGCCGCAGTCGCGCACCCCGCCGTCGCGGAAGCGGCGGTGGTCGGGGTACGCCATCCGAAGTGGGACGAACGGCCGCTGCTGATCGTGGTGAAGAAGAAGGACTCTCAGGTGACCCGCGACGAACTGATCAAATTCTTCGAGGGCAAGGTGGCGAAATGGTGGATCCCGGACGACGTCGTGTTCGTGGACCAGTTGCCGCACACCGCCACCGGCAAACTGCTCAAGACCAAGCTGCGCGACGAATTCAAGGATTACAAGCTGCCGACCGCCTGACGGTAACTAGGTCTTTGAACGCAAAGGACGCAAAGGTACGCAAAGGGAAACCGACAAGGGAAATGAACCTCCACGAACACGATGCGCATGTCGCGCGCAGGTTCGATCGCTGCCTCGATCTAATGTTCAACTCCTCCCATACTGAATTCGTTCTTGCATTCCTTTGCGTACCTTTGCGTCCTTTGCGTTGATAGCTCTAATTTTCAGTAACCGCGAGCAATATCAACCAAACCGATAGGCGGGTCGCCGCGCTCCAGCCGCCTGATGTTCTCGATCACCTGCGCCTGGACTTCGGAAGCGATGGTCGGCGCAGCGACATGCGGCGTGACGACGATCTTGGGGTGGCGCCAGAATGGATGCGAAGAAGGCAAGGGCTCCTCGCGGAACACGTCCAGCATTGCGCCGTCCAGTTGCCCGCTATCGAGAGCGGCGATCAGGCCCCGGTCGACCAGGTGTGCGCCACGCCCGATGTTCACGACGCATCCTCCCTTCGGCATTGCGGCGAACGCCGCAGCGTCGAGGACGTTTTCCGTCTGTGGCGTCAGAGGTAGCGCATTGATTACGACACGCGAGCGGGAGAGAAACTCCTTGAAGGTCTCGCTTCCCGCAAACACCTCGACGCCATCAAGTTGTTTGGGGCTCCTTGCCCATCCCGCGACGACGTAGCCAGCTGCCGCGAGCCGCTGCGCCACGACCGTGCCGATAACGCCAAGACCCATCACGCCGACCGGAAAGTCGCGGATGAAGAAAGGGTCGAGCTGGTTCCATCGGGCTTGTCGCTGCAGGGCCTCGATATCGCCCATGCGGCGCTGAAAGTGCAGCACGGCGTACATCGCGTATTCCGCCATCCGCGCCGGGAAGCCCACGTCCACAAGCCGCAACAACGGTACGCCTTTCGGCAAAGAAGGATCGGTCGGAATGGGATCGACGCCGGCACCGAGCGCGAGGATTGCTTTGAGGTTTGGAAACTGTGCGAGAAACCCCCGAGGAGGTTTCCACACAAGCGCGTATCGGACGCTTGCCAACGGACCCGAATCCGGCCAGACACGAAACGGAATCTGCGGCAGCTCACGTGCGAAAGCCTCGCGCCACGGCTCCGGCGGATCTGCCTCGCTGTAATAGAGAATAGTCACAGAGCGAATTCCTGAACCACGGAGGACACGGAGGACACGGAGGAAAAACAAAAACGAGGAAAAGCAACTTGGGGATAAGAGCGAGGTAACCGTTCGCGAACCTGTGTCGCCAACTTTCGCTGCGATGGACTGTGGGGCAATGAAAGATTTTCACCCGAACTCATTTTTTGCTCTTGCCTTTCCTCCGTGTTCTCCGTGTCCTCCGTGGTTCCGTCCTGATGTTTACCTACGGTGCAAGGATTTCCTGATTGTCGATCAGCCGGGTGGTGCCGAGCTTCGCTGCGCCGAGCACCACCAGTTCCCTGTCCTGCGGCTCGGGCCGCAGCAGCGCGCGCCGGGTACGCACGACCACATAGTCGACTTTCCAGTCGTGGCGGGCGAGCAGCTCGCCGGCCGCATACTCCATCGCGATGAAGTTGCGGTCGCCGCTTTTCACCGCGTCCTTGACCTCAAGGATGGCCTGGCGCAGACGAATCGCTTCCTTTCTCTCCGCGGGGGACAGGAAGCGGTTGCGCGAGGACAGCGCCAGCCCATCCTCGGCGCGCACCGTCTCCGCCGGAATGATGGTAATCGGCAGCGCGAACTGGTCGACCATGTGCCGCACGATCGCCAATTGCTGATAGTCCTTCTTGCCGAATACGGCGATCTGGGGCTGTACCGAATTGAACAGCTTCAACACCACGGTGGCCATGCCGCGGAAGTGGCCCGGTCGGAAGCGGCCCTCGAGTTTGTTGGCGATCTTGGGCAAGTCGATGTAGAAAACCTGCGGTTCGGGGTACATTTGCTTTTCATCCGGGGCAAAGACTATGGTGTTGCCCTCGGCTTCCAGTTTGGCGCAATCCTCCTCGAAGGTACGCGGGTACTTGTCGAAATCCTCGCTCGGTCCAAACTGCAGGCGGTTGACGAAAATCGTCGTGACCGTGACTGGCGCGTGCTCGCGGGCAATCCTAACCAGGCTCAGATGGCCGTCGTGAATGTTGCCCATGGTTGGCACGCAGGCGACCTGCGATTCGCGGTTCAGTCGCTCGCGCAGCTCTTTTATTGTCTTAATGACTTCCATCTTCATTGGGGCTTAGGCACTAGGCTCTAGGCTCCAGGCTCTTGAGTTTAGAAGCATGAAATCAATGTAACTTCGCCGCACCATAGCGCCCGGCCTCACAAACCTAGTGCCTCGTGCCTAGCGCCTCGCGCCTCTCTTTAGAAACTGTGCTCGGGACCGGGGAAAGTGCCGGCCTTCACTTCGGCTACAAATCGCTCGATCGCCGCCCGGATCGAAGCCGAGCCGTCCATGAAATTCTTCACGAAACGCGGCTTCTTGCCGGGATAAATGTCGAGCATGTCGTAAAGATTGAGGATCTGCCCCGAGCAGTGCGGCCCTGCCCCGATGCCCATCACCGGGATTGCCAGGGCTTCGGTCAGCGCCTTGCCAACGCCCGCAGGCACCAGTTCCACCACCATCAGGCTTGCTCCCGCATCCTGTAACGCCTTGCCGGCATGGATCAACTGTTGCGCGGAATCATCGGTCTTGCCCTGCACCTTGTAGCCGCCGATCGCGTGCACCGATTGCGGCGTCAATCCGATGTGGCCGCAAACCGGAATACCGCGCGCGCTCAGGAACGTGATGGTTTCCGCCATGACCTCGGCGCCCTCGAGCTTTACCATGTGTGCGCCGGCGCTCATCAGCCGTGCGGCATTTTCGAACGCCTTTTGCGGGCTTTGCTGGTAACTGCCGAAGGGCATGTCGCCGATCACCAGCGCGCGGTCTGTGCCGCGCGCCACGATGCGCGTGTGATAAACCATGTCGTCGATGGTCACGGGCAAGGTCGAGTCGTGACCCTGAATCGTCATCCCCAGGGAATCCCCGACCAGAAACGTATCCACGCCCGCGGCATCCAGCAGCGCGGCAAAGCTCGCATCGGTACAGGTCAACATGGTGATGCGGTCACCCTCCTGCCGCATCTTCTGCAATGTGCTTATCGTTACTTTCATTTAAACCCTTTCACCACAGAGACACACTAGAGACGCGAAGAAAAACAGAATCAGTACTTGAAACCAAAGACACCACAAACGGAAGATTAATCATCCTCCACCTGGATGGCAGTCTCGAGATTCTCACCCGTCTCTGTGCCTCTGTGTCTCTGTGGTTAGTTCGACTTATTCGCCGCGGCTGAAGAACTCGCGGGGTCCGCGCATTTCGGAGATGCGGCGCAACAATAAATCAAAATCGTTCGCGTCATCAACAAAATTCAAATGGTCGCTGTTGACGATCAGCAGCGGTGCGGCGGAGAACTGGTAGAAGAAGCGGCGGTAGGCGTCGGCAAGCCGGCTGAGATATTGCTCCGAGATGTTGCGTTCGTAGGTGACGGCGCGTTTGCGCACCCGCGCGAACAGTTTCGCAGGCGATGCCTGCAGGTAGATCACCAGGTCCGGCGTGGGCGCCTGCGGCGTCAGGTGGCCGTAGATCTGCTGGTAGAGATGCAATTCATCGTCGGAGAGCGTGAGGCTGGCGAACAAGGGGTCCTTGTCGAGGATGAAATCGGCGACCGTGCCGCGATCGAACAAGTCGATCTGCTTCAGGCCCGCGACCTGTTGCGCCCGCTGAAAAAGGAAGAACAGTTGCGTGGCCAGCGCATACCGCCGCTGGTCCTCGTAGAAACGCGCGAGGAAGGGATTCGAATCCGGGTCCTCGAGCAGCAAATTCTTGCCCACCTGTTCCGACAGCCGCCGCGCCAGGCTGGTCTTGCCGGCGCCGATCGGTCCTTCGACCACGATGTAGCGGTATTTCTCAGGCAGCATCGATTCTGCTCACTCCTTTGCAATCGACCCGCGCCAGCAGATCCCGCACCCGCCCCCGCCCCGGAACCATGGCCTTGGGGGCGATTTCGGCAAACGGCGCCAGCACGAAGGCGCGTTCGTGCAGCCGAGGGTGCGGCAGCGTCAGGCCCTCTTCCTCAAGGACCTCTTCTCCATAAAGCAGCAGGTCGAGGTCGAGCGTACGCGGGGCATTGCGCATTGCGCGCGTGCGCCCGTGGCGATTCTCGATGGCAAGAAGCGCGGCAAGCAGCGCCTGCGGCTTGAGCGTGGTATGCACCGACGCAACGGCGTTGATGAAATCGGGTTGTTCCAGATAACCGGCCGGGGACGTGCGATACAAGGAGGAGCGCGCGGTTACCCGTGTGCCGGGGATCGATTCCAGTTCCATGAGCGCCTGCCTTACCTGTACCAGAGGATCGGCGAGATTGCTGCCCAGGCCGATAAAAGCAATTGCCGCCGGCTCCTTTCCGGACATCAGGATTCCGCCGGCACGGGAACAGGATTGCTGTCCGGAGGATTGCCGCCGCCGGGCCTTCGACGCCGTCGGCGCCGACGCGGAGTGCGGTCTGGGAGCAGCATCTGCTTGCGCGTTTCTTCGTCGGCATTCTGGAAGTTTCCCCACCACTCGGCGACTTCGGCATCCACTTCGCCGCTGTCGCAGCGAAGCACCAGAAAATCATAGCCGGCGCGAAAACGCGGATGGGCGAGCACACTGTAAGGCCGCCGGCCGGAACGGCCGAGGAAGCGCGGCTGCAACGCCCAGATCTCCTTCATGTCGGTTCCGAAGCGGCGCGGGATCGAGAGTTTCTCCGCCTGCACGTGGATCACGTGATCCATCGCCTTGAACAACGCCGGCATCGGATTCAGGCCCTCCTCCTGCGCCAGCTTCCACGCCGCCAGCACTTCGTGCCACAAGAGCGCCGCGAAAAGGAAGCCCGGGGCCACCGGCTTTTCGTCGCGGACACGCTCATCGGTCCGCTGCAGCGCCAGCATCACGAAGCGCTCGCCCATCGGTTGCTCAAGGATGACGTCGAGCATCGGCAGCAGCCCGTGATGGAGGCCCTCGTGGCGAAGCTGCAGAAGACAGGCCGTGGCGTGGCCGGAGAACAGCAGCTTCATCATTTCCTCGAACAGCCTCGAGGAAGGCACGTTGGCGAGCAAGGGCGCCAGTTTCTTGATCGGCTCGCGCGTATTGGCTTCAATCTTCAGGCCGAGCTTGGCGGCAAGCCGCACCGCGCGCAACATGCGCACCGGATCCTCGCGATAGCGCTGTTCCGGATCGCCGATCATCCGCAGCCGCCGCGCCTTGAGATCGTCCAGGCCGCCGCAGAAGTCGTGAATCTCTTCGCTGGTCGGGTCATAGAACAGCGCGTTGATGGTGAAGTCGCGGCGCGTGGCATCTTCTTCCTCGGTACCGAACACGTTGTCGCGCAGGATGCGCCCGTGTTCGTCCGACACCTGTTCGGCCGGGTCGTTGCCCTGCCTGGCACGGAACGTGGAAACCTCCACCGTGTCATTGCCAAACATGACGTGCACCAGCCGGAAACGCCGGCCGATGATGCGTGAGCGCCGGAACGCGCTGCGTACCTGCTCGGGCGTGGCGCTGGTGGCGACGTCGAAATCCTTGGGCTCGAGTCCGAGCAGCAGATCGCGCACCGCGCCACCGACGACGTAGGCGGCGAAGCCTTTTTCCTGCAAAGTGCTGATGACCCGGCGTGCGCTGGAACTGATGCTTTCGCGGGAAACGCCGTGTTTGCTGCGCGGGACGACCTGCGGCTCTGCGGAATGTGATGACCGGCCGGAGAACACCCGGCGAAGCAGTTTCCGAATCATCAAGTATGGGGGGAAGTTGGAGCTGCGTAAAAGCCGCGATTATACATGCGGCATGTGCCCTCAAGACCGGCGCGGCAGGAACAGCCGGTCACGGCCCGCCTCCACCACATCGAGCGGAAAACCATACAGCTCGCCAAGATGGCCGGCGTCCAGCACCTCCTGCACGCCGCCGTACGCGAAGCGTCCATCGCCGTACAACAGCAGGAACCGGTCACAATAGCGGCTCGCAAACAGCAGGTCGTGAACCACCATTACGACTACCGCGCCGTGCTCGCGGGCCTCATGCGCCAAGCGCTCGAGAACCGCCACCTGGTGCGGCAAATCGAGATGTTGCAGCGGTTCGTCCAGAAGGTAAACGAGCGGTTGTTGGGCAAACAATGCCGCGGCCCGCGCGCGCTGGCGCTCGCCGCCGGAAAGCGTGGCGAATGCCCGGTCGGCCAGGCCGGCCAGATGCAGGGACTCGATCTCGGCACGGGCCACCGCCTCGTCGTCCATGTGCCAGCCGAACGGGCTGAGTGCATGCGGATAACGGCCGAGCAGCACGAAGTCGCGCACGCTGCCCCAGAATTCGTGAGTTTCTTCCTGCAGCAGCACGCCGATGCGGCGCGCCAGCCGGCGACGCGGCATCGAATCGAGGGGCGCGCCGTCGAGCAGCGCCACACCGGCCTGTGGGAGCCTCAACGCAGCAAGCGCGTGCAGCAGCGTGGACTTGCCGCTGCCATTGCGTCCGAGCACCGCCCATACCTGCCCAGGGCGGAATTCCAGCGTGAGCCCTTCGAGCAGCGTACGTCCGGGGTACCCCAGCGACAGACGCTCAGCGCGCAGCATTGCCCCTGCCCGCAAGAAGCAACAGCAGCACCGGAACGCCGAGCAGCGCGGTCAGAACGCCGACCGGAAATTGCAAAGGCGCCCAGGCGCTGCGCGCGACGGTGTCCGCAATCGCAAGAAAGCTGCCGCCGGCCAGCACCGCAGACGGCAACAGCCAGCGGTGGTCGGCCATTCCCAGCATGCGCATGAGATGCGGCACGATCAGACCGACGAAACCGATGGTGCCGCCGAACAGCACCGCGGTGACCGTCGCCACCGCAGCAAGTCCATACAGGAGGATTTCGATCCCCGTTACCGCCACGCCCAGCGACTGCGCCTTGATCCTGCCGAGTGCGAGCACGTTCATCGCCTGCGCTAGCGGCATCGCCACAATGAGCAGTGTCACGAGCACCAGAAACGCAGGCAGCGGATGCTCCGCATAGCCCAGATCACCCATCAACCAGTACAGCATGCCTTTGACTGCCGTTTGCGGCGCCAGCACCAGAATCAGGCTGAGGGCCGCGTTCAGTCCTGCTGCGACCACCACTCCGGTAAGCAGCAGACGATAGGGATTCCAGTTTCCGGTGCGGTAACTCAGACCGAATACCAGGGCCGACGCGGCGATCGCACCGGCCAGCCCGGATCCGGTCTGAGCCATTGTTCCGGTCCCCAGCAGCATCGCCAGCAGTACGCCGAGCGCGGCGCCTCCGGACACGCCGAATATATAAGGATCGGCGAGAGGGTTGCGCAGCAAGACCTGCAACAGAACGCCCGCCAACGCCAGCAGGCCGCCGCAGGAGAATGCCGCCAGGATTCGTGGCAGCCGCAGCTTCCACACGATGTCGGCCGCGGGTCCGGAGAGCGAGCCGGACAACGCCGCCAACGTGTCTTCGACAGAAACAGGGACGCTGCCCACGGCCAAGCTCACGAGCACGCTGGCGCCGGCGATTAGCAGTAAGGAGACGAGGCCGAGTGCGCGCGGCATTTAGCGTCCTGATCCGCTAATTCGTGGCTGAAAACTCGACGAGAATCGGCGCCATGCTGTGTTACGAGTCCTCGCCGTGGGGCCCGCCACTGTCGAGGACTCGCGCCTAGCCTGACGCCGATTTCGCGGGTTTTCCAATCGATGTCGGGTTGCTGTCAAACAAACTAGGAGGCTAGTTTCCAAGGTTCGCGAGTTATCCCACGAATCAGCGGAACAGGACACCAGAGTATCGGCGGCGCTGCTCCGCCCGCGGGGTTACCGGAGACTGATGACGCGCCAGTCGTGCTTGAGGGCGTGTTCCTTGAGGGTTTCGTCGGGATCCACCGCGACCGGGTGGCTCACGATCGAAAGCAGCGGCAGATCATTGAGCGAGTCGCTGTAGAACCAGGTTTCCTCGAGCTCATCCCAGGAGATGCCGTGCTCGGCCATCCAGCTCATGAGCCTTGTTACCTTGCCCTCGCGGAAGGACGGCATTCCTTTCACCCTCCCGGTAAATTCGCCATCCACTTCCTCCGGTTCGGTGGCGATCAGGTTCTCGATGCCGAATTCGCGCGCAATCGGCCAGGTAACGAAACTGTTGGTCGCGGTGATGATGGCGCGCGCGTCCTCGTTATGGCTTTCCACGAGATCGCGCGCTTTCTGGGTGATGATCGGTACGATCTTCTCTTGCATGAACTCCACATGCCACTCTTCGAGTTGCTTTCTCGGGTGGCGCGAGAGCGGCTTGAGCTGGAAATCGAGAAACTCGCCGATGTCGAGCGTGCCGGCCTTGTAAGCCTCGTAGAAGGTGCGGTTGCGCGCCTCGTGCACCTCACCGTCGAGCGCGCCTTTCTCGATGAGAAACTGCGCCCACGCGAAGTCGCTGTCGCCGGCGAGGAGGGTGTTGTCCAGATCAAACAGTGCGAGCCGCATGGAGGAATTGCGGAAGAGGTCGGAGGGGTCGTGAAGAAGCGCCGAAAGTATAGCTTAAAAGCCCGTGGAAACCGAAGTTCCGGACCCGTTCGCCGGTCAGACTCCGGGCGGCTGACTTCCATTGCCGTCACCCTCCGATCGCAGCAGATCGCGCAGCAGCGGCAAGGTGATCGGTCGCTTGGTTTCCAGTGAGTAACGGTCCAGCGCCTCCAGCACCGTCATCAGGGAGGGCAGATCGCGTTTCAGGTGGCGCAGCAGATACTCGACGATTTCGTCGCGAAGATCGAAGGCTCGGGCGGCCGCGTGGCGCTTAAGCGCAACGCGCTTTTCATCGTCGGAAAGCGCATGCACCTGGAACACCAGTCCCCATCCAAGCCGGGTCAGCAGGTCCGCCCTGAGTTGCAGACGCGCCGGCGCCACGTTGCCTGCCGCTAGCACGGCGCCCTGGCATTCACGCAACGCGTTATACAGATGGAAAAACTCAAGCTGAACCCGAGTGTCCAGTTTCTCGACGTCGTCCACCGCCAGGATGCGCACGCCGGAATCCTCTGCCGGCAATGGCTCCCCCGCAGCGATGTATCGGGCGACAGTCCCCCGCGAGGAAGCCGCCGCCGCCACAGCCTGCAGCAAGTGCGACCGGCCGCAACCCCGCTCTCCCCAAAGGTAAACGAAATGCTCGGCGGAGTGGCCCGTGGCCAGCGAGTGCAAGGCGGAGACGGCCTCGACATTCCGCCCCGGGAAAAAGTTGTCGAACGCCGGCACCGGGGACGGGGCCAGGCCGAGAGCCAGTTGCCTCATCAGGATTTATAGAGATCGCTGGCCAGATATTGCGCGCGCAGATGTCGCAAGCCAACCAACAAGGCCGCGCTCGCAGGCAATGCCAGCAGCACGCCGAAGAATCCGAAAAGATGTCCGATCACCAGTAGCGCGAAGATCACCGCCACCGGATGCAAGCCGATGCGGTGGCCCACCAGCCAGGGCGTAACCACGAAACCTTCGAGCAACTGTCCGATCCCGAAAACGATCCACACGCCGACCAGTCCGAGAATGCTGTCGAACTGGTTCATCCCGGCGAGCGTGGCGAGCAACAGACCCACCAGCGCGCCGAGATAGGGGACGAATACCAACAAGCCGGACAGTATGCCGATCGACAGCGAGTACTCCAGACCGACCATCAAGAGCCCCAACACAAAATAGACGCACATGATAAGAATCACGGCGACTTGCCCGCGAAGGAACTCCCCTAGCACGCTGTTGATCTCCCCGGCAAATCTCACTGCCCACTGGTGCGAGCGGCGCGGGATCAGGTCCTCGATGCGGCGCATGAATTCGTGCCAGTCGCGCAAAATATATAACAGCATCGCCGGCACCAGCAGCACCGCGGTGAAGAAGCCGATAAGCGCGGCGCCGCCGGTGGTGAGCTTTGGCAGCAGCGCCTTGAGAACATCGTTGTCGACACGCAAACTGTCGGCCAGCGCCTGCTTCGCATGCTCGAGGTCGAGATGCAGCTCCACTCCGATGGTGCTGGAAAGCCATGGGAGGACGCGCTCGCGCACCCAGTCGAGGTAGTCCGGGACGTTCTGCAGTAAAGCCGCAAACTGCGTTTCCACCATCGGCGCCACGATCAGCACCAGCAACGAAAGGCCGAGCAGCAGCAGGACCAGTACGATTGAAACCGCAAGCCAGCGCGGCAGCCTCTTAGCCAACCGATCCACCAGTGGCAGGCAGATGTAGGCCAGGATCGCCGCGAACAGGAACGGGCTCAGGATCGGCGCAACCAGATACAGGAGAAGCCCGGCGACTGCCGCAGAGACCAGGTACCACGCAAAACGCACACCGAAGATGCTGTTCATTTGGA
The DNA here is from genome assembly GCA_036000845.1 of Burkholderiales bacterium. Taxonomy (GTDB): domain Bacteria; phylum Pseudomonadota; class Gammaproteobacteria; order Burkholderiales; family JACQAP01; genus JACQAP01. Next base: position 11,352 of record DASYUW010000055.1, read on the forward strand.
GTAAAATTCGCGGCGCGCCAGACATGGTTATGAACCATGCATGGCAGTGAATTACGCATGGCAAAGAATCCGGGCACCGCATTGGCCCCGAAATTCGATCGCCACTCTATCGCGAAGAACCCGGCAGCTCAACTTGAAGACCGACCGACCCTCCACTGCTTCGCTTTCCTATCGTGACGCCGGCGTGGACATCGATGCCGGCGACCAACTGGTCGAGAACATCAAGCCCTTTGCAAGGCGCACGTTCAGAGACGGTGTGCTAGCCGGCATCGGCGGGTTCGGTGCGCTGTTCGAGGTGCCGAAGGGATACCGGGAACCGGTGCTGGTATCCGGCACCGACGGCGTCGGGACCAAACTCAAACTGGCATTTCACCTGAATCGCCACGACACCATCGGCATCGATCTGGTGGCGATGAGCGTAAACGACATCCTGGTGCAGGGTGCCGAGCCGCTTTTCTTCCTCGACTACTTCGCATGCGGCAAGCTTGCGGTGGAGACAGCGACACAAGTGGTCAAGGGTATCGCCGCCGGTTGCGAACAGGCCGGCTGCGCGTTGATCGGGGGGGAGACGGCGGAAATGCCGGGGATGTACCCGGCCGGCGAGTATGACCTCGCCGGCTTCGCGGTCGGTGTGGTCGAAAAGGCAAGGATCATCGATGGTGCCGGCATAGTTGCGGGCGACGTGGTTCTCGGGCTGGCCAGCAGCGGGGCACACTCCAACGGTTACTCGCTGGTGCGAAAGATCGTCGAAACTTCCGGCGTGGACCTGTCATCCGATTTCGATGGCAGGACGTTGGGAGAAGCGCTGCTGGCACCGACGCGAATATACGTGCGGCCGGTCTTCGCGGCGATAAACGCGGTGCGCATCAAGGGCCTTGCGCACATCACCGGCGGCGGTCTGGTGGAGAACGTGCCGCGGGTGCTGCCGTCGAACGTGAAGGCGGTGCTGGCGAAGGGCGCGTGGCCGCAGCCGCAGCTATTCGAATGGCTGCAAAGAAACGGCAATGTCGCCGAGGCGGAAATGCACCGTGTGTTCAATTGCGGCATCGGCATGGTCGCGATCGTTGCAGCAGAGGATGCCGGTCGGGCGCAGGAAGCGCTCGAGCGAGAAGGAGAAAGCGTCTTCCGCATCGGCGAAATCCGCGCCCGCGCGGGCGACGAACCGCAGACGGTGGTGCTGTAGAAACACAGGATGAAACGCATCGTAATCCTGATTTCGGGCCGCGGCAGCAACCTGCAGTCGATCCTGGAAGCGAAACTCGACGCACAGATTGCCGCGGTGATCAGCAACAACCCTGCAGCAAAGGGCATCGACATCGCACGCAGCTCCGGCGTGGAAACCGCGGTGATCGATCACCGTGCATTCCCGAATCGTGAGAGTTTCGATGCCGCGCTCGCCGACAAGGCGGATTCGTACCGTCCCGACCTGCTGGTGCTGGCGGGATTCATGCGCATTCTTACGGAGGGTTTCATCAAGCGCTTCGGCGGCCGGATCATGAATATCCATCCATCCCTGCTCCCGGCGTTTCCGGGAGTGGACACGCACCGGCGCGCGTTGCAGGAAGGCGTCAGAATTCACGGCTGCACGGTCCATTTCGTCACACCCGAGCTCGACCATGGTCCGATCATCGTGCAGGCCGCGGTACCGGTGCTGCCCGGCGATGACGAGGAACGTCTCGCTGCGCGCGTGCTCGAGCAGGAGCATCGCATCTACCCACAGGCAATCCGCTGGTTCCTCGACGGCAAGCTCAAGCTGGAAGGCAACCGCGTGACGGTGAGTGCGGACGGCAGCGTTCCGGACGCACTGGTCTGTCCCTGAGAGCGATGAAACACGTCACGTCGCTGGTTCTCCTCCTGCTGGCAGGCCCGCTGCCGGCCGCGCAGCCGCCGCAAAAGGTGCAGATCGATTATGCAGTGACTTCCGGTTCGATGAAACTGGGCGAGGGCCACGATTTTCTCGAGCACGACGGCAAGAAGTACTCCGTGGTCAGCGAGACCAGGACGGTTGGGTTGGCCGCGCTTTTCTACAAACTCAACATCCACCGCGAAAGCCGGGGTTTGCTCACGGTCGGCGGGCTGCGGCCGCTGCAATTCGAGGAAAACAACAGCCGCAAGCCCAGGCGTGCCGCCGAATTCGACTGGGATGCCGGCCAGGTCAAACTCACCGACGGCGACAAGATTGAAACCGTGCCGCTGAGCGCCAACACCTTCGACCCGACCAGCCTGCCCTATGCTTTCGCGTTTGCGCAGTCGAACCAGGAAAGCATGAAGGTATTTGTTGCCGACGGCAGGCGTCTGGCCGACTACGAGTACAGGATCATCGGCAAGGAGACGCTCAAGACTCCGCTCGGCGACCTGGAAACCCTGCACTTCCAGAAAGTGCGGGAGGCCGACGACAAGCGTGGGCTCGAATTCTGGCTTTCGGTGGAGCGTCACTTTCTTCCGGTCAGGATTCGCTACGTCGAAAAGAACGGTACCGTGGTGGATTCCACCGTCACCAGCATCACTTTCCGATAGATGCAACCAGCGGCGGCATTGATCAAGGCGAGCACTGCCGCCGTGGATCTGGTGCTGCCGCTGACGCACCCGGCCGATGCGGTCCTACGAAATTTTTTCGGCGCCAATCGCGAACTCGGCAGCCACGACCGCGCTTTCGTCGCTGAAACGGTTTTCACCGTCCTTCGCCACAAACGGCTGCTCGAAAGTCTGATTACGCACCCCACCCCCCGCAGGCTGGTGTTGGGATCGTTGCTCAAGTTGCAGGGTTACAGCCTCGGGCAACTAGAATCCCTGCTCAAGGCCGAAGATCGTGACTGGGCGGTTCAGCTGAAGTCCGCCAATGTCGAGTCGCTAACTCCGGCAGTCAGGCTGAGCCTCCCCGACTGGCTGTACGAGCGTCTCGTTGCCGAGTATGCGGAGCAGGAAGCAGTCGCCTTCGGCCGCGCCACGCTCAAGTCCGCCCCGCTGGACCTGCGGGTCAATACGCTGCTGGCGGATCCGGACAAGGTGCTCGAGGAACTCCGCGCCAGCGGGTTCGCGGCCGAGCCGACACGCTGGTCTCCGATCGGCATCCGGCTTGCCGGCAATCCCGCCATCAATCGCCATCCTTCGTTTACCCGCGGAGCGGTCGAGGTTCAGGACGAGGGTAGCCAGTTGCTCGGATACCTGGTCGCGCCGAAACGGCGCGAGATGGTGGTGGATTTCTGTGCCGGGGCGGGCGGTAAGACCCTCATGATGGGCGCGCTGATGCACTCGGCGGGACGCCTGTACGCATTCGACGTTTCGGAGAAGCGGCTCAACAATCTCAAACCGCGGCTCAAGCGTTCCGGACTTTCCAACGTGCACCCGCAACTGATCCAGGGGGAGAACGACGTCAAGGTTAAACGCCTCGCCGGCAAAATCGATCGAGTGCTGGTCGATGCGCCCTGCAGCGGACTCGGCACCCTGCGGCGCAATCCCGACCTCAAATGGCGCCAGTCGCCCGAGGCAGTGGTGGAACTCAGCGCCAAGCAGCGTGCGATCCTGAATGGCGCGGCGACGCTGATCAAACCCGGCGGGCGCCTGGTATATGCAACCTGTAGTGTGCTGCCGGAGGAGAATCAGGCGATCATCGAGCACTTCCTCGGCACCCATGCGGACTTCCAAGTGGTGAGTTGTCAGGAGATTCTGGACGAGCAACGGATCGCGCTGGAAAGCGGCGAATTTCTGGAACTGCGTCCGCAACGGCACGACACCGACGCGTTCTTCGCCGCGGTACTGGAGCGGCGTCCGTGCCCGAAATGAAGCGCACGCGTCCAGTCCGGTTTTTCGGACTTCTGCTTGTGCTTTTGGTTCTGGGGCAGGCAGCCCGCGCCTTTGAGGCGTCGGACATTGTTCCCGGGACCGGCACCATCGAGTATGCCTTTACCCCGGGCGATGATGCTACGGGGCTGATCGTGCGCGCTATCGATGGCGCGCGCACCCAGATCCTGGTGCAGGCGTTCAGCTTCACGCACGTCGAGATTGCCCGCGCGCTGATTCGCGCTGAACGCCGTGGCGTGGACGTGAAGGTCATCGCCGATGCAGAACAGGTGGACCTCATCGATCACAACGTGACTCCGCAGCTGGCCGACGCCGGGATACCCGTGTTCATCGACGCGGAGCATGCGGCCGCCCACAATAAAGTAATGGTGATTGACGCCGGCACCAAATCACCGGTCCTGATCACCGGCAGCTTCAATTTCACCCATGCCGCCCAGTTCCGTAACGCCGAGAACCTGCTGGTGTTTCGCGGAAACCATGAACTCACGCGCGCCTACCTGGACAACTGGATTCGCCACCTAAAGCACTCGACCCGGTTTCGCCGCGGAAACGGGAAGTGACGTAGAATCCCACCGGGGACCGTGATGAAGAATCAGTCAGAAATCAGTCGTCTGCTGAGCGGTCTTTTCGAGGACCTGCAGCATCCTCTGGCAGGTCGTCGTCGTCACGTTGTCGCTGCTTGCCGCCTGGCATCTCGCCCGCAGGTTGCGCAAAGGACTGCTCCCCGCAGCAGGTACCGACCTCGAAGGCACCCTGAGAATCAGCGTCGGCGGGATGAACCGGGAGATCTTCCCGGTGACCGCGCTGCTGATCCTTCTGGCCGGTCGCTGGATACTCCACTACTTCCAGCCGGTGCACCTGCTCAATATTGCCATTCCGCTGGTACTGGCGATGGTGATCATTCGCGGCGTGGTCTACCTGCTCAGGCACGCGTTCAATCCCGGCGGTGCATTGCGCTCCTGGGAAATGGGGGTCACCTGGATTGTCTGGCTGGGGGTGGCGCTTTACCTGACCGGGATGCTTCCGGAGATCAGCAGGTACCGCGAGGACACGTCCTTCCGCGTCGGCACCCAGCGTGTCTCTCTTGCGATGGTGCTCACCGCGCTGCTGACGGTAGTGCTCACGCTGCTTGCCGCGCTCTGGATCGGGCGCATGATCGAAACGCGGATCATGACCTTGCAACACCTCGAGATCAACCTGCGATTCGCGTTCGCCAAGATCATCCGCAGTGTTCTGGTGGCCACCGCAGTGCTCATTGCGCTACCGATAGTCGGCATCGACATCACGGTGTTGTCGCTGTTCGGCGGGGCAGTGGGCGTGGGTATCGGCTTCGGTCTGCAGAAAGTCGCCTCCAACTACATCAGCGGCTTCACCATCCTGCTCGACCGCTCGGTGAGTCCCGGCGACCTGGTCACGATCGACGGTTTCTACGGCGAGGTGACCAAACTCACGTCGCGCTGCATCGTGGTGCGCGGGCAGGACGGCACCGAGGCGATCATTCCAAACGAGAAGGTGATCACCTCGACGGTGATCAATCATTCCTACTCCAACCGCCGGGTACTGATGCGCATCCCGGTCCAGATCAGCTACAGCAGCAACCTCGAAATCGCAATGAAGCTGATGCTGGAAGCTGCCCGCTCTCATCCACGGGTGCTGAAGGACCCCGCGCCGGCGACCCTGCTGACCCTGCTGGCCTCTTTCGCAGACGACAGCATCAGCTGGAACTCATGGCCTGGATTGAGGATCCGGAACGCGGAAAATTGAATCTACAGTCGGATCTGAACCTAGCGCTGTACAAGAGCTTTGCCGCAAACGGGATCGAGATCCCCTTCCCGCAGCGCGACGTCCGCATCGTCGGAACGCTTCAAACCACTGTCGGATCAATTCAAGAACCAGTCAAATAGCGGCATTTACGCTGCTTATCGGCGAATTTAACTGAGTTTTCTGCTTGATCTACGTACGCTCCCCGGCTGTTTCCGACGGGATGTTACAAATTGAAGCTTGCAGGTCGCAAGGGTTACTGTAAAATCTCACCTATCTTCATGATTATTTGTGGTTAACTGCATGAATCTGAACGGGTTTACGGACCTGCCCAGCTGGGCTGGCGGGCTGATCGACCTTCCATGGTGGGGTTACGTGGTCGTGACGCTCGTTTTCACCCACATCACCATCGCGTCGGTGACCATCTATTTGCACAGGCACTCGGCGCATCGTGCACTCGAGCTCCGCCCTGCTGTCGCGCATTTTTTCCGCCTGTGGTTGTGGCTGACTACCGGAATGTCCACCAAGGCGTGGACAGCAATTCACCGAAAGCACCATGCCAAGTGCGAAACCGAGGAAGATCCGCATAGTCCGCAAGTGCTTACTCTCAAGAAGGTTCTACTTGAGGGTGGCGAGCTCTATCGGAAGGAAGCGAAGAACCAGGACACCTTGGACAAGTATGGGCACGGCACGCCGGAAGACTGGATCGAGCGTAATGTCTATTCCGGCAGCGACAAAGGCGGGGTGGCACTGATGCTGATCGTCAACATCCTGCTGTTCGGACCGATCGGATTAACGATCTGGGCAGTGCAGATGCTTTGGATTCCGGTCACCGCGGCAGGCGTGATTAACGGTGTCGGACATTTCTACGGCTACCGCAACTTCCAGGTGGAGGACGCCAGTACGAACATCGTGCCATGGGGCATCCTGATCGGGGGCGAGGAATTGCATAACAATCACCATGCCTATGCCTCGTCCGCGCGGCTGTCCAACAAGTGGTACGAGTTCGACATCGGCTGGCTCTACATCCGCCTCATGGAGATCATCGGTCTTGCCGAGGTCAAGAAACTCGCCCCTACCGTGAAGATCGCCACCGGCAAGGCCAGGTGCGACCTGCAGACCCTGCAGGCAGTGATCACCCATCGTTACGACGTGTTGGCGCGCTTCACCCGTCTGGTGAAGGCCACCTGCGCCGACGAGCTGCGCAAACTTCGCGAGCGCAGGCCTGGCCATGCGATCGATCTGCAGAGTGTCAAGCGCTGGCTGCATCTGGACGCCAAGCTGGTCCCCGCCAAGGAAAAAGCCGAACTGGAAGAAGTGCTGAAGACCAGCAATGTTCTCGACACCGTTTACACGATGCGCCAGGAACTGGTCATGCTTTGGCAACGCTCCACCGCGACCAAGGAACAGTTGCTGTCACAGCTCGAGGATTGGTGCCGTCGCGCGGAAAGAAGCGGCATCGCGCCGCTACGCGAGTTCTCGCTGACGCTGCGCTGTTACGCGTAAGGATCGGGGGACGAAAAAAGCCCGCGCAAGCGGGCTTTTTTTATTCCTGCAAAGAAGGATGGGCTACTTGAGCTTTGTTTCCTTGTAGAGGACGTGTTTGCGTGCCACAGGATCGAATTTCTTCATTTCTATCTTGTCCGGCGTGGTGCGTTTATTCTTGGTGGTGGTATAGAAGTGTCCGGTGCCCGCGGACGATTCAAGTTTGATCTTCTCTCGCATGTTTTCTTCCTTCCTGCCTCAGATCTTGTTGCCGCGGGCTCGCATTTCCGCCAGCACCACGTCAATACCCTTCTTGTCGATGGTACGCAGGCCGGTCTGACTCAAACGCAGGCTCACCCAGCGGTTCTCGCTCTCGACCCAGAGGCGGCGGTACTGCAGGTTGGGTAGGAAGCGGCGCTTGGTCTTGTTGTTGGCGTGGGAAACATGGTTCCCGCCCATCGGTTTCTTGCCTGTGACTTCACAAACTCTCGCCATGATGGCTTCTCCAGCTTTGATTCCGGGTGAAGCTGCCGAACGCAGCCCCGCTAAATTCTAAAGAGCGCGCTTTATAGCACATTTACCGCAACTTGCTCAACCTCCGCAGGGGATTGGGTCGGCTAGAGCAACCCGCGTTCCGCGAAGGACAGGGCCGCGCCGCGCCCGATGATGAAATGGTCGAGCACCCGGACATCCACCAGAGCCAGTGCCTGCTTCAGCGCCTGGGTGAGGGTCTCGTCTGCATGGCTGGGCTCCGCCACGCCGGATGGGTGGTTGTGCGCAAAGATCACGCCGGCCGCATTGTGATGCAGCGCGCGCCTCACCACTTCTCGGGGAAATACACTGGTCTGGGTCAGCGTTCCCGAAAACAACTCTTCGACCTCGATGACCCGGTTCTGGGCGTCAAGAAACAGGCCCACGAAGACCTCCACCGGCCGATTCTGAAGTTGCAGCCGCAGAAAATCGCGCACTGCCTTGGGCGAACTGAGGTTGATTCCTGCCTTCATGTCCTCGGCTAGCGCGCGCTGCGCCATTTCGATCGCGGCCTGCAACTGCACGTACTTGGCGTCTCCCAGACCAGGTACGGAACAGAGGCCCTCGCGGCTGGCTGCGACCAATTCCCCCAACGAGCCGAATCTGGCAAGGAGCTCGCGCGCAAGATCGACAGCGCTCTTGCCCTTCACTCCCGTGCGCAAAAAGATCGCGAGCAGTTCGGCGTCGGAAAGGCCGCCCGGCCCCTTGGCCAGCAGCTTCTCCCGCGGTCTGTCGTCTTCCGGCCAGTCGGTGATCGCCATTTACCGCTCCGTCAGCACTTTTGTATTTGCCAACAACAGTTTACACTGCCGATCCGGAAAATCCGGTAGGCTATGGAAATGAACGAGCTCGGCAATAAGCGGATCCTCCTGGGGATCACCGGCGGCATTGCTGCCTACAAGTCCGCAGAGTTGGTGCGCGAACTGCAGCGCCAGGGCGCTGACGTGCAAGTCATCATGACCGAATCGGCGTGCCGGTTCGTTACCCCGGTGACGATGCAGGCGCTGTCGGGCAAACCGGTGTTCACCGATATGTGGAACAGCCGGGTGACGAACGGGATGCCGCATATCGAGTTGTCGCGCGACCGCGACATGATCGTTGTCGCGCCCGCGACTGCCAGCTTCATCGCCAAGCTGGTGCACGGTGCCGCAAACGACTTGCTGTCCACGCTCTGCCTGGCACGCGAGTGCCCGCTGATGGTGGCGCCGGCGATGAACCGGCAGATGTGGGAAAACCCCGCCACCCAGCGCAACATCGCGCAACTGCATCAAGACGGGATCGCCGTGCTCGGACCCGATTCCGGGGACCAGGCCTGCGGGGAAACGGGTATGGGGCGCATGCTCGAACCGTCGGATCTCGCCCGCGCGATCGCCGCATGGTTCCAACCCAAGCTGCTTGCCGGCACGCACCTGCTGATCACCGCCGGACCGACCTTCGAACCAATCGACCCGGTGCGGGGCATCACCAACCGCAGTTCGGGAAAAATGGGCTATGCCGTTGCCCGCGCCGCGCTGGAGGCAGGTGCGCAGGTCACACTGATTTCGGGTCCGGTATCGCTGGAGGCACCGTCATCCGCGCAACTGGTTCGCGTCGAAACGGCGCGGCAGATGCTCGACGCCGTAAACGCGCATGTCACCAGCTGTGACATCTTTGTCGGCGTCGCCGCGGTGGCCGATTATCATGTTGGCAATCCCAAACAGCAGAAGATTAAAAAAGGCGGCGGAGTCCCGACACTGGAACTCGTGCCCAATCCGGACATCATCGAAGCGGTTGCCCGGCGTTCCAATCCTCCGTTCTGCGTCGGCTTCGCGGCCGAGAGCGAAAAGCTTGAGCAGAACGCGGAAGCCAAGCGCCGCCGCAAGAAGCTGCCGTTGCTCGCGGCGAATCTTGCACAGGCGGCGATCGGCGCCGACGACAACGAACTGGTGTTGTTCGACGACGATGGGATTCACCGGCTGGCGCGCGCATCAAAACTCGATCTGGCGCGCGCCCTGATCCGTCATATCGCCAAACTTTACCGACCACGCAAAACTTCCGTCACAGCATAGGCGTTTCGCCACAACAACAAGAAGGTTTCATGCGCACCATCGACGTCAGGATTTTCGACGCGCGCCTGCGCGGTCAGCTTCCTGCTTACGCAACTGCCGGATCTGCCGGACTCGATCTGCGCGCCTGCATCGACGCGCCGATCGAGTTCAAGCCGGGACAGACCGAGTTGATCCCCTCTGGCCTGGCGATCCACCTGGATGACCCGGGACTCGCCGCGGTCGTGCTACCGCGCTCCGGGCTCGGCCACAAACACGGCATCGTGCTGGGCAATCTGGTCGGCCTGATCGACTCCGACTATCAGGGCCAGATATTCGTCTCGGTGTGGAATCGCGGAGCGAGTGTCTTTGCTCTCAATCCGATGGAGCGCATCGCACAACTGGTTGTGGTGCCGGTGGTGCAGGTGGGATTCAACGTTGTGGAACAGTTCGCAGGGAGCGCGCGCGGAGCCGGGGGTTTCGGCAGTACCGGCAAGCACTGACCACGGCCGCAACGAGTGCAAGAAAAAAGCCGGCCTGCGCCGGCTCTATTCTTTAATCTGGCGAACGGCAAGAGCGTGTCGCAGTACTCCCGGTCAGTTCGTGGTCGGGAACACCGGCAGTTCGTTGCCCTTGTTCAACTTCGGATCTGGAATGTCTCCCGCCGCAATGCGGCGCTTCTCCTCCCAGCGCAGGAAAGTGATCACGCTGAGAATCTCTTCCTGGGACATAGTCGTTCCGAAGGCTCCCATCGTGCCTCCCAGCGACCTGGGAACGCCGACCGCGATCGTGGCGTAAATTTCGGAGTTGGTGTTACCGGTGTACTTGAAGACACCGCAGCTCAGGCAGGGGCCCTTGCCGCCGTGGCCATCGCCGCCGTGACAGAACGAGCAGCGCTGCGCGTACTTGGCCCTGCCCTGTTGCACGATCTCCATGTTGCTCGTCGGCACCTCCATGTCGTTTTCATTGGCCTTGTGTTGTGCAGCCGCGGGTTGAACTGCGGTCCCCAGGCCAAGCGCGAGCGCCACAGCAGCCAACGCGGCCCACTGCCCAAGAAACGCCTTGAGTTTCGAACCAACCATATCCAACAATCCTCCCTGAAAATTGCTTATGAAAACGGCGGATAAAACGGCACGCCGTAGCTCTCGACGATCTGCTTCATTCTGCCCTTGGAAAGCAGTTCTGCAATGCCGT
>DASYUW010000056.1:0-3826 GCA_036000845.1 Burkholderiales bacterium
GCCGCACGAAGTCACCTTGGTGGTGCGCGACAACGGCATCGGGCTCGGCGAGGAGGCGTCTCGCTCGAGCCGGGGCGGCATTGCCGGCATGCGGGCCCGCGCTCAAAGCCACAAAGGCCTGTGCGAGTTCGCCGGCGCCCGTAATGCCGGCACCACTGTCACGGTAAGCCTGCCGATTGCGCGAGCGTCGTGAGGATATTTCCGGACCGATTGAAGTCTTTGGCCGGCTGCGGCGACATCATCAGCTTGAAATCCGCGGTCCAGGCGCTTTGCACCGAGTTCGGCAAGGTGACGCGCATCGACGTATTGACCATGGCGGACACCGAGAAACGGCGCGCGCTGTGCTTTCTGCGGCTCGAGTCAGCAGTACAGGAGCGGCACCTGATGAGCGCCCTTGGTGTCCCCCGCTTCGGCGACGACGTGCTGGTCATCGTCGATCTTCCCTCCGATTCGAGTCGCTTGGTTCTCTAGGTCGCGGTGGTTTGCGGAAGCAGGCGGCCGTATTCGCGTTTCACCACCGCATAACACTCGCAGACCCGTGTTTCCAGCTTCGGACGGTCGAGAACGGTGATGTGGCCACGGCTGTAATGGATCAAGCCGGCCGCTTGCAGCTTGCCGGCCGCCTCCGTGACGCCCTCGCGGCGCACGCCCAGCATGTTGGCAATCAGCTCCTGGGTCATGGTCAGCTCGTTCGAAGATAGTCGGTCCAGGCTCAAGAGCAGCCAGCGGCACAGCTGCTGCTCGACCGCATGGTGCCGGTTGCATACCGCGGTCTGCGCCATCTGCGTGATCAGCGCCTGCGTGTAGCGCAGCAGCAGATGCTGCAGGTCCCCGCCCTGGCCGAATTCGGTTTTCAGCACGCTTGCTCTGAGCCGATAGCCGTAGCCCGCGCTCTGCACCACCGCGCGGCTCGGGGTGGTTTCGCCGCCCATGAACAGGGCGATGCCCACCACGCCCTCGTTGCCTACGACGGCGATCTCTGCCGAGGATCCGTCCTCCATGACGTAGAGCAGGGACACGATGCTGTCGGTGGGGAAATACACATATTCCTGCGCGTCGCCGGCTTCGTAGACGGCCCACCCGAGAGGCAACGGCACGGGCTCCAGATAAGGCAGCAGGCGCTGCTCGTAGTCCGCTGCCGTCAATGCGGCGAGAAGATGGTTCTGCCGGGGCCATTGCCGTGTGGGCATGCCTAGGTTCCTGCTCATCGGCATGGACCATGCTTGAGAGGGCATCGAAGGGTGCTCCGATCTCATATCGAACAGAGCGTACCCCAACAGGTCGTACTCATTATGTGCGGTATCGCACATAGTGCTTTGGGGCAAGCAGGCTGCACGAGCGATTTGCACCACCGTGCCCGCCAAGGGCTTCGCCGATCTGGAGGCAGCGCGCATCTGGGCGGGTTCAAAAGCGTCAACGACAGGCTCGGGCACGCAACCGGGGATGAACTCCTGCAGTGGGTGGCGGGGCGCCTAGTCTCCCGGATCCGCGGCTATGGCGGAGACGAGTTCGTCATCCTGCTGCTAGGGGTCGACAGTGAGAAAAGTGCTGCGAAGGTGGCACAGAAACTCCGTGCTCATCTGGCCAAGTCTTATGTCGTCAACAACCACTCTATTGCGGTAACGGCAAGTATCGGCGTTGCCGTCTACCCGCACGACGGCGGTAATCGAAATGATTTGATCAGGCGGGCCGATATCGCCATGTATCTCGCCAGGGCCCACAACAACTCTCCTGCCGGTAATCAGCCTACGCCATCGAGCGGGTGGGCGAAGGCGCGAGCCTGTGTCCACTTGAAGCCTCCCTCTTTGGTTTATAGTGAGCCTGGCGTATTTGCTGCACGGCTTGTCTGCCGCAAATTCCGGACCGGCGACGGGATCGGGGCCGTGCCCGATCGCGCGCAGCAATGTCCCCGTGTCAGTGCGCAAATGGGGGGGGTTGCCCCGGCGGCCGGCGGATTCATGGGCTCGATAGCGGAGGATCCATGCTGCATACCGGTGATTATCTGGTCGACCAGCTGCTGATCCCGTTCGTCCTGTGGATTTTCATCGTCGCGGGTATCGTCGGGCTCGCCTTGGGGGTAGGCTTGATCGCCGGCAGTGCCCGGACATTGCGCTTTCTCGGCACCATGAACCGCTGGGTGTCGCTGCGAAACAGTCTGAAGCCGATGGAGGAGCCGCACGACATCGGCAGGGCCGTGTTCGGGCATCGGCGCTGGTTCGGTACTGCCTTCGCCGTCGGCGGCGCCTTCACGATGTTCATGCTGCTCGCCAAGGTCGAACTCGCGGCAGTCGTTTCCGCGCTGGGCAGGAACGCGGCGCCTGTCGTCGTCGCCTGGATAGTCGAAAGCCTGATATGGATCCTGGTTGCAGGCGGCGCATTGGCCGTGGTCATCGGCATCATGCTCGTCTTTTCCACCGATGCATTGCGCGCACTGGAAGCGCGCGTAAACCGGTGGTACTCGCCCAGGCAACTCGGCAAAAGCGCGGACACGATGCATATGACGCTCGACGCATGGGTCGAAGCCTTTCCACGGACCGCCGGCTGGATGCTCGCGCTGGGTGGCTCGATCGTATTGATCGCCGCGATGATCGTGTGGCTCGGGCGTCACTAAAAGATACAATATGCCGAGTGCGGCTTTCTTCTGCGTCTCCCGAGAATGCTATTCCGGCCCGCCCTTCCGTTCTTGAACGCGAAGGCGGTTATACGTGGTTTTCCTGCTTCGGTCCGGCAGAGACGAGTAGCCTGGTTAAATTGCCTGTAGGAATTTTGCATTCCGCCATAGCGGTGATGCACGGACGTATCGAGAAAGTGCACCGAAGAAGGAGAATCAGATAGTGAACACGGAACCGGCAAGCGACGAAATCACCGACGGCATCGCGCACATCGAGATGCACCGGCAGGAAATGGCGAAAGAGACCAGCCTGGCATCGGCGTGCAACGAGGCGCTGCGCAAGCTGCAGGAACTCCTCAAGCACGAGCAGGAAGAATTGCAGAAGAACGGCCCGGATTCCCAGCATAAACCCAACATCGCGGCGCTTACCGGCGCGATCGAGAGGGTGAAAAGACTGGCCGGCGCCAAGAACCCGGGGCCTCCGTCCAAGAACCAGCGCCCGGGAGGGCGGCGCCAAACGCCCATGCGCGGCACAAACCCGGCCTCGGCCAGGAACAAGGGCCGCAGGACGATGGGACGGCGCGGGGAGCGTTAACAGGTTGTCGGTGCCACGGCGACAGACCAACACTTACCACGGAGGACACGGAGGAAAGGCAAGAGAGGGAAAAACCTTCAAGAGTTAACACCTGCCATCGGAAGTCACTTCGGGACCAGCTTTCTTAACGCCCACAAGCATTTTCCTCGTTTCTGGTTTTCCTCCGCGTCCTCCGTGTTGAGCGCTTTCGGCTTTCAGTACGACTTCGGCAAGCCCAGCACCTTCTCGGCGATGAAGCAGAGGATGAGTTGAGGGCTGACCGGCGCAAGGCGCGGAATCATCGCTTCGCGCAGGTAGCGCTCGATGTGATACTCCTTGGCGTAGCCCATGCCGCCGTGCGTGAGCAGCGCCTGTTCACAGCTGCGGAAGCAGGCCTCGGCCGCGAGATACTTGGCCGCATTCGATTCCGCGCCGCAGGGTTCTCCCCGGTCGTAAAGCGCCGCCGCCTTGAACACCATCAGGTTCGCCGCCTCGAGTTCCATCCAGCCTCGGGCCAGCGGATGCTGGATCGCCTGGTTCTGCCCGATCGGCCGGTCGAAAACCACCCGCTCGTTGGCGTAGGCGACCGCGCGCGCGAGTGCCGCGCGCCCGAGGCCGATCGCCTCGGCGGCGATCAGGAT